>NZ_JAJSRO010000014.1:0-161840 GCF_021283425.1 Pseudomonas sp. NMI542_15 | reverse complement strand
TTTGAAAATGAATGTTGACTCATTGTTGATGCTCACACCTGAACGCGAACAGCGAACAGCGAACAGCAAGACCGAACAGCGAAACAGTGCTGGTTTTTAGCTCGCGCATAGGCCATTTGCGATAGCGACACTAACTCACCTTTTCGCCCTTACGGCGAGTCACTTTTTGTCAGACGCGACAAAAAGTAACCAAAAAACGCTGCGCTCCCATCATCCGGCCCCTACGCTGCGCTCCGGGGTTCCCTCACTCCGGCCTCGCTCCCGGGAGGACCGCGCTGCAGGCCCCATCCTGGGGCCCAGCGCTTGACGGGCATCCATGCCCGTCACCTCCCTCCGCAAGGCCTGCGTTCGGCCTCCTGAAGTCGCGAAGATCAAGATCAAGATCAAGATCAAGATCAAGATCAAGAGCAAGAGCAAGAGCAAGAGCAAGAGCAAGAGCAAGATCAAGATCAAGATCAAAAGCTTACGTTGCTGCAGCAACCACTTCGATTGACGCTCCCGGTGCAACCCTCTAACCTTCGCGGCGTGTTTCAGGTGCCCTGCCAGCCCCGACTGGGCAGGGTGAAACTGGGAAGCCGGTGGGCGCCAGCATGGCGCGATTCCGGCGCTGCCCCCGCAACGGTAGGTGAGTAGAAGGCCGCGCAGGGCCACTGGATGCCAGCATCCGGGAAGGCGCGCAGGTTTGGGCCAAGGCCCGCTCACAAGCCCGGAGACCGGCCTGAAACTGTCAACGGCATCACGGAGGGTGATGCGCGGTGCACCGTGGCGCCCTGCCATGGCCCCTGCGCGCTCTCCGTCTGCCTGCCTATTCCCTGTCGCCACGCGTGCCGTGGTGCCAGCCTGCGGAGAACCCTGATGAGCGAAGCCACCGAACGCGACGAACGTCACCTGGCGCGCATGCAGCGCAAGAAGGCGGTCATCGACGAACGCATCGCCAATTCCCCCAACGAATGCGGCTTGCTGCTGGTGCTGACCGGCAATGGCAAAGGCAAGAGCAGCTCTGCCTTCGGCATGCTCGCCCGCGCCCTGGGCCATGGCATGCAGTGTGGAGTGGTGCAGTTCATCAAAGGCCGTAATAGCACCGGCGAAGAGCTGTTTTTCCGCCGCTTCCCCGAGCAGGTTCGCTATCACGTGATGGGTGAGGGCTTTACCTGGGAAACCCAGGACCGCCAGCGTGACATCGCTGCCGCCGAAGCCGCCTGGGCGGTGTCGCGGCAGTTGCTGCAGGATCCAAGTGTGCAGTTCGTAGTGCTGGATGAGCTGAATATCGCCCTCAAGCATGGCTACCTCGACCTGGACCAGGTCCTGTCCGACATCCAGGGCCGTCCGCCCATGCAGCACGTGATCGTGACTGGCCGCGCTGCAAAGCCCGAGATGATCGAATTGGCCGATACCGTGACCGAGATGGGCATGCTCAAGCACGCCTTCCAGGCCGGTATCCGTGCACAGAAGGGCGTCGAGCTGTGAGTCAATCGCGCCACTGCCCCGCGGTGTTGATCGCGGCACCGGCCTCTGGCCAGGGCAAGACCACCGTCACTGCTGCTTTGGCCCGCCTGCACCGCAACCTCGGGCGCAAGGTGAGGGTGTTCAAGTGTGGCCCCGACTTTCTGGACCCGATGATTCTCGAGCGGGCCAGTGGCGCGCCGGTGTACCAGCTGGATTTGTGGATGATCGGAGCCGAGGAAAGCCGCCGCCTGCTGTGGGAAGCCGCCGGCGAGGCCGACCTGATCCTGATCGAAGGGGTCATGGGATTGTTCGACGGCACCCCGTCCAGTGCTGACCTGGCGCGCCACTTCGGCGTGCCAGTGCTGGCTGTGATCGACGGTACGGCCATGGCCCAGACCTTCGGCGCCCTGGCCCTGGGCCTGGCGCGTTACCAGGCCGACCTGCCGTTCGCCGGCGTACTGGCCAACCGCGTGGGCAGCCTGCGCCACGCGCAGCTGCTCGAAGGTAGCCTGACCGAGGGCCTGCGCTGGTATGGCGGCTTGTCCCGTGAGCGCGGCATTGAATTGCCCAGCCGTCATCTTGGGCTGGTTCAGGCCAGCGAGCTGAACGACCTGGATACCCGCCTAGATGCCGCCGCCGAGGCGCTTGCCGCCAGCTGCGACGCCGCGATGCCTCCGCCGGTGACCTTTGTCGGCCCCGAGCCGCAGGTGCGTGCTGCCTCGCTGGACGGTGTGCGCATTGGTGTGGCGCGAGACGAAGCGTTCGCGTTCACCTATGGTGCCAACCTTGAGCTGCTGCGCAGCCTGGGCGCGCAGCTGGAATTCTTCTCGCCGCTGCACGACCGTGAACTGCCAGTGGTGGACAGCCTGTACCTCCCGGGTGGCTATCCCGAACTGCATCACCACGCCCTGGCTGCCAATGCGCCAATGCGCGAGGCAATCCGCGCCCATCATGCTCAGGGCAAGCCGTTGCTGGCTGAATGTGGCGGCATGCTGTACCTGCTCGATGCCCTGACTGACGTCGCCGGCGAGCGTGCCGAACTGCTCGGCCTGCTGCCAGGCGAGGCGACCATGCAAAAGCGCCTGGCGGCCCTGGCCTTGCAGGCGGTGGAGCTGCCGGAAGGTACCCTGCGCGGCCATACCTATCACCACTCGCTAACCAGCACGCCGCTGGAACCGATCGCCCGAGGCCTCAGCCCCAACGGCGGGCGGGGCAACGAAGCGGTGTATCGCCTGGGTCGGCTGACGGCCTCTTACGTGCACTTCTACTTCCCCTCCAACCCTGATGCGGCGGCGGCGCTGTTGCGACCATGAGCGAACACGCCTACAGCGCCGCCGAACGCGCTGCGATCTATCGGGCTATCGGTGAGCGTCGCGACATGCGCCATTTTGCCGGTGGCCAGGTTGCGCCAGCACTGCTGGGCCGCTTGCTGGCCGCCGCACACCAGGCGCCTAGCGTCGGTTTGATGCAGCCCTGGCGTTTCATTCGCATCACCCAGCGCGACCTGCGTACCCGCATCCAGGCCTTGGTGGAGGCGGAGCGTCTGCGCACTGCCGAGGCATTGGGCGAGCGGGCTGATGACTTCATGAAGCTGAAGGTAGAAGGCATCAATGACTGTGCCGAGCTGCTGGTAGCGGCCTTGATGGACAACCGCGAGCCGCACATCTTCGGCCGTCGCACCCTGCCGGAGATGGACCTGGCCTCGCTGGCCTGCGCCATTCAGAACCTGTGGCTGGCGGCCCGTGGCGAAGGGCTGGGCATGGGCTGGGTGTCGCTGTTCGACCCTCTGGCGCTGGCAGCACTGCTGGGTATGCCGGAAGGGGCCAAACCGGTGGCGGTGCTGTGCCTGGGACCCGTGACCGAATTTTACCCTGCACCCATGCTGGTGCTGGAAAACTGGGCCGAAGAACGGCCTTTGAGTGACATGTTGTACGAAAACCAATGGGGAGAGCGCCAATGAGCGTGGCCTTGCTGACCATGGCCGGGGTGGCCCTGGATGCCTTGCTGGGCGAACCGCAGCGGCGCCACCCGCTGGTGGCCTTCGGCAATATGGCCGGTAACCTGGAGCGCCGCCTGAATGCAGGTGGCCGCGGCTGGCGCAGCCACGGCGTGAGTGCGTGGTTTCTGGCGGTGGTGCCGCTGACCCTGGTGGCGCTGATCCTGTCCTGGCTGCCGTACATCGGCTGGCTGGTGGATGTGCTGGCGCTGTACTGCGCCCTGGGCCTGCGCAGTTTGGGCGAACATGTGCTGCCGGTGGCCAACGCCTTGCGCCAGGGCGACCTGGAGGAAGCCCGGCGCCGCGTCGGCTACCTGGTCAGCCGCGAAACCCGGGAGCTGGATGAGCCCGCCGTGGCCCGCGCAGCCACCGAGTCGGTACTGGAAAACGGCAGTGACGCGGTGTTCGCCGCGCTGTTCTGGTTTGTGGTGGCCGGCGCGCCGGGCGTGGTGCTGTACCGCCTGAGCAACACCCTGGATGCCATGTGGGGGTATCGCAACGAACGCTTCGAGCGCTTCGGCTGGTGCGCGGCGCGCATTGATGATGTGCTCAACTATATTCCCGCAAGGCTGGTGGCGCTGACTTACGCACTGCTGGGCAAGACCCGCCTGGCGCTGGCTTGCTGGCGCAAGCAGGGCCCGCTGTGGGACAGCCCCAACGCCGGCCCTGTGATGGCCGCCGGTGCCGGAGCACTCGGTGTAGCGCTGGGCGGCCCGGCTGTTTACCACGGCGAACTGCATGAGCGGCCATGCCTGGGCGAAGGGCCGATGGCTGACGCCGATGCCATCGAGCGTGGCTGGAGCCTGGTGCAGCGCGGCGTGTGGCTGTGGCTGTTGTTGATCTGCCTGGGGGCTTACATCAATGCTTGAACACGGTGGCCGCCTGCTGCGTGCGGTGCAACATTACGGTATCCCTCGCGAGCAGTGGCTCGACCTGTCCAGCGGCATCGCGCCCTGGCCGTTCCCGATCCCGCCGATACCTACAGATGCCTGGGCTCGCCTGCCTGAGACCGAAGACGGCCTGGAGGCGGCGGCACGCGGGTATTACGGCGCCCGCGAGCTGCTGCCGGTGGCGGGTTCCCAGGCGGCGATCCAGGCTTTGCCGCTGCTGCGTGCGGCTGGCCGGGTAGGGGTGCTGTCGCCGTGCTATGCCGAACACCCGTATGCCTGGCATCGGGCGGGCCATCATCTGGTCGAGCTGGATGAAACGCAGGTCGAGGCGATGCTCGACAGCCTCGACGTGCTGGTGCTGGTCAACCCCAATAACCCGACCGGGCAGCGGGTACCGCGTGAGCGCCTGCTGGGCTGGCACGCGCGCCTGGCTGCACGCGGTGGCTGGCTGTTGGTCGACGAAGCGTTCATGGACAACACCCCGGCGGATGGCGTGGTCGATTGCGCCGACCTCCCGGGGCTGATCGTGCTGCGATCATTCGGCAAGTTCTTTGGGCTGGCCGGGGTACGCCTGGGCTTCGTCGCCGCCGAGCGCAGCCTGTTGCTGCGCCTGGCCGAGCTGCTTGGCCCGTGGACGGTCAACGGGCCCACCCGGGTGCTGGCCCAGGCAAGCCTGGCCGACAAGCCTGCCCAGCGCGTGCAGATTGAACGTTGCGCTGCCGCCAGCCAGCGCTTGGCAACAATGCTGTCCAGCACCGGCCTTGCCCCCAGCGGCGGCTGTGACCTGTTCCAGTACGTGCGCAGCGAGCGCGCCGTGCAGTTGCATGACTTTCTTGCCCGCCGCGGCATCCTGGTGCGCTTGTTCGAACACCCACCGGCCGTGCGCCTGGGGCTGCCTGAATGTGCGGCGGACGAACAGCGTCTCGCTCAGGCCCTGGCGGACTTTCAAAAGGAATCGGCATGACCACCCTCATGGTGCAAGGCACCACCTCCGACGCTGGCAAGAGCACGCTGGTAACTGCCCTGTGCCGCTGGCTGTTGCGCCAAGGCGTTGGCGTGGTGCCGTTCAAGCCACAGAACATGGCACTGAACAGCGCGGTAACTGCCGACGGCGGTGAAATTGGCCGCGCCCAGGCGGTGCAGGCGCAGGCTTGCCGGCTGGCACCCCACACCGACATGAACCCCGTGTTGCTCAAACCCAACAGCGATACCGGCGCCCAGGTGATCATCCACGGCCGTGCGGTCACCAGCATGAACGCGGTGGCTTACCACGACTACAAAGCCATCGCCATGCAGGCGGTGCTGGCTTCGCACCAGCGCCTGAGTGCCGCCTGGCCGGTGGTCATGGTCGAAGGCGCGGGGTCGCCAGCGGAGATCAACCTGCGTGCCGGCGACATCGCCAACATGGGGTTTGCCGAGGCGGTGGACTGCCCGGTGATCCTGGTTGCCGACATCAACCGCGGCGGGGTGTTCGCCCACCTGGTGGGCACGCTGGAATTGCTGTCGCCCAGTGAGCAGGCGCGGGTCAAAGGCTTTGTCATCAACCGCTTCCGTGGCGATATCGCTTTATTGCAGCCGGGGCTGGACTGGCTGGAGCAACGCACCGGCAAGCCAGTGCTGGGGGTGCTGCCTTATGTCACCGACCTGCACCTGGAAGCCGAAGACGGCATCGATGTGCGCCAAGGCGCCAAAAGCGAGCGCGTGCTCAAGGTGATTGTGCCGGTATTGCCGCGCATCAGTAACCATACCGACTTCGACCCGTTGCGCCTGCATCCGCAGGTGGACCTGCAGTTCATTGGCCCGGGCCAGCCGATCCCGGCTGCAGACCTGATCATCCTGCCGGGCTCCAAGAGCGTACGCAGTGACCTGGCACAGCTGCGCGAGCGTGGGTGGGGTAAAGCCATCGAGCGGCACCTGCGTTACGGTGGCAAGCTGATCGGGATCTGCGGCGGCCTGCAGATGCTGGGCCGCGAAGTGCATGACCCGCTGGGTCTGGAAGGGGCTCCCGGCTCAAGCGCTGGGCTTGGCCTGCTCGATTACGCCACGGTGCTGGAGGCCGAGAAGCAACTGCGCAACGTTGCCGGTACCCTGAAGCTTGAAGCAGTGCCGGTGGCCGGCTATGAAATTCACGCTGGCGTCACCACGGGGCCGGCCCTCGAACAGCCAGCGGTACAGCTCGCCGATGGCCGCTGCGAGGGTGCTGTGAGCGCCGATGGCCAGATCCTCGCCACCTACCTGCACGGCCTGTTCGAAGGCAGCCAGTCGTGTGCTGCGCTGCTGCGTTGGGCTGGCCTGGAGGAGGTGCAAAGCATCGATTACGAAGCCTTGCGTGAACGCGACATAGAGCGCCTGGCCGACCTGGTGGAAAAACACCTGGACACGGCGCATTTGCGCCAACTGTGTGGGGTGGCCTGACATGCGCAACCTTATTCTCGGCGGGGCCCGTTCCGGCAAGAGTCGCCTGGCCGAACAGCTGGCCAGTGCAAGTGGCCTGCCGGTAACCTACATCGCCACCAGCCAGCCGCTGGATGGTGAAATGAGTGAGCGCGTGTCGCTGCACCGTCAGCGCCGCCCCGCCGATTGGGGGCTGATCGAAGAGCCGTTGGCCCTGGCGGCAGTACTGCGTACCGAAGCGGCCGAAGGGCGCTGCCTGCTGGTGGACTGCCTGACCCTGTGGCTGACCAACCTGCTGATGCTGGAAGACGACCAGCGCCTGGCCGAGGAGCGTGACGCCCTGCTGGCCTGCCTGGAGCAGTTGCCTGGCACCCTCATTCTGGTCAGCAACGAAACTGGCCTGGGCGTCGTGCCCATGGGCGAGCTGACCCGGCGCTATGTCGACCTGGCCGGCTGGCTGCACCAGGCCGTGGCCGAACGCTGCCAGCGCGTGGTGCTGACCGTAGCCGGCCTGCCCCTAATGCTCAAAGGAGCTGCACTATGACTCAAGCCTGGTGGCGTGACGCCTGCCATTCTCTCGACAACGCCGCCATGGACCAGGCTCGTGCCCGTCAGCAACAGCTGACCAAACCTGCTGGCTCACTCGGGCAACTGGAAGGCCTGGCCGTTCAGCTGGCGGGCCTGCAAGGGCGTGAACGGCCAGCCCTGGATCAGGCCGCCATCAGCATTTTCGCGGGTGACCACGGCGTGGTCGAAGAAGGTATCTCGGCCTACCCGCAGGCGGTGACCGGTCAGATGCTGCGCAACTTCGTCGGCGGTGGTGCGGCGATCAGCGTACTGGCGCGCCAGCTGCAGGCCAGCCTTGAGGTGGTCGACCTTGGCACCATCGATCCTCATCTGGAACTGCCCGGTGTGCGCCACCTGCGCCTGGGGGCCGGCACGGCCAACTTCGCCCGCCAGCCAGCGATGACCGAGGGGCAGTTGCACGCAGCCTTGCAGGCAGGCCGCGACAGCGCCCTGCGTGCCGCTGAACAGGGCGCGCAGCTGTTCATTGGCGGCGAGATGGGGATTGGCAACACCACGGCCGCTGCGGCCTTGGCCAGCGTCCTGCTAGGCTGCCCGCCTGCTGAACTCAGCGGCCCGGGCACCGGCCTGGACAACGCTGGCGTGCGGCACAAGGCCGAGGTCATCGAGCGGGCGCTGAACCTGCATGGCCTGCAGGCCGCAGATCCATTGCAGGCACTGGGTTGTGTCGGCGGTTTCGAGATCGCGGCATTGGCCGGGGCCTATATCGGCTGCGCGCAGGCGGGCATCGCCGTGCTGGTGGACGGTTTCATTTGTAGCGTTGCCGCCCTGGTGGCGGTGCGCCTCAACCCGCAGTGCCGGGCGTGGTTGCTGTTTGCCCATCAGGGCGCGGAGCCTGGGCACAAGGCTTTGCTGGATGCGTTGCAGGCCGAACCGCTATTGGCATTGGGCCTGCGCCTGGGCGAGGGCAGTGGTGCTGCGTTGGCCGTGCCGTTGTTGCGCCTGGCCTGTGCGCTGCACGGGCAGATGGCGACCTTTGCCGAGGCCGCCGTGGCGGACCGCCCGGCATGATCCTCGACCTGCTGCGCCACGGCGAAACGGAACAGGGCGGCTTGCGCGGTAGCCTGGACGATGCCCTCACTGACAAGGGCTGGGCGCAGATGCGCAGCGCCGTGGCCGAAGCGGGCCCGTGGCAGGTGCTGGTCAGTTCGCCGCTGCAGCGCTGTGCGCGTTTTGCCGATGAACTGGGTCGGCGGCTGGATTTGACCGTGCAACGCGAAGCAGGTTTGCAAGAGCTGCATTTTGGTGACTGGGAAGGCCGTAGTGCAGCGCAGATCATGGAAGACCAGGCGGATGCCTTGGGGCGCTTTTGGGCAGACCCCTACGCCTGCACCCCGCCCAACGGCGAACCGGTGCAGGCATTCGCCGAGCGGGTGCTGGCCGCTGTCGAGCGTTTGAGCCGCCAGCATGCGGGTAAGCGGGTGCTGCTGGTCACCCATGGCGGGGTGATGCGGTTATTGCTGGCCCGGGCGCGAGGCCTGCCGAAGGAGCAGTTGTTGCAGGTTGAAGTCGGGCACGGGGCGCTGGTGCGGCTGGTGATGGGTGGCGACGGTCAACTGGCCGAGGAACACTGAGATGTTGCCGTTCTGGATTGCCTTGCAGTTTCTCAGCAGCTTGCCCGTGAGCCTGCCGGGCATGCCGGAGCCGCGTGAGCTGGGGCGTTCGCTGCTGTTCTACCCGCTGGTCGGGCTGTTGTTCGGGCTGCTGCTGTGGCTGGCCAGCCTTCTGCTGCAGGGTACGCCAGCGCCGCTGCATGCGGCATTGCTGCTGACGTTGTGGGTATTGCTCAGTGGCGCCTTGCACCTGGATGGTCTGGCTGACAGTGCCGACGCCTGGCTGGGTGGTTTCGGCGACCGTGAGCGCACCTTGCAGATCATGAAAGACCCCCGTAGCGGGCCGACTGCCGTGGTCACCCTGGTGCTGGTGCTGTTGCTGAAGTTTTGCGCCTTGTGGGTGTTGGTTGAGCAGGGCATCGGGGCGCAGTTGCTGCTGGCTCCCTTGATCGGCCGGGCGGCGATGTTGGGCCTGTTCCTCTGTACAAGCTATGTGCGGCCTGGCGGGTTGGGCCAGGCGTTGGCCGAGCACTTGCCCCGACGTATAGCCGGGTGGGTGCTGCTGGGCAGTGCGCTGTTCTGCCTGGTCTTGGGCGGCTGGGTGGCAGTGCTGGCGCTGGCCATGTTTGCCTGGTTGCGGCACCTCATTTGCCGACGCCTGGGTGGAACTACCGGGGATACAGCTGGCGCGATGCTGGAGTTGCTCGAACTGGTTGTCGTGCTTGGATTGGCGCTAGGCCTTTGAAGTCGGTCGAAATCTAAAAGCCTGGGCGCGTTGTGAAGGCCACTGGCCTGCTGTGGAAGCGGGCTTGCCTGCGAACACGAGCAAAGCCCGTGCCGTCGGTGCCTGTGGGGTGGGTGCAGTAACTTCCGGCAACGGTTCGGTAAGTCCTGCATCTTCTCTGCCAGCGTATCCTCTGCCTCCCCCCATACGACCCGGTAGGCCTCCCGTGCGAAACTGGATCTTTGCCAGTCTGTTGATGCTGCCCAACCTCCCAGCCACCGCCGCAGACCTCATGGCGTTCTGGGATGCCCCTCGCCACGGCGGTAACAGCTTCAACCGGCTGCCACCCGATCAAGCCTATTTCGATGCCCTGAAGGGGTATGGCGCCACATGGGTGCGGCTGTCGTACGACAAATGGCAACCGGTACAACGTGATTTCCTGCTCGGCAATGCCGACGCTTATGCAGGCCTGCCCGCCGCCGACCTGGCTACGCTGCGCGCCACCCTTGACCGTGCTCATCAGGCGGGGCTCAAGGTGGTCATTGCCCCACTCTCGCTACCCGGTATGCGCTGGTCGCAAAACAACCAGGGCCAATTCGATGATCGACTGTGGCAAGACAAGCGCTACTGGTCCCAGGCCATGGCCTTCTGGCGAGACATGGCACGTGAACTGAAAGGCCACCCGGCCATTGGCGCCTACAACCTGATCAATGAGCCCGCCCCGGAAAAACTGGGCGGCTTGGCCGAACACGCCGAACCGGGGCAAATGCAGCAGTGGTATGTGCGAGCGCAGGGCACCGCGCGCGATCTGCCGTTGCTGTACCGGCAACTGATAGCGGCCATTCGCGAGCAGGACACTGACACACCGGTCATGGTCGATGCAGGTTGGTTTGCTGCCGCAGACGCCTTCGACTACTGGCCTGCTCCCCTGGAAGACCCGCGAGTGTTGTACAGCGTGCACATGTACGAGCCCTATGCCGCTACCAGTGCGCCCAACATGACGCGCAAGCACCCCATCGCCTATCCGGGCGCCGCACCGTTTGCCGGGCAAACCCAGCAGTGGGATGGGGCGCGAGTTGAACGCTACTTGCGCCAGCCGTTGGCATGGGCCGAAGCCATGGGCCTGCCGCGGTCGCGCCTGGTGGTAGGCGAGTTTGGCTGCATGCGCAGGCTATCGGGTTGCCGGCAATACCTTGAAGACGTACTCACCGTGCTGGATCGCAATCAGTTGCATTGGGCTTTCTATAGCTTCCGTGAAGACAACTGGGACGGCATGGACTACGAACTGGGTTCGGCGAAGGTGCCGTGGCGCTACTGGCAGGCGATCGAGCAAGGTACGCCAGACCCATTGCCGCGCACAGCAACGGTTGAGTTCGAGCCTATACGAAAGCGCTTGAACCCGGACTGACACTCATCACCCATTGTGAAATCTCTTGCAACAGTCATGACGCGGGTATATACACGTATCCATGCTGACCAGTGAATGCATCTGTACCCATCTGCGTCGCGCCGCCCGCGGGGTGAGCCGGCATTATGACGAGGCCCTTGCCGGCTTCGGGGTCAATGTCGCGCAGTTTTCCCTGCTAAGGCACCTGCAGCGGCTCGACCGCCCCAGCATCACCACCTTGGCCGAAGCCATGGGCCTGGAGCGCAGTACCCTGGGGCGTAACCTGCGGGTACTGGAGGCGGAAGGGCTGGTGGCCCTGGCCGAAGGCGAGGACCAGCGCAACCGCGTGGTGCTGCTGACTGCGGCCGGGACGCAGCTGCTGCATGCCGCGCACCCAGCCTGGGAACAAGCCCAGATCGAACTGGTGGAGCGGTTGGGCGCCGGGCAGCGGGATGAACTGGTGCGTTTGCTGGACCAATTGGCCTGAATTGATACGACCATAAGCGGGTATATACCCGTAAAAACCTTGCGATGTGCTGGAGATAACGACAATGACTTCGGTGTGGCGAACCAGCGGGTGGGTACTGGTGGGGGCGGCTTTGATTCTGGCGCTGTCTCTGGGGGTACGGCATGGCTTTGGCCTGTTTCTGGGGCCGATGAGCGCCGATTTTGGCTGGGGGCGTGGGGTATTCGCCTTTGCCATTGCCCTGCAGAACCTGATCTGGGGGCTGGCGCAACCGTTTGCCGGTGCCTTGGCCGACCGTATGGGGGCCGCACGGGTAGTGATCATCGGCGGCATTCTGTACGCCGTCGGTTTGATCCTCATGGGCATGGCAGACTCTGCCTGGTCGTTGTCGCTCAGTGCCGGTTTGCTGATCGGCATCGGCCTGTCCGGCACATCGTTCTCGGTCATCCTCGGCGTGGTCGGGCGTGCGGTGCCGGCCGAGAAGCGCAGCATGGCCATGGGCATTGCCAGCGCGGCCGGTTCCTTTGGCCAGTTCGCCATGCTGCCGGGCACTCTCGGCCTGATCCAGTGGCTGGGGTGGTCCGCAGCGTTGCTGGTGCTGGGCCTGATGGTGGCGTTCATCGTGCCCTTTGTTGGCCTGTTGCGCGACCGCCCGCTGCCCAGCCATGGCACCGAACAGACCCTGGGCCAGGCGCTGCGCGAAGCGTGCTCGCATTCGGGCTTCTGGTTGCTGGCGCTGGGTTTCTTCGTGTGTGGTTTCCAGGTGGTGTTCATTGGCGTGCATCTGCCGGCCTACCTGGTTGACCAACACCTGGCCGCGACCACCGGTACCACGGTGCTGGCGCTGGTCGGCCTGTTCAATATCGTGGGTACTTTCACCGCTGGCTGGCTGGGCGGGCGCATGTCCAAGCCGCGCCTGCTGACCGGGCTGTACCTGCTGCGTGCAGTGGTGATCGTGCTGTTCCTCTGGGCGCCGGTGAGTGCTTTCAGTGCCTATCTGTTCGGCATTGCCATGGGCCTGTTGTGGTTGTCCACGGTCCCGCTGACCAATGGCACCGTGGCTACGGTGTTCGGGGTGCGTAACTTGTCCATGCTCGGCGGTATCGTTTTCCTTTTCCACCAGCTGGGTGCGTTCCTGGGTGGCTGGTTGGGCGGGGTGGTGTATGACCGCACCGGTAGCTATGACCTGGTCTGGCAGATTTCCATCCTGCTCAGTTTGCTGGCCGCTGCCCTGAACTGGCCCGTGCGCGAACGGCCGGTGGCGCGCCTGCAGGCCCAGGCTGTATGAAGCGCTACCTGGGCCGGGGGTTGCTGGCCTTTGGCGCGCTGGCGCTGCTGGCGCTGCTGGTGTTGGCGTGGTGGGGCTGGCACAGGGGCGGGATGGCGTTGATGCAACTGGGCATGAGTGTTTGTTAGGCGCTACCCTGCAAGCTCAAGGGTTGTCTAGCAGGAGAAACGAATCATGCGTGCTCATTGGTTGACAGTGCCGTTGTTGGCCGTGCTTGCCAGCACATCGAGTTGGGCTGCCGATTGCCCGGCGTTGTTGCAAGGCAGCCTGCCGGAATTGCGTGGCAAGGGGCCGATCGACCTGTGCCAGCGCTTTGGCGGGAAGCCTTTGGTGGTGGTCAATACGGCCAGCTATTGTGGTTTTGCACCACAGTTCGAGGGGCTTCAGTCGACTTACAAGGAATATCACGAGCAAGGTCTGGAAATGCTTGGCGTGCCATCCAATGATTTCAAGCAGGAAGATACCGATAGCGAGAAGACTGCCAAGGTTTGCTATGCCAACTATGGCGTTACCTTCACCATGACCAAGACGCAGGCGGTGCGCGGCAAGGATGCGATACCGCTGTTCGCTGAGTTGGCGAGCCAGAGCAGTGCGCCGAAGTGGAATTTCTACAAGTACGTTGTCGATCGTAAGGGCAAGGTGATCGGTAACTTCTCCAGCCTGACCAAACCGGATGATCCCGAATTCCGCGCAGCCATCGAGAAGGCCATTTCCTCACAGCAGTAATCTCGCTGCTCTTGCTCTTGCTCTTGCTCTTGCTCTTGCTTTGGCTTCTAAGCGCGCGGTAGTTCAGGCAACGCAGATTGCGACTTCAGGAGGCCGAGCGCAGGGCTTGCGGAGGGAGGTGACGGGCATGGATGCCCGTCAAGCGCTGGGCCCCAGGATGGGGCCTGCAGCGCGGTCCTCCCGGGAGCAAGCCCGGAGCGAGGGGACCCCGGAGCGCAGCGTAGGGGCCGGATGATGGGAGCCAGCGTTTTTTGGTTACTTTTTGTCGCGTTTGACAAAAAGTGACCCGCCGTAAGGGCGGAAAGGTGACTTGACGCCACCTTCGAAAATGAATGTTAGCCTCCTCATTGATGCCCACGCCTCCAAGCGACAAGCGACAAGCGACAAGCGACAAGCGAAACGGTGCTGGTTTTTAGCTCGCGCATAGGCCATTTGCGATGGCGACGCACACTCACCTTTTCGCCCTTACGGCGAGTCACTTTTTGTCAAACGCGACAAAAAGTAACCAAAAAACGCTGCGCTCCCATCATCCGGCCCCTGCGCTGCGCTCCGGGGTTCCCTCACTGCGGCCTCGCTCCCGGGAGGACCGCGCTGCAGGCCCCATCCTGGGGCCCAGCGCTTGACGGGCATCCATGCCCGTCACCTCCCTCCGCAAGGCCTGCGTTCGGCCTCCTGAAGTCGCGAAGATCAAGATCAAGATCAAGATCAAGATCAAGATCAAGATCAAGATCAAGATCAAGATCAAGATCAAGAGCAAGATCAAGAGCAAGATCAAGAGCAAGAGCAAGAGCAAGAGCAAGAGCAAGAGCAAGAGCAAGAGCAAGAGCAAGAGCAAGAGCAAGAGCCGGGGCTCGGCTTCGGGTTACTTCACTTTGCATGCACCGTAATCGCCACCAACCGCACAACCACCGGCCTGACCATCAGCACACAAACAAACGCCACAGGCATCGCCAGTTGATAGGCCTTCAGCACATTGCTCAGGTACTGCGCAGTAACCCCGGCATTCGCCGCAGTGATCACGAAGCACATCAGTAGCGCCATGATCGACGACATGAAAAAGGCAAAAACGTAAGGCGTAGCACCCGGGTGCAATTTGCGTCGGCTGCGCGACTGGGACAGGTTGCTCATGTGAACTCCTGAAAGGTGAGTGGAGCCGCAGGTTAGCAACCCGCCCGGCCGCAGCTGTAGACCAGCTTTACTGAGTTCTTTATAAAGAGATTCTTACGAATCCGAGAGCTCACGCATGGACCTGCTCAACGCCATCCGCAGCTTCATCAAAGTGGTGGAGGCCGGCAGCATCGCCGGCGGCGCCCGTAGCCTGGGCATTAGCCCGGCAGCGGTCAGCCAGAACCTGGCACGCCTGGAGGGCCATCTGCAGGTGCGCCTGCTCAGTCGTACCACCCGCAGCATGGCACTAACGCCGGCGGGTACGCAGTATTACGAGCGTGTCAGGCATATCGAACGTGACCTGGCTCTGGCCGAGCAGGCCGTCACTACGCCAGACAGTGAACCCCAAGGGCGTCTTTGCATTGCCTCGACGTCCGCTTTTGGCCGCCACGTGCTGGCGCCACTCATCCCCGCATTCAGTCGCCGCTATCCACTGCTTTCGATAGAGTTGGTAACGACTGATCGGCGGGTAAACCACGCCCGTGAAGACGTCGATGTGAGCCTGCGCATTGCCCCGCAACTGGAAGACCAGCTGTTGGCTCGGCACATAGCCCGTATCCCGTTCATTTGCTGCGCCTCGCCCGGTTATTTGCAAAGCGCTGGGGTGCCGGGTTCGCCCGAGGCATTGCGCGATCACCGCTGCCTTGTGTTCCGCTACCCGGTGGATGGGCGGTTTTTACGCTGGGGCTTTATGCGCGACGGGCTGCGTTTTGAAGCGGAGTTCGGCAGCGTGCTGATCAGCGACGACATCGACGCACTGACTCAGATGGCGCTGCACGATGGCGGCATCACCCGCCTGGCTGAGTTCATTGTGCGACCGCATCTGGCCAGCGGTGCACTGGTACCGTTGTTCGAGTACAGCGACAGTGGCCAAGCCTACGCCCAGACCGAACCGATGGATATCTACCTGTGCCTGGCCGACCGTTTTGCCATGACCGCGAAAGTGCGTGTGTTCACGGATTATCTGCGCGAGTGCCTTGGGGACAGTTGGCAGGTACAGGCATGAAAAAACCGCCACGAGGGCGGTTTTTCAGAGGGTACGTACGGATCAGAAGCGGTAGGTGAGGGAGGCACCGATACCGTGGGCGCTGTTCTCGTACTTGGCCTGGTAGCTGCCTTTGGTTGCGCTCACCTGATTGACCTTGGTGTCTTCCTCCCACAGGTAGGAATAGGCCACGTCGATGGTCATGTCGTCGTTCGGGCTCCAGCCGGCACCCAGGCTGAATACCTTGCGGTCGCCAGTCGGGATACGTGGCGAACGGTCGTGGTTGTTGGTCGGCGATTGGTCGACGGTGAAGCCAGTGCGCAGCACCCACTCCTTGTTGACCTTGTACGACGCACCAATGGCGTGGGCCCAGGTGTCATGCCAGTTCTGTTCTTCGGTGATGGTCTGGAACGCCGAACCTGCCAGTGGCGCCGGGACATCGTTCTGCACGGTGATGTCTTTCAGGCGGCTCCAGCGGGTCCAGGTGCTGCCTGCATACAGGGTCCACTGATCGTCCAGTTCATGGGTCACCGAGAGGTCGACCGATTCCGGCGTCTTGATCTTCAGCGTTGCGTCGAACTTGCTGCCGTTGAACGGCCCGATCAGCGGGGTGCTGACGCGGGTCTTGCCCTCGAGCTTGTAGTCGACCATCGAGTGATAGGTGAGGCCGACGCGGGTACGGTCGGTGGCCTGCACCAGGATGCCGATGTTGTAGCCAACGGCGGTATCGTCACCCTTGATTTTCACTTCGCCGTCATTACGGCCCGGCGTGAACGGGTTGATCAGGCTCGAGCCCAGTTCCCCTTCGATGCGGTTGATGGTCGGGCCAAAACCGATCGAGACCTTGTCGTTGAAGGCATAGCTGACCGTCGGCTGGAACGTGACAACCTGTACGTGGCTCTTTTTGCCCCAGTAGCGCGCGGCATCATCGCTGCCATAGTCGGTTACCAGGCCGAACGGTACGTAGACACCGAAGCCGACGCTCCAGTGGTCATCGATCGGCTTGACGTAGTAACCCATGGGTACGCCAACGAAAGGCACCATGTCACCATCGGTTTCCCCCCCGAGGTTGCTGCCACGGCCCGAGATATCGGACTTGGCGATAACGGCGGCGGCGCCCACGGTAGCCTGTTCGCGTTTGAGGCGGGACATGCCGGCCGGGTTGCCAAACACGGTGCTGGCATCATCGGCAGAAGAAGAACGTCCCGCGAAACCTGTCCCCATGCTGCTGATGCTCTGTTCGTTGAGCGCGAAGCCGCTGGCGAGCAGTTGGCTGGAAGCAATTGCAACCGCTACGCCGAGGGAGGTTTTGAGCATTACTTTTTTCATTATTAGAAAACTCCTTGGGATCTCCGGGGCGAAAAGCTACCAACAAATCACGCGCTGCGCTATAGCGGCAATCGCTGAAGATAGAGCGCTTTTGTAGGACAATCCGACCAAAATTCCCTTTTTTCCGGTAATGTTGTAGGACGCTTCTTAAGATGCTTGTGGCAATTTCTGATCTATGCAGGTGTGCCAGGCATGGGTGAAGTCGCGCAAGCGACCTTGGGGATGGAAAATCTGCCGCCAGATCCGCGCCAGCGCTAACAGGTCGTCAGCTGCGGGCAGTGGCGTGCCCTGCTCTTCGACCAGCATCCAGGCAATTGCAGTGGAATAGCGCAGGTTGACGGTGAGTTCCAGATGCGGGCCGCCCAGGAAGGCGTGCTGGCTGGCCAGGCCGCGTACAAGGCTGGCCAGGTCGGGGTCGCGGGCCAGATATTCGTCCCAGAGTGCCCGGTGACGGTGTTCGCCAATGCGGTAAAGGCCGTGCCCGCGCCGGTCATGCAAAGCTGACCCGAGTGCCGACTGGCTGGCGGCTATGCCCAGCAACAAGGCTTCGGCGCTGGCGCAGTGACGGTTCAGGTAGACCAGGGTGGGTCGGATCACATACTGACACAATTCATTCGCCGCGATACCCATGATGCCCTCGAGCAATTAAGGGCCGGACGGGCGCTGGAGCTTGGCAGCTGGTGAAAGATCAGGCCCGCCGGAAGCGGTAAGCACCGCTCGAGTTGAAGTGTAGTGTGATAATCGTGGTGTAAAGAGCTGTTTTTAAATCGATTGCTGCCTGACGTCCCGGGCTATATGCCCTGAGGCAATTACGCCAAGAACGTTCAGGCAGGCTTACAACAGGCCGATTCAGCGCTTGAATACCACGGTATTCGCCGCTCACGCGGTGAGCGATTGACGAGTCCGGGCGATGACCGCCTGCAGCGGTTCGTTCCGGCTGTACTGTTCAGGGTACAGGCGCTCGGTGTGGCAGGCGACGCCGTGTTCGTCTACCAGGGTAAAGCTGAAGCTGCCCTTGCGTGGGGCAACGATAAGGCACTTCAACGGCGAGAAGGCCTGGGAGAGGGTGCCAATGGCAGCCTGAATCTGATGATGAGTTTGCATAATTGTTGGAGGTTCCTGCTTTAAACACGGGGGATATGATCCGTGCATGATAGAAACGTTCCAGTGACGCCATTATTAAGGGACGAACGAACCTGACTGGAACAGGGCAGCCAGAGGGAGCGCAATCAAATGTGGGCGCTTGGGCTGACTGGTAGGTACTTCGGAAGGCAGGCAGCACTCCGGGGCCAAGGTTCTAGGCCGTCGGGTGGAATCCTGATCAATCTGTCACGTGATTCGTGCTTGAGCAGCCTGAGGCTGGCGAAGTGAATCATCGAATGGGCCGTCCTGGTTTCAGCAGCGCACTCTTGGGGGGAGTGGGTCTGCAAGGACGATGTGGCCCGAATTGACTTTCAGCTTGGTACTAACGAGGGGCACCTTACTGGAAAGATTGGCGCTTGGCAAGCCCTACGTTTGTTCAGGTGAGCCGCGCAGTATGGCGCGTAATCGCATTGCTGTGAAGAGGGGCAAACGGCCCGTATCCAGGCTGATGTGCCCATTTCGTGCACGACAATGACGATTAATGGTGCACTTGTTCACATTCGGGTCAGCGGTTGTAACAAGCCGGCAACACGCCTCAACAGCCTCGCCAATGCCTTGACTGGGCGGTTAAGTCAATGAAAAAAAACACTATTTTTAGCTGGTGAAAAAATCGTCAGTTTGAGACAAAGCCCCAATTTACGGGGCTTTGCGGGGTGTGCAAGGGGGTTGTCCACCGAGTTATCCACAGGAACTGTGGATTGTCCCGGGCGCTTGCTCTAGAACGGGCGTGCCAGCATTGCAATCAACTGTCCGACAATCGACATGCCCCGGCAGAACAGTTGGTCATCGACTGGAAAACGTCAAGAAAAGATCATTGAAATTTTTTTTCAATCCTTCAGAAATCGACAGGTCATGGCGGAAAAAAAAGAGTAGAGTGGCGCGCCTTTCGAGTTACCAAGCCTGTTGCTCATGAAGTTTCGCGGTAAACACCTCACCAGCCCCGCTGCATCGACGCCTCTTCCCGAACGCTTTTCCTTGAAAGTTGCCTTGTGGCTGCTCGACAGCCCGCGCCTGGGCGACAAGCGGCAGGTCAAACACTTGGCCGGGCGGCTGCTGAAACAGCCGGCGCGTCAGGGCGTGGTGGTGGCACAGAGCCGTTTGGGGCAGATGCTGTGCCGCGATTGCGGCAATGCCCGCGACCGGCGTATTGGCCATGAACTGCTGCGCCAGGCTGCCCGCGCCGGTGATCGGCGAGCACAGCTGGAGTATGCGCGGCTGTGCCAGAACAACGCACCGGACCAGGCGAAGTAATGCTCCGACAAGCCCCGGGCTGATAAGCTGCACTCAATTTGCAACAGCGTGATCGGGGTAAGCATGACAGTGGATCTGGGCAGCATTCTGCTGGGCTTGGTGGCAGGTGCTTTACCTTGCCTGGTGTGGGTCATGCAGGTGCAGCGCCGCCAGGGTGCACGGCAAAGCGAGCAGGCCTTGCTCGAAGAGCGCTTCAACGCAGCACAACTGACCCTGGCTGGCCTGCAGGCCCAGCTGGAGGCCAGCCGCGACGAAGTCAGCGACCTCAGCGAAGCCAATACCGTCAAGCAGGCTCAGATGGCCGCCCAAGGCCGCGAACTGGAGTTGCTGCAGATTGACCGCGACAACGCCCGTGACGCGGCCCACGCCTGGAGCCTGGAGCGTGCCAACCGTGAAGCCGAGTTGCGGCGCCTGGAGGCGCAGGCAGCGCGTCTGGAGGCCGAACTGCGTGAGCAGCAGGAAAGCCATCAGCAGCGCCTGGAAGACCTGCAGGAAGCCCGCGACACCCTGCGCGCCCAGTTTGCCGACATGGCCACCAAAATCTTCGACGAGCGCGAGCAACGCTTCGCCCAGACCAGCCAGCAGCATCTGGGCCAGTTGCTCGACCCGCTCAAGGAGCGCATCCAGTCTTTTGAAAAACGCGTGGAAGAAAGCTATCAGCAGGAAGCCCGCGAACGTTTTTCCCTGGGCAAAGAGCTTGAGCGCCTGCAACAGCTCAACCTGCGCCTGTCCGACGAAGCCACCAACCTGACCCAGGCTCTGAAAGGCCAGAAAACCCAAGGCAACTGGGGCGAGCTGATCCTTGAGCGGGTGCTGGAGCATGCCGGCCTGGAAAAAGGCCGTGAATACCAGACCCAGGTCAGCCTCAAGAGCGCCGACGGCGAGCGTTTCCAGCCCGATGTGCTGATCATGTTACCCGGCGACAAACAGGTGGTGGTGGATGCCAAGGTCAGCCTCACGGCGTACCAGCAGTTTGTCGCCAGCAATGATGAGGCCGCGCTCAAGCAGCATGTTCAGTCGCTGCGCAGCCACGTCAAAGGTTTGTCGAGCAAGGACTACAACCGCCTCGAAGGCCTGCACAGCCTGGATTTCGTGCTGCTGTTCGTGCCCATCGAGGCGGCCTTCTCTGCGGCCTTGCAGGCCGAGCCGAACCTGTTCCAGGAAGCCTTCGACCGGCATATCGTGATTGTCAGCCCCACCACCCTGCTGGCTACCCTGCGGGTGATCGACAGCCTGTGGAAACAGGAGCGACAGGGCCAGAATGCCCGGGAAATTGCCGAGCGCGCCGGCTGGCTGTACGACAAGTTCGTGCTGTTCATCCAGGACCTGGATGAGCTGGGCAGCCGGCTGCAGCAGGTGGACAAGGCCTATGCGGCGGCCCGTAACAAACTGTGCGAGGGGCGCGGCAACCTGGTCAGCCGCAGCGAACAGCTGAAGCTGCTGGGCGCCCGCGCCAGCAAGAGCCTGCCGGCAGACTTGCTGGAGCGGGCGCTGTCCGATGAGGTGCCGGATGTAGCGGTTACTGAACCTGGCTCAGATGGCGGTTGAGCATGGCGCGCAGGGCCGCCGGCTTGACCGGTTTGGCCAGGTAATCCAGGCCTGAGGCATGCACCATGGCGATGGTTTCCTTGCTGCCGTCGGCGCTGATCACCACGCCTGGCACCGGCTCGCCCAGGCGCGCACGTAGCCAGCCCATCAGCCCGGTACCGGTCTCGCCGTCATCCAGGTGGTAGTCCACCAGCGCCAGATGGGGGCGCATGCCCTTTGCCAGCAGGGCTTCGCATTCGGCCTGGTTGCGCGCGGTCCATACCTGGCAGCCCCAGCGGCTGAGCAGGCTGTTCATGCCAATCAGGATGCTGTCTTCGTTGTCCACGCACAGCACTTGCAACCCCGCCAGTGGCTGGCCGCCCTGTTGTTCTGCGGGGGCGCTTGGCGCCGGAGCGGCCTGGCGGGCAATCGGCACGCTGACGCGGAACACCGTGCCCTTGCCCGGCCACGAGCGCACTTGCAGCGGATGCCCCAGCACCCGGCACAGGCCGTCGGCAATCGCCAGGCCCAGGCCCAGGCCTTTTTCGGCGCGTGTCTGGTGGCTGTCCAGGCGCTTGAACTCCTGGAAGATCACTTGCAGCTTGTCGTCGGCGATGCCCGGGCCACGGTCCCACACCTCCAGCCACAGCCGCTCGCCCTGGCGGCGCGCGCCCAGCAGGATCGGGCTCTTGCCGTAGCGCAGGGCATTGGTAAGGAAGTTCTGCAGTACCCGACGCAACAGCTTCATGTCGCTGTCTACCCGCAGCCGGCTGCCACGCAGGCGGAACTCCAGGCCTTTCTCGGCCGCCAGTACCTTGAACTCGGCACCCAGCGTGTCGAACAGTTCGTTGAGGGCGAAGGGCTTGGCGTCAGGGGTGATCTTGCCGTTTTCAAGGCGCGAGATGTCCAGCAGGTCGCTGATCAGCTCTTCGGCCGAGCGCAGCGAACTGTCCATGTGCTGTACCAATTGCTGCGCCTCTTCGTTCATGCCCTCGGCCTGCTGCGACAAGGCGGCGGAGAACAGCCGAGCGGCGTTCAGGGGTTGCATCAGGTCATGGCTGACCGCCGCCAGGAAACGGGTCTTGGACTTGCTTACCGCTTCGGCCTGGCTCTTGGCTTCGGACAACGCCTGGTTCAGTTGCGACAGTTCGTGGGTTCGCTCGGCCACCCGTTGTTCCAGGCCTTCGTTGGCATCGCGTAGGGCCTGCTCGGCCTCACGGAACGGGGTGATGTCGGTGAAACTCATGACGAAGCCGCCCCCCGGCATCGGGTTACCGATCAGCTCGATCACCCGGCCATTGGGGAACAGCCGTTCGGAAGAATGCGCGCGGCCTTGGCGCATCCAGTGCAGGCGCCGCGCCACATGCACCTGTGCTTCGCCCGGGCCGCACAGGCCACGCTCGGCGTTGTAGCGGATGATGTCGGCAATCGGCCGGCCCACGCTGATCAGCCCGTCGGGGTAGTTGAACAGCTCCAGGTAGCGACGGTTCCAGGCCACCAGGTGCAGGTTCTGGTCGACCACGCTGATGCCCTGGTTGATGTTTTCGATGGCGCCCTGCAGCAACGCGCGGTTGAACTGCAGTACCTCGCTGGCTTCGTCGGCGATGCGTACCACGTCTTCCAGCTGCATGTCGCGGCCTTCGATGGCCGCCTTGACCACGGCGCGGGTCGACGAGGTTCCCAGCACCCCGGCCAGTAGGCGCTCGGTGTGCTCGATCCAGTCGCCGTCGGCATTCTGGTTGGGGTTGAAGCCCTTGCCCTGGCGGTAGGCGAAGCGGATGAAGCTCTGCCGGGCGCGCTCCTCGCCAACAAAACGCGACGCCAGGGTCAGCAGGTCGTCGATCTGCACCGCCAGCAATGGCTTGCTGCTGGGGCGGGCGCTGGTCTGCTGGCCGATGAAGCGGCCGGCTTGCCAGTGTTCGGAAACCCGTGTACGCGACAGTACCGAGACCCAGGCGAACAGGGTGAAGTTGCCCGCCAGGGAGAGCACCACCCCTTGTGTCAGCGGGCTTATTGGCAGGCCCAGTGGGTTGCCATGCAGCCAGGCCAGCCCCGGGAACAGCTGCAGCGGCCAGCCCAGGCTATGCGCGGCAATCGGCAGCACCAAGGTGTAGAACCACAGGAAGATGCCTGCCGCGAGGCCGGCGAACACGCCGCGGCGGTTGGCCTGCTTCCAGTACAGCGCGCCGAGCATGGCCGGGGTGAGCTGGGTGACGGCGGCAAAGGCGATCTGGCCGATGGTCGCCAGGCTGGCGGTAGAGCCCAGCAGGCGATAGCTGACGTAGGCCAGCAGCAGGATCACCACAATGGTTACCCGGCGCACCGAGAGCATCCAGTGGCGGAAGGCCTCGAACGGCCGCTCGGCGTTGTTGCGGCGCAGCAGCCAGGGCAGCAACATGTCGTTGGAGACCATGGTCGACAGCGCCACCGCCTCGACGATGACCATGCCGGTGGCTGCCGAAGCGCCGCCAATGAACGCCAGCAGGGCCAGGCTCGGGTGCGCCTCGGCCAACGGCAGGCTGATGACGAACGAGTCGGAAATCACCGTGCCCGGCAGCAGCATCTGCCCGGCCAGGGCAATCGGCACCACGAACAGCGCGGCCAGCGCCAGGTACATCGGAAACACCCAGCGCGCCAGGCGCATGTCCTGGGGTTCGATGTTCTCAACTACGGTGACGTGGAACTGCCTCGGCAGGCAGATGATCGCCATCATCGCCACCGCGGTTTGCACCACCATAGACGGCCAGTTGACGGTTTCTTGCCAATAGTCCTGCAAGTGGATCGACTGGCGTGCCTGGCTGAACAGGTCGTCGAAGCCGTCATACAGGTTGAAGACGACGAAAATACCCACGGCCAGGAAGGCCAGCAACTTGATCAGCGATTCGAAGGCAATCGCCAGCACCATGCCACGGTGGTGTTCGGTCACGTCCAGGCTGCGGGTGCCGAACACGATGGCGAACAGTGCCAGCACCAGGGACACCACCAGCGCGGTATCCTGCACGCGGGTGCCGGTGGCGTCCGCGTTGGCACCGATCAGCAGGTTGACCCCCAGCACGATGCCTTTGAGCTGCAGGGCAATGTACGGCAACACGCCGACCAGGCAGATCAGCGCCACCACCACCGCCAGGGTTTGCGACTTACCATAGCGTGCGGCGATGAAGTCGGCGATTGAGGTAATGTTCTGCTGTTTGCTGATCAGCACCATCTTCTGCAGCACCCAGGGCGCGAAGATCAGCAGCAGCACCGGGCCCAGGTAGATCGGCAGGAATGCCCAAAGCTGTTCGGCGGCCTGGCCGACGGCGCCGAAGAAGGTCCAGCTGGTGCAGTAAACGGCCAGCGACAAACTGTACACCCAGGCACGCAGCTTCGGCGGCAACGGCGTGCTGCGGCGGTCGCCGTAAAAGGCGATGGCGAACATGACGGCCATATAGGCCAGGGCGACCACGGCGATCAGCCCGCTGGACAACGACATGAAAACTCCGAAGCAAAAAAGATAACGCGGTCCCGATCAACCAGTCTGGCACGCAGGTGCCGCTTCGTCAGCGCAGACCATGGTTGTAGGCGAGAGCTTGCTCGCGATTGATCTGAAACAAAACATCATTTTTTTCGGGTGCCCAACCCGTAAAACACCCCCGCCAGCAACACCGACAACACCAGCAGGTAGAAAATTGCCCCCGGCCAAAGGTGCACCAGCGCAAACCCCACCATCACCGGCCCCAGCGCCGCCCCGAGGTTGGACAGGTTCTGCGCGCCGTAATACACCCCGCGCAAGTGCTCCGGCGCGATCAGGTCGATGAACATGTATTCGGCAGGGATCACGATGATCTCGCCCAGGGTGAACACCAGCATCGCCAGGCACCACGCCAGCACCGAGCCTGCCAGCGAAAAGCCCAGCAGCCCGGCGATGAACAGGGCCATGCCGGCCAGCAACCAGGGCATCAGGTGCTGGCGGCTGATGCGCCGGCCAATCAGGTACTGCAGGGCAATCACCGTCACTGCGTTGGTGGTGACCAGGTAGCCGACCAGCCGCGCCGCCTCCGTCGGGCTGCTGGTGACCACCAGGTACTGCGACAGGTAGGCGGTGAATTGGCCGAACACCACCGCGCTGAGCACCCCGCCCAAGGTGAAATACACCAGCCGGCGGTCACGCGCCAGCCCCAGCGCCACCTGGCCGAAGCCGGCCGCAGGCTTGTCCGGTGCGCTCGCCTGCAGGTCACGGTCGCCAAGGCGCCAGTAGGCCAGGCACATGCCCAGGCCTAGCAGGGCCGAGGCGATGAACGGCATGTGGTCGTCCAGTTCCAGCATGGCGACCCCCAGCAGCGGGCCGGCGGCGTAGCCGACGTTGCTGAGGGTGTACTTGATGGCGAACACCTCGGCCCGCGCTTCCACTGGCAGCAAGGCACAGAAGCCTGCCTTGGCGGCGATGTCGACCACTGCAAGCGCCAGGTTGATCAGCACCAGGCACAAAAAGAACAATAGCGCCGATTCACTGACGACCGCGGCGACGAAGGCCAGGGCGAACAGCAGGGTGCTGGCGCTGACCAGCGTGTGGTTGCGCACGGTGTCGACCAGGTGGCCACCATACAGGCTCAGCAGCGAGGCGATGATCAGCGCGCCACCGATCAGCAGGCCGATCTGGCTGATCGGTAGCTGGAAGTTGTCGGCCAGGTACACCACCAGGTAGGGCAGGGTGAGGGCGCGGGCGACAGTGAGGGTGAACGTGGTCAGCAGCAGCAGGCGTACGGTGTCCGGGTAGCGTTTCAGGGCAGCTAGCATTACCACGTCCTTGTTGTTCTGGTTTGCCGGGCACAAGCATAAGCCACATGTGGCCTCGGCAGGAGTGCCCCGGCTGCTTCTGCAAAAAGCGTGTAGGCTTGCCAGCCAAGGCATTTGCCATGCAGATTTGTGGCCTGACGTGCCCGGCGCGCCTCCAATTGAAAAGCCCTCAGGACCAAGGACGATGAGTCACTCCTCGCAATTCACCTTGCTCGGCAAGCGGCGCTTCCTGCCGTTTTTCATCACCCAGTCGCTGGGTGCCTTCAACGACAACCTGTTCAAACAATCGCTGATCCTCGCGATCCTGTTCAAGCTCAGCCTTGGTGACGGTGACCGTTCGATCTGGGTCAACCTGTGCGCCTTGCTGTTCATTCTGCCGTTCTTTCTGTTCTCGGCGCTGGGCGGGCAGTTTGGTGAGAAGTTCGCCAAGGACGCGCTTATCCGTGCGATCAAGCTGGCCGAGATCGTCATCATGGCAATCGGTGCGCTCGGTTTCATCACCAACCACCTGGCGCTGATGCTGGTGGCGCTGTTCGGCATGGGAACCCACTCGGCGCTGTTCGGCCCGGTGAAGTACTCGATCCTGCCGCAGGCCCTGCGCGAGCAGGAGTTGGTCGGCGGCAACGGGCTGGTGGAAACCGGCACGTTCCTCGCCATCCTTGCCGGCACCATCGGTGCCGGGGTCATGATGTCGGCCGACAGCTATGCCACGGTAGTGGCCGGCGGTGTGGTCGGCACTGCGGTGCTCGGCTACCTGGCCAGCCGCTGGATCCCGCGGGCCGCTGCCGCCTCGCCGAACATGGCGCTGGACTGGAACATCTTCAGGCAGTCGTGGGCAATTCTGCGCATGGGCCTGGGGCAGCCGCCCGCTGTGTCGCGCTCGATCGTGGGTAACTCGTGGTTCTGGTTTGTCGGGGCCATCTACCTCACGCAGATCCCGGCCTATGCCAAAGACTGGCTGCACGGCGATGGCACGGTGGTGACCTTGGTGCTGACGCTGTTCTCGGTGGGCATCGCCTTGGGTTCGTTGCTATGCGAACGGCTTAGCGGGCGCAAGGTGGAGATCGGCCTGGTGCCGTTCGGCTCGTTCGGCCTGACCCTGTTCGGCCTGCTTTGGTGGTGGCACTCCGGCGATGTGCCGGTTGCAGCGGCGTCGCACGACTGGCTGGCGCTGCTGGGCATGGGCCAGGCCTGGTGGATTCTGCTGTCGATCGTCGGCCTGGGCGTGTTCGGTGGCTTCTACATTGTGCCGCTGTATGCGCTGATTCAGGCCCGCACGGCCGAAGACCAGCGCGCCCGGGTGATTGCGGCCAACAACATCCTCAATGCCTTGTTCATGGTGATGTCGGCGGTGCTTACCATCATCCTGATGGGGCTTGCCGAGCTGAGCATCCCGCAGCTGTTCCTGGTGGTGTCGCTGCTTAATATCGCGGTCAACGCCTACATCTTCAGGATCGTGCCCGAGTTCACCATGCGCTTCCTGATCTGGCTGCTCAGCCATTCGATGTACCGCGTGCAGCACCGCGACCTTGAGCGCATCCCCGACGAAGGCGCGGCGCTGCTGGTGTGCAACCACGTGTCGTTCGTTGATGCATTGCTGCTGGGCGGAGCAATCCGCCGGCCGATCCGCTTTGTGATGTATTACAAGATCTACAACCTGCCAGTGCTCAACTTCGTGTTCCGCACCGCAGGCGCCATCCCGATTGCCGGGCGCAGTGAAGACCCCGCCACCTACGAGCGGGCCTTCGCACGCATTGCCGGGTACCTGGCTGCTGGTGAGCTGGTGTGCATCTTCCCGGAGGGCAAGTTGACCGGCGATGGCGAGATCGATGTGTTCAAAGGCGGCGTCAAGCGCATCCTCGAAGAAACGCCGGTGCCGGTGATTCCGCTGGCTTTGCAGGGGTTGTGGGGCAGTTTCTTCAGCCGTGACCCGGCCAAGGGCTTTTTCAGGCGCCTGTGGTCGCGGGTAACCATTGTGGCGGGCGCTGCCATCCCGGTGGAGGCAGCGCAGCCTGAGCTGTTGCGCGAGCAGGTCAGCCGCCTGCGCGGTGACCTGCGCTAGCCAGGCAGGGTCAGCTGGCGCTGACTTTCAGGCCGACAAGGCCGCAGACGATCAGCGCCACACTGACCAGACGTACCAAGGCCATGGACTCGCCGAACAGGATGATCCCGGCGATGACAGTGCCGACTGCGCCAACACCGGTCCAGATGGCATAGGCGGTGCCCAGCGGCAGTTCTTTCATGGCCAGGCCGAGCAAGCCCAGGCTGATGACCATGGCGCCGACCGTGAGTACGGTGGGAATCGGTTTACTGAAGCCGTCCGTGTATTTCAGGCCCACGGCCCAGCCGACCTCGAACAGGCCGGCGAAGAACAGGATGATCCAGGACATGTGAGTGTCTCCATCGTTTAAATGATGGGGCCGTCCCCGGAATGGTCACGCGGTGCGTCGTGAGGCCGTCCTCACCGTGGGCACTATGGTGCACACCTGCAGGTTTCAGGGCAAGCCTGTGCCGGCCTCTTCGCGGGTAAACCCGCTCCCACAGGGACCGTATAGGTATCAAGCCTTGCGCAGCACCTGTGGGAGCGGGTGTACCCGCGAAGAGGCCCGCACAGGCAGACATCAATGCTTGGCCGGTTCGATCCCTTCAGCCTCAGTCTCAGGCTCATCCATGCGCCGGAACCAGGTCGACAACAACGCCCCGGAAATATTGTGCCAAACGCTGAACAAAGCACTCGGCACCGCCGCCAGTGGCGAAAAGTGCGCCGCCGCCAGTGCCGCCCCCAGCCCGGAGTTCTGCATGCCCACCTCCAGCGCCAGCGACTTGCGCTGGGCCAGCGGCAGTTTGCACAGCTTGCCGGTCAGGTACCCCAGCAAATAGCCGAAGCTGTTGTGCAGCATCACCACCGCCATGATCAGCAGCCCCGACTCGGCGATTTTCGCTTGGCTGGCAGCCACCACCGCGCACACGATCATCACAATGCTCACCACCGACACCAGCGGCAGTACCTGCACCGCCGCCTGAACCCGGGCACCGAGCAGGCGCTGGGCCAGCACGCCGAGCACGATCGGCAGCATCACCAACTGCAAGATCGACCAGAACATGTCCATGAAGGACACCGGCAACCAGGCCGACGCCAGGAACCAGATCAGCGCCGGGGTCAGCAGCGGTGCCAGCAGGGTGGTTACTGCCGCGATCGCCACTGCCAGCGCCAGGTCTCCGCGGGACAGCCACACCATCACGTTGGATGCCGTGCCGCTCGGGCAGCAGCCGACCAGGATCACGCCCACGGCAATTTCCGGCGGCAGGTGGAACAGCTGGCACAGCAGCCAGGCCATGCCGGGCATGATCACGAAGTGCGCGACGACCCCCAGCATCACCCGCCACGGCTGGCGGGCGAGGGCGGCGAAGTCGTCGAGCTTGAGGGTCAGCCCCATGCCGAACATCACCAGCCCCAGCAGCGGCACAATGGCGACCTTCAGGGCGATGAACCATTGCGGTTGCAGAAAGGCCAGCACGGCAAACACCAGCACCCACAGGGCGAAGGTATTGCCGACAAAGCGGCTTAAGGCGGCGAGGGCGCGCATGGGGCAATTCCTTTTCTTTTTATAGCACTATGAATCTTACTGGCCCCTTCGCGGGACAAGCCCGCTCCCACAGGTACATCACAGCCTTCAGGCATTGTGATGTACCTGTGGGAGCGGGCTTGCCCCGCGAAGGGGTCGATACTGGCTGAAGTTGTGCCTCAGGCCAGCACCAGTCCTTCAAACCACCTCAGACCCCTTGCGGAATTTCCTCCCCACCCAGCGCCTCGAACAGCGCCGGCAGGAATTCGGTAAAGGTCATCATCATCAGCAGGAAGCTGGCATCGAACTGCTGCGCCGCCTCATCACCACCGTCCTGCTCGGCCTGCTCCTGCAGCAGCTCTTCGAACTTCAGGCGCTTGATTACCATTTTATCGTCCAGAATGAACGACAGCTTGTCTTGCCAGGCCAGGGCCAGCTGGGTTACCACCTTGCCAGTGCTCAGGTGCAGCTGAATCTCCTCGCCGGTCAGGTCCTGGCGCTTGCAACGCACGATGCCGCCGTCTTCGGCGGTGTCACGCAGTTCGCACTCGTCCAGTACATAGAAGCCTTCGGCGGTTTGCTGCGTTTTTACCCAGTCGGTCATGGTGGCGGTTGGCGCAACCTTCACCGTGGCCGGGCGCACCGGCAGCGAGCCCATCACTTCACGCAGGGTGGACAGCAGGTCTTCGGCACGCTTGGCACTCGCCGAGTTGACCAGGATCACACCCAGACGCGGGGCGATGGCGGCGAAGATCATCGAGCGGCGGATGAACGCACGCGGCAGGAAGGCCTGGATGATTTCGTCCTTGATCTGGTCGCGTTCTTTTTTATAGACCTTGCGCATCTGCTCGGTCTCGATCTCTTCGACCTTTTCCTTGACCGCGTCGTTGACCACGCTGCCAGGCAGGATGCGTTCTTCCTTGCGGGCGGCAATCAGCAGGAACTCGCCGCTGACATGCACCAGAGGAGCGTCTTCGCCTTTGCCGAACGGCGCGACGAAACCATAGGTGGTCAGCTCCTGGCTGGCGCAGGGGCGGGCCGGCTTGCTGGCCAGTGCGGCTTCCAGCGCTTCAGGCTCGAACGGGACTTCCTGGGTCAGGCGGTAGGTCAGCAGGTTCTTGAACCACATGAGGGGTAACTCTCCTTAATGCATAAGGCGGGCATTATTCTCCGAGCGGAGCTCTGAGGCCAACCCTGTCAGAGGGCCAGCAGTGGCTTATGCATAAAAGAAACCACCGGCAACGCTAGGTCTTTGAAAGGCATGAGGTTTTTTTTGAAAAAAGTTTAAAAAGTGCTTGCCAGGGTGCGGGGTCGTCCGTAGAATGCGCGCCACACCGAGACGAAGGGTGATTAGCTCAGCCGGGAGAGCATCTGCCTTACAAGCAGAGGGTCGGCGGTTCGATCCCGTCATCACCCACCACTCGATGTATAGCGCAGCGGTAGTTCAGTCGGTTAGAATACCGGCCTGTCACGCCGGGGGTCGCGGGTTCGAGTCCCGTCCGCTGCGCCATATTCCACTTCCAGGGCCCACTGAACACCCGGAAGTAACAGAGAAAGCGACCTTAGGGTCGCTTTTTTTGTGCCTGAATTCTGGTGTTGGCGCGAAGTTTGAAAAAACTTCGATAAGTGCTTGCCAGAGCGCAAAGTCGCCCGTAGAATGCGCGCCACACCGAGAGACATGGGTGATTAGCTCAGCCGGGAGAGCATCTGCCTTACAAGCAGAGGGTCGGCGGTTCGATCCCGTCATCACCCACCACTCGATGTATAGCGCAGCGGTAGTTCAGTCGGTTAGAATACCGGCCTGTCACGCCGGGGGTCGCGGGTTCGAGTCCCGTCCGCTGCGCCATATTCCACTTCCAGGGCCCACTGAACACCCGGAAGTAACAAAAAAAGCGACCTTAAGGTCGCTTTTTTTGTGTCTGCGATTTCAGCTACGGCGCTCTTCTTCCCGTAAGGTCAGCACCTCAAACCCGTCCTCAGTCACCGCCACGGTATGCTCCCACTGCGCTGACAGGCTGTGGTCACGGGTAATCACCGTCCAGCCATCCTTCAATGTGCGCGTTCCGCGTCCACCCTGGTTGATCATCGGCTCGATGGTGAACACCATCCCCGGTTTCAGCTTCATGCCCATGCCACGCTGGCCAACGTGCAGTACTTCAGGCCCTTCATGCATCTGCTGGCCGATACCATGCCCGCAATACTCGCGGACCACGCTGTAGCCCGCTGCCTCGGCATGGGCCTGGACGGCATGGCCGATATCGCCCAGCGTAGCCCCGGGGCGCACCTGCTCAATGCCCTTCCACAGCGCGTCATAGGTGGTGTCGACCAACCGCCGGGCTTCATCGCTGATCTTGCCGATGCTGTACATCTTCGACGAATCGGCAATATAGCCGCCCTGTTCGAGGGTGATGTCCACGTTGATGATCGAGCCTTCCTTCAATACTTCATCGACCTTGGGCATGCCGTGGCACACCACGTGGTCCACCGAGGTATTGAGCGAGTAGGGGAAACCGTACTGGCCCTTGCTCGCTGGCCGCGCCTTGAGCGTGTCGACGATGAACGCTTCGGCGCGGTCGTTGATCTGCATGGTGGTCACACCGGGGCCGATGAAGCGGTCGAGGTCGGCGAACACTTGGGCCAGCAGCTGGCCGGCGCGGCGCATCAGGTCGAGTTGGGCGGGGGATTTGAGGATCACCTGGGACATGGGGGGAGGGTAGTTGCTCATGCTGGAATTTGCCCCAGCATAGCGCCAGCGGGTACCGGCTTGCCACCGCATGGTGCACAGCCTGTGCCGGCCCTTTCGCGGGCACGCCCGCCCCAAAGGTACGGCACGCCCCTCAGGCCTTGCGATAGCCCTGTGGGAGCGGGCGTGCCCGCGAAAGGGCCGGTATGGCTGGCCCATAAATTGCTGATCTCCCTTCATCCCGGGCTATCAACGTCGACAGCCCATAAAAACTCACGACAAAGGCGCCGTGTTGCCCCACTTGCTCAGCAAGGCGGGGCAGCCGGCGCCTTTTTGCGTTTTTCAACAGGAGCCCGCCCATGGCCAATAGCGAAGTACGCAGCGTCTGCCCCTATTGCGGCGTTGGCTGCGGCATCGTCATGAGCGTTGCCGATGGCAAAGTCGTCAAGGTCAGTGGCGACAAGCAGCACCCCAGCAACTTTGGCCGGCTGTGCACCAAAGGCCTGACCGCGCACCTGCCGCTGACGGCCGCCGGCCGCCTCGAAGACGCCTATGTGCGCCAGCAGCGCAGCCAGCAGCCGGCGCGCACTGGCATGGATCAGGCTATCGCCGACGCAGGCAAACGCCTGCGCGGCATCATTGACCAGCATGGCCCCGACGCTGTGGCGCTTTACGTGTCGGGGCAGATGTCGCTGGAAGCTCAATACCTGGCCAACAAGTTGGCCAAAGGCTTTATCCGTACCCGCCACATCGAGTCCAACTCGCGCCTGTGCATGGCCAGCGCCGGCAGTGGCTACAAGCTGTCGCTCGGCGCCGATGGCCCACCTGGCAGTTATCAGGACTTCGAGCACGCCGACGTGTTCCTGGTGATCGGCGCCAACATGGCCGACTGCCACCCGATCCTGTTCCTGCGCCTGCTCGACCGGGTCAAGGCCGGCGCCAGGCTGATCGTGGTCGACCCGCGGCGCAGCGCCACCGCCGACAAGGCCGACCTGTTCCTGCAGGTACGCCCCGGCACTGACATGGCCTTGCTCAACGGCCTGTTGCACCTGCTACACCGTAATGGCCACACCCACCGCGATTTCATTGCCCGCCACACCGAAGGCTGGGACGAACTGCCAGCCTTCCTCGATGACTACAGCCCGGAGCGCGTGGCGGCCATCACCGGGTTGGCCGTGGGCGACATCATGAAGGCCGCCGAATGGATCGGCAGTGCCAACGACTGGATGAGCTGCTGGACCATGGGCCTGAACCAAAGCATCCACGGTACCTGGCACACCAACGCCATCTGCAACCTGCACCTGGCCACGGGCGCCATCTGCCGCCCCGGTAGCGGGCCGTTCTCGCTGACCGGCCAGCCCAACGCCATGGGCGGCCGTGAAATGGGCTACATGGGGCCCGGCTTGCCAGGCCAGCGCTCGGCGTTGGTGGAGGGCGACCGCGCGTTTGTCGAGCAGCAGTGGCAACTGGCACCCGGCAGCCTGCGCAGTGAAGGCGGCGAGGGCACGGTGGCACTGTTCGAGCAGATGAACGCGGGTGAAGTGAAAGCGTGCTGGGTCATCTGCAGCAACCCGGTGGCCAGCGTCGCCAACCGTCAGCAGGTGATCGATGGCCTGTGCCAGGCCGAGTTGGTGATTACCCAGGATGCCTTCCTCGACACCGAAACCAACCGCTACGCCGACATCGTGCTGCCGGCCGCGCTGTGGGCCGAAGGCGAGGGTGTAATGATAAACAGCGAACGCAACCTTACCCTGATGCCGCGCGCCGTCGAGCCGCCCGGGCAAAGCCTGCCCGACTGGCAGATCATCGCCCGGGTGGCCTGCGCCATGGGCTACGCCGAAGCCTTCGACTACCCCGATGCCGAAGCGGTGTATGAAGAAATCCGCCATTTCCATAACCCCGCAACGGGCTACGATCTGCGCGGCATCGGTTACGCCGAGCTGCGCCGGCAACCACACCAGTGGCCTTGTGCACCCGGCCATGGCAGCGACCGCAGCCCATTGCGCTACCTGAACGACGGCAGCAGCCAGGCGCTGCTGCACGATGCCCAGGGCGATCGCCCGGCGCTGGCCTTTCCTAGCGCCAGTGGCAAGGCGCGTTTCTTCGCCAGGCCCTGGTTGCCGGCAGCAGAATTGCCGGATGACGACTACCCCATGGTGCTGAACACCGGCCGTGTGCAGCACCAGTGGCACACCCTGACCAAGACCGGCAAGGTGCCGGCGCTGAACAAGCTGGAGCCTGGCCCTTTCGTCGAGGTCCACCCCGACGACGCCGCACGCCTGGGCATGGCTGAAAAAGACCAGGTCGCCATCCGCTCGCGGCGCGGGCAAGCCGTGCTACCGGTGCGAATCAGCGACCGGGTGCTGCCAGGCAACTGCTTTGCGCCGTTTCACTGGAACGACCTGGTCGGTGAGCAACTGGCAATCAATGCCGTGACCTGCGATGCGGTCGATCCACTGTCGCTACAGCCGGCTTTCAAATACTGCGCCGTGGCCCTGCAGCGGGTCGCCGGCGAGCGTATCGACGCCCTTGAGCTGCACACTGCCATTCTGGAGCCAGTCCGCATGCCCACTGCCACCCTGTCCCGTCTGCTTGGCCTGGACACACTGCCAGCCCCGGTGCTGGCAGAAGAAGAGCGCCATTACCTGCAGGGTTTCCTGCTGGGCCTGGAGCAGGCCCGCGCCGAGGGCGTGCCTAGCCTGCCTGCCAGTGCGCCACTGGCAGGCAACCGCCGGCTGTTTATCGACGGCTTGCTGGCCGGGCTGTTCGCTCAGCCGGCGGCGCTGCCCGTTGCAGCGTTGGTGGCCCCACGGCACCAAGTGTTGTGGGCCTCGCAGACCGGTAACGGCGAGCTGCTGGCCGAGCGTTGTGCCGAACACCTGCGCGGTGCCGGCCTTGATGTGCAGCTCAGTTGCATGGAGGCGGTCAGCCCAAGCCAACTGCAGGGCGCGGCCAGCGTGGTGCTGATCACCAGCACCTTTGGCGATGGTGACGCGCCCGACAGCGCGGCGGCATTCTGGCAGGCCTTGCAGGGCGAGGAGGGCGCCTGTTGTGCCGAGCTGCCCTATGCCGTGCTGGCCTTGGGCGACTCCAGTTACGACCAGTTCTGCGGCTTTGGCCGCAAGCTTGACCAACGCCTGGCCGAACTGGGTGGGCGTCGCCTGCTGCAACGGGTGGACTGCGAGCCGGACTTTGACGCAGCGTTCGCGGGGTGGCTAGACGCCTTGCTGCCCACGCTGGGCAGTGCCGCTGCACCGCAGCCGGCGAGCCACCCCGTACCCATGCCGGCCTACAGCAAACAGCAACCTTGGGCTGCCACCTTGCTGGAAAACCACCTGCTCAACGGCCCCGGTGCCAGCAAGGAAACTCGGCAACTGGTGTTCGACCTGAGCGGTAGCGGCTTCAGGTATGCCCCCGGCGATGCCCTGGGCGTGTGGCCGCGCAATTGCCCGGCCCTGGTCGACGAACTGCTGGCGCTGATGCAGCTCGATGGCCAGACGCTGGTCGAGCTCAAGGGCCAGCCTGCCATGCCCCTGGCCGCAGCCCTGCAAACGCACCTGGAGATCGCCAAGGTCACCGGTCAGCAACTGCAGGCCTTCGCTGGCAGTAGCCCGGACCTGCAGCGCCTGCTGCGGCCGGAGTGCAAGGCCGAGCTGCAGGACTGGCTGTGCGGCCGGCAGTTGGCCGATGTGCTGCGCGCCTTTCCCCAACAGCTGCCGCTGGCCGACTGGCTTGGCCTGCTCAAGCCCTTGCAGCCGCGTCTTTACTCGATCAGCTCCAGCCCGTTGGCCCATCCGGGCCAGGTTCACCTGACCGTCTCCACCGTGCGTTATGGCGAGCGCAAGGGGGTGTGTTCGGCCTTCCTCGCCGACCGTGCGCAAGCGTTGAAGGTGGCCATTTTCCCGCAGGTATCTAAGCACTTCCGGCTGCCCGAGGACGACAGCGTGCCGGTGATCATGGTTGGCCCAGGTACCGGCGTTGCACCGTTCCGGGCGTTTCTTGAAGAACGGGAGGCGCGGGGCGCAAAAGGGCGGAATTGGCTGTTCTTTGGTGAGCAGTACGCCGCTACCGACTTCTATTACCGCGAACAGTTGCAGGCTTGGGAGAAAGCAGGGCACTTGCGGCTCGACACGGCGTTCTCGCGGGATCAGGCGCTTAAGGTCTATGTGCAGCAGCGCATGCTCGAACAGGGCGCCCAGCTGTGGCAGTGGTTGGAGGCGGGGGCGTATTTCTATGTGTGTGGCGATGCGCAGCGCATGGCCAAGGATGTAGATGCGGCGTTGCGCACGGTTGTGGCTGAGCATGGCGGGATGGATGAGGCGCAGACGGCTGCCTATGTCGAAGGGTTGAGCAAGGCCAAGCGTTATCGGCGGGATGTGTACTGAGTGCACCGGGATGGGCTGATGTGCACCCCGGTTGTGCATTTTGATCGCCTGTGGGGCCCCTTCGCAGCACAAGGCTGCTCCTACAGGGATCGCGTGCTCCTGTAGGAGCAGCCCTGTGCTGCGAAGAGGCCGGTACAGGCAAAGTAATTGGCACATTCCCTGCTTTACCTCCACTACAACAAGCCCCACTGATCAACGGCGATCAACCTGGGGGCACACCGTGATGAATACAGGCAAAGGCGCCTGGAGCTTCGGCTCCAGGCGCTTTTTTTTTGATCGAGGATCGGCTTATGAAGGCAACAGCGAGCAGCGGGCAACGAGAGCGACTGGTCATCGTCGGCAACGGCATGGTCGGCCACCATTGCGTCGAACAACTGGTCAGCCGCGGCGCCCTGCAGCGCTTCGAGGTGCGGGTGTTCGGCGAAGAGCGCCAACGTGCCTACGACCGTGTGCACCTTTCCGAGTACTTCGGCGGCAGCTGTGCCGAGACCCTGGCCCTGTGCGAACACGAGTTCTACCCCGCCAACGGCGTGCACCTGCACCTCGGTGAGGCCGTGCTGGAAATCGACCGTGAGCGCTGCGAGGTCGTCACCGCCGAGGGGCGCTATGGCTACGACCAACTGGTCCTTGCCACCGGCTCCTACCCGTTCGTGCCGCCGATCCAAGGCTCCAGTGGCTATGCCCGCCTGGTCTACCGTACCCTCGACGACCTCGATGGCATTCGCGCCGCAGCCGCTGGTGCCCGCCGTGGCGTGGTGGTCGGTGGTGGCCTGCTGGGCCTGGAGGCCGCCAATGCGCTCAAGTCGCTGGGCCTGGAAGCCCACGTGGTGGAATTTGCCCCACGGCTGATGCCGGTTCAGCTGGACGGCGAGGGCGGTGCCGCGCTCAAGGCACAGATCGAAGCGCTGGGCGTTGGCGTGCACCTGTCGCGCGCCACCCAGTCGATCAGCACCGGTGAAGCATTCCGCTACCGCATGAACTTCGACGGTGGCGAGCACCTGGAAACCGACCTGATCGTGTTCTCCGCCGGTATCCGCCCACAGGATGCCCTGGGCCGTGGCTGCGGCCTGGATATCGCTGTGCGCGGTGGCGTGGTAATCGACAACCACTGCCGCAGCAGCGACCCGCGCATCTTCGCCATTGGCGAGTGCGCGTCCTGGAACGGCAGCGTGTTCGGCCTGGTCGCCCCCGGCTACAGCATGGCGCGCAACCTGGCCGCATTACTGATGGGGGAGGCGGCGGTAGCGTTCACCGGCGCGGACATGTCGACCAAACTCAAGCTGCTGGGCGTGGATGTCGGCTCGATCGGCGATGCCCATGGCGCCACCGCCGGTTCACGCAGCTACCGCTTCATCGACGAAGCCAACAGCGCCTACCGCCGGCTGGTGGTGGACGCCAGCGGCAAGCACGTGCTCGGCGCGGTGCTGGTCGGGGACAACACGTATTACGACACCCTCTTGCAGTACGCCCAGAACGGTATTGCCCTGCCAGCCGACCCTGCAGCGCTGATCCTGCCCCAAGGCGGTGGTGCACCGGCCCTTGGCGCCGATGCGCTGCCCGATAGCGCAACCATCTGCTCGTGCCACAACGTCAGCAAGGGCGCGGTGTGCGCGGCCATCGACAGCGGCTGCAGCGACCTTGCTGCGGTCAAAGGCTGCACCAAGGCCGCCAGCGGCTGTGGTGGTTGCGCGGCCTTGCTCAAGCAAGTGTTCGAGCACGAGCTGACCGCCCGCGGCGTAGCGGTGGACAAAAGCCTGTGCGAGCATTTTACCTACACCCGTCAGGAACTGTACGGGCTGGTGCGGGTGGAGGGCATCCGCACCTACAGCGAGCTGCTCGAACGCCACGGCAAGGGCCACGTTGGCTGTGACATCTGCAAGCCGGCGGTGGGCAACATCCTCGCCTCGTGCTGGAACCAGCCGATCATGGACCCCGCGCTGGTGCCGTTGCAGGATACCAACGACACCTTCATGGCCAACATGCAGAAGAACGGCACCTACTCGGTAGTGCCGCGCATTCCCGGGGGTGAAATCACCCCCGACAAGCTCATCGTCATCGGCCAGGTGGCCAAAAAATATGACCTGTACACCAAGATCACCGGCGGTCAGCGCATTGACCTGTTCGGTGCCCAGTTGCACGAACTGCCGCTGATCTGGGGCGAGCTGATCGACGCAGGCTTCGAAACCGGCCATGCCTACGGCAAGTCGACCCGCACGGTGAAATCCTGCGTGGGCAGCACCTGGTGCCGTTACGGCGTGCAGGACAGCGTTGCCATGGCCCTGCGCCTGGAAGACCGCTACAAGGGCCTGCGCAGCCCGCACAAGCTCAAGTTTGCAGTGTCGGGCTGCACCCGGGAATGCGCCGAGGCGCAGAGCAAGGACATCGGCGTGATCGCCACCGACAAGGGCTGGAACCTGTACGTGTGTGGCAACGGCGGTATGCGCCCACGGCATGCCGAACTGTTTGCCACCGACCTGGACGACGAAACCCTGGTGCGGCTGATCGACCGCGTGTTGATGTTCTACATCCGCACGGCCGACAAGCTGCAGCGCACCTCGGTGTGGCGCGAAAACCTGGATGGCAGGCTGGGCTACCTGAAGCAGGTGATCATCGACGACAGCCTGGGCCTGGCCAGCGAGCTGGAAGCGCAGATGCAGCATGTGGTCGACCAGTACGAGTGCGAATGGGCCAACGCGCTCAACGACCCGGAGAAGCTCAAGCGCTTTCGCACTTTCGTCAATGACCGGCGTGCCGACCCCGACGTGCACTTTGTGCGCGAACGCGAACAACGCCGGCCCGCTGCACCGCTGCACCTCATTGCTACTGTCGAGGAGGCTGTCTGATGAACCTGTCCAATGCTGCTGTGAAAACCCACGCGAACTGGCAAGCGGTGTGCCTGGCACAAGACCTGGTGCCCGACTCTGGGGTGGTAGTGTGGCTGGACGGGGCCCAAGTGGCGCTGTTCTACCTGCCGGGGCAGGCGCAGCCGCTGTATGCGGTGGACAACCGTGACCCGCGGTCCGGTGCCAACATCATCGGCCGCGGGCTGGTGGGCAGTGTGCAGGGCGAGCTGGTGGTCGCAGCGCCGTTGTACAAGCAGCATTTCAGCCTGCAGACCGGGGAGTGCCTGGAGGATGGCGGGCAGAGGTTGCGGGTGTGGCCGGTGCGCTTGAACGGTGAGGCTGTGGAGTTGGCGGTGGGCTGAGAGGTTGCGGGGGCTCGGCAGTTGTTCGCCGTTGCATTTTCGTCGCCTGGGAAATCGAGCGCCGCGCGGGCGGCGCTCGGTCTCCCAGGCGATGAAGATCCTGATGCGGTAAGCTTTAAACCATGAACCTCGACACCCGCATCAAATACCGCCACCTGCTGTGCTTCCTGGAGATTGCCCGGCAGGGCAGCCTGGCCAGGGCTGCCGACGTGCTCGCCATCAGTCAGCCGGCCATCTCCAAGACCCTCAAGGAGCTCGAAGACCTGCTGGAAGCGCGCCTGTTCGCGCGTAGCCGGCAGGGCGTCGAGCTTACCCCGGCCGGGACCCGTTTCATGCGTTATGCCGGGCCCAGCGTGCAAGCCCTGCGCGATGGCGTCAGCAGCCTGCGCGGTGAAGCGCGGGCGCCGTCGCAGGTGCGTATTGGCGTGCTGTCGACGGTCGAGGGCCTGCTCATGCCCGAAGTGCTGTGCCGCATGCACCAGCGCCATGAAGCGCTGGTCATCAGCGTGGCCACCGGGGTCAGCGCGCAGCTGCTCGGTCAACTGCGCCTGGGCGAGCTGGAACTGGTGGTCGGGCGTATGACTGACAGCCCGCAGATCCAGGGGCTGTCGTTCGAACACCTGTACAGCGAGTCGATGAGCCTGGTGGTGCGCCCGGGCCACCCGCTGCTGGCCAGCACGCCCGTCGAGCGGGGGCAGGTCGGGCGTTACCCGCTCGTGCTGCCGCCCGCCGGGACCACCATCCGCCAGCACGCCGACAGCCTGTTTGTGCAATGCGGCATCCAGATGCCGGCGCAGCGCCTGGAGACCTTGTCGCTGGCCTTGAGCCGGCGTTACGTGCTGGGCAGTGATGGCCTGTGGGTGGCACCGCGCGATGCCGTGCTGCTCGACCTGCGCCGAGGCGAGCTGGTCGAGCTTGACCTGGGCGTGCGCGAGCCCGGCGGCTCGGTTGGCATCTGCCGCAATGCGGCCTTGCCGCAGAGCCTGCCGGGGCAGTGGGTATGCGAGGTGCTGCGTGAGGTGGCGGCGCAATATCGGGAGCAGTCGTATCCGTGAGCATCGTGGCCGTTGAGCGTTTCCAGCTGAGAAACGCTCGCACGGATCACCCCGGTAGCAATCACGTAGCCCGCAAGGAGACCGCGATCACACAAGGCACAGTGGAGCCTCGGTCCTCTTCGTCACGGCCACTGAGCAACAGGCGTTGGTTAGGTGTATCGAGGGCGATCGACCCCGTCGATGTATAGAAGCCGTCCTCGGGTAGATGAGCGCCGAACGTGCCATAACCGTGAGGAGGGACGAAGATGGTGTCAAATTTGCCGTCCGAGGTGAAGCGAAAGGCAAGAGAGTGGGTGTAGAACATGCCATAGCCGACCAGGCCGCTCGCTACCTCGACGCCTGCGTACCAGCCTCCGGGGCGGTCGAATACCAAAACGTTGCCGTCATTGAACTCTTTGGCTGGCTTGCCGGAATAGTCGATGCGGTAAACAGTCGGGTGGCTGATATCTGCATCGAGGGAGTAAAGTTCGCCATAAAAACTGAAGCGTTGAGAGATGGCATCCACTGAAAAGCCATTGTTGATCACCCAAGGGTCCGACCAATGCTGGCCATGATCGCCAAAGGCATCATCCATTTTTCCGTCGAGGGTCAAGGCCGTAGTGACGCTGTACGCATCGCCGTTGCGCATCAGGTAAAGGGGTAGTAGCAGACGCTCCGGGCCAGAGGGGAGCGTGAAACTGGCAATACCATCGATGATGTGATCCTGGGCATTTGGAATCAGCTTGAGCACATCAAGGACGCCATCAGTCGCAAAACGCTTCCATAGCGCGCCTTCGAGGTCGAGCGCGATCACCACCGGTTCGAACATCTGAGGCCCGCGACGCAACCCACTGGCGAAAATTCGATCTTTCGCCAGTGCCACGTGTTCTAGCAGCAGCTCTTCTTTGATCACATCACGAATATCTACGAATCCTTTGCCTTGGCCAAATGTGAGGTCCGGTTCCCCCGAGGCAGTCAATTTCCAGAGGTGACTTGTTGATTCACCCTCCACGCCCTCCACGCGGGCAATGATCAGTAAATTCCCTGCAGCATCTTCAACGAGGCCGCTCAGCCTGCTGTAGGCAGCTTTTGGTACCTGATTGAAATCGAAGACGCCATCGCCATGGAAGCCGCTATCCAACCCCCCGCGTTCATTCAAGCAAGCCACGAAGACCTTGAACTCATCGGTATTGGGGTTGCTACTCCTACCCATTACATAACTGCGCCCACGGCATGTCCTGCTATTGATGACCCCATTACTATCGGCGCGAGACCCAGTTGCCTTTTCGAAGATACATGCAAGCCCGCCGACGCCATAATGTTGATCGATCGGCGCCTTCGGCAATGGAGTAGATGATGGGGCCGGACCGGAGGGGAACAGGGTTGAACGGTTAGGCTTTCGTGAGGCGTTCATGACATTTCCTTTGAAAAGGGTACATGCAGAGCGCGCGGCCGCAATGGCGGGTCACTCAGATTTGGCAAATTACGTTGCCTGGTCATTGGAAAGCAGGCTCGAGTTCGGCGCTACTGGCAGAAATGTCAGGTTTTTCGGCTTGCTCGCTGAGCCTTTTGTTGTTTAAAAAGGCTGTTGGCTGCGAGGCGCTGTCGCTGCGAATGGTCAATACTGGCCATTGCCTCGGAAGATTGTGAAGAAGCGCACTGCCTACTGAACTTAGTCCGTGAAACCCGCTCCTATGCCGGTAGCCATTGGTCATGGCCGCCTGCTAAGCTCGCGGCTTTACCCTGATTGCCCTTATGGCGCATGAACAAGGAATTAGCATGAAACAGCATCGTTTGGCGGCTGCGGTTGCCCTGGTAGGCCTGGTACTGGCTGGCTGTGATCAACAGGCCAGCAGCCCCGAGCTGAAGACTCCGGCGCAGAAAGCCTCCTACGGTATCGGCCTGAACATGGGCAAGAGCCTGGCTCAGGAAGGCATGGAAGACCTTGATTCGAAATCGGTCGCTCTGGGCATCGAAGACGCGGTTGGCAAGAAAGAGCAACGCATCAAGGATGAAGAGCTGGTAGAGGCGTTCACCGCCTTGCAGAAACGTGCCGAAGAGCGTCTGGCCAAGGCCAGCGAAGAAGCCGCCTCGGCCGGCAAGAAGTTCCTCGAAGAAAACGCCAAGAAGCCTGGCGTGGTCACCACTGCCTCGGGCCTGCAGTACGAAGTGGTCAAGAAGGCCGATGGCCCGCAGCCCAAGCCGACCGACGTGGTCACTGTTCACTACGAAGGCAAGCTGATCGATGGCAAGGTGTTTGACAGCTCTGTGGAGCGTGGCAGCCCGATCGATCTGCCAGTCAGCGGTGTGATCCCGGGTTGGGTTGAAGGCCTGCAGTTGATGCACGTCGGCGAGAAGTACAAACTGTTCATCCCGGCTGAACTGGCTTACGGCGCACAAAGCCCAAGCCCGCTGATCCCGGCAAACTCGGTACTGGTGTTCGACCTGGAACTGATCGCCATCAAGGACCCGGCCCAACTGCAAGGCGCTGAGCCGGAAGCCGAGGCTCCAGCTGAAGCACCTGCCAAGTAACACTGGCTGGTGCTTGCCAAACGCCCCGTTCTGACGGGGCGTTTTCGTTTTTGGCGATTGGACGAACCTGCGACAACTGATACTGTCCGAGAAAATGCAGTGTGTAGATGTAGGATGTTTCTGACGCAAATCGTTTGCGGTCCGGCATCCACGGCTTGAAACGGCTGTGTAAAAAACGCCCGATCTGACCGTGGCCCTTGCCTGGCAGGCACCTGGGGTCAGAAACGTACCCCTGTTCACAAGGTTATCCACAATAAATGTGGATAACCTGTTCCGCCTGGAGGCTCCATGAGCGCACCTTGGAATTTTGCCCGTTTCCTGCCCTTGGCCGAGCGCCTGCTAAGCCGTGGCCGGCTGCCGGCCCTGCTGTTTGCAGTGGCCCGCAAAGGCCCGCGCCTCGGCCAGCTGCGTGAGGACGTGAAGCTGCTGCAGTCGCTGTGCCTGGCGTGGTGGCGCGGCGAGTATCGCGCCATAAGCCCCAAAGCGCTGGTCACCATTGTGGCCGGCTTGTTGTACTTCGTCAGCCCCATCGATGCCATCCCCGACTGGTTGCTGGGCGTGGGTTTTCTGGATGACATCGCCGTGCTGGGCTGGGTGTTGAAGACTGTGGCCGATGAACTGGCGCGCTTCAGGGCCTGGCGCGACAGCCAGGCACCCGAGCGGTTGCGCGTGGTCGAGCGCCTGCCAGCGACCCCGCAAGCGCTGGGCCTGGAGCGCAATACGCAGTGAAATCAGCCTGAATTGCTCCTCAACCGGACAGACCCCGGAGTTGGTAATATAATTGGCATAAGGGTTATGCCTACGGATTACATGCTGTAATCCTTTTTTAAGGGGTTTGTAATGGGTATTCAGGTCATCAGCCGGGACGGTCAACCCGAGTACGCCGTCGTTCCCTGGGAGCAGTACCAGGCACTGCTCAAGGCAGCAGGGCAGGCGCCTGCCGAGGCGGTTGCCACTGAAGATGCCGGCTCCGCTGCCGTGGCGCCCATGCCGGCGTTCAGTGAAGTAGGGCAGATCCGCCAGGCCAAGGGCATAGCCCCTGAGCAACTGGCGCGCAATGTCGGGGTGAGCCCGGCGTATCTGGCCATGATCGAGTCGGGCGAACGTCAGCCGGATGCTGCCATCCGACGCGCCTTGGCTTGGCACCTGGGGGTGGCTGGCTGGAGCGAGCCATCATGAGCCAGGTCAGGATCAGCCGTCAGCACTGGGAGAACCTGCTGGGCGAGCTTGATCTGGCCCGACGTCAACGTCACTTGCTGACCTACCGAGCGCTGATCGAGCGACTGCAACTGCCCAGCCCCGCCATGCAGACGCTGACTGCCGCGCTGGAGTACCTGGCAGTGCTGGATGCCCGTGCCGAGCAGCCGTTGCGCAGCTCGCTGGTAATCAGCCAGGGCGCCAGCCGTTTACCGCGCACCGGCTTTTTTGAATGTGTCGAACGGCTGGGGCGGTTTGCCGGGCCGGTCGATGGAATGGAGGCGGCCTCCTGGCATGCCTCCGAGGTGGCTCGGGTGTTCGAGTACAGCTACCCCGAAACCGCCTGATGGGGGCCTGTTCTGGCCCTGTCGCCGGCAAGCCAGCTCTCACAGGCACACCCCATCACTCAGAGCCTGTGCTGTACCTGTGGGAGCTGGCTTGCCGGCGATAGGGCCAGGGCAGGCAAACCATGCCGGTGGATTAATCCACAACCTTTGCCGTCAGCATCCACCACCTCCAATGCCTCCAGGTGCCGATGCCGCTCAAACAACTCCAGCAACTGCCCAAGCGTGGCATTGAGCCGCACTGTCGGTTGCTCGGCCAACGGCACGCTGCCCAGCGCCGGTAACGGCCAGCTTTCCCGTACGCCCAGCTCTTGCGGGCGCCCCAGCAGGTAGCCCTGCACCAGGTCTACCCCCATCTCGGTCAGCACTGCCAGCTCCTCTGCCAGCTCGATGCCTTCGGCAATCACCTGTGCCTTCGATGCCCGGGCAATCTGCAAGATCGAGCCAACGAACTCGCGCTTGAGCGGGTCGCGGTGAATACCGTCGATGAAGTGGCGGTCGATCTTCACGTATTCAGGGCGCAACTCCGACCACAGGCGCAAGCTTGAATAGCCCGCGCCCAGATCGTCGAGGGCTATTGAAAAGCCCATGTCACGGTAGTGGTGCAGCGCATTTGACAGCAGCTGGAAGTCGTCGGTCGGGGTGTGCTCGGTCAGCTCGATTACCACCCGGCTGGGCGGCAGGCCGACCTGCTCCAGCAGCTTCAGGGTGAGGCCGGACGGGTAGTGCGGCTCCAGCAGCGATTCAGGCGAGATGTTGAGAAACAGCTTGCCCTGCAACTGCTGTTCGCTAAAGCGCCGGCAGGCACTTTCCCGGCAAGCGGCTTCCAGCTCGGTGAGGCGGCCGGCCTGGCGGGCGATGCTGAACAGGTTCAGGGGTGCATGCAGCGGGCTGTTGGACGGCCCACGGCTCAGCGCTTCATGGCCGAAAACCCGTTGCTCGCTCAGGCACATGATCGGCTGAAACAGACTGTGGATGCTGCGTTGAGCCAGGATGGCACTCAAGGCACTGAGCTGTTCGGCGACGGTCATGACATATTCCTGAAAATGAAAGGGCCGGGCATTTGCATGCCCGGCCACCGTATTTCACGACAGCGCGATGACTGTTTGATGACAGGTCGCGCTATTTTGCCATCACTGCCGACTCGCCTTACTTCTTGGCCACCTTGGTGCTGGCGCTGAGGTAGTCGATCAGGATACGACCGGTTTCCGAAAGGTAGGCGTCGTCTTCCGGCTTGGTGTTTTCGTCCTCGACCGGCAGCGCGTCCTCGTCCTCTTTTTTCAGCTCTTTGAGCGGCTCTTCACCCTTGGCCTTGCGGCGGATGTTCTCCAGCGCCAGCTGTTTGGCTTCGATTTCGTCGTGGCGTGCACGGCGGTCCTGCTCGTTCAGGCTGACGGTTTTTTCGGTCATCAGCTTCTGCGTCAGGGCAAGGCGGTCGCGAATGTAGGTGAACTCGGCATCCTTGTCGCTGCGCGCTTCATGTTGCGCCTTGAGCATGGCCAGGTAAGGCTTGAACGGGTCCGCCGCCGGCTTGACTACCGGGCGGATGGTGTCCCACGGCATGGCTTCGGGCAGAGCGCTCTCGCCGATTTCCTTGGTATCGATGATCGACGGGTAGTCGATGTCCGGCAGTACGCCCTGATGCTGGGTGCTCTGCCCGGAAACCCGGTAGAACTTGGCCAGGGTCAGCTTCAGCTCGCCATGGTTGAGCGGCTGGATGGTCTGCACGGTGCCTTTGCCGAAGGTCTGGCCACCGATGATCAGCGCGCGGTGGTAGTCCTGCATGGCGCCCGCGAAGATCTCTGACGCCGAGGCCGACAGGCGGTTGACCAGCAACGCCAGTGGGCCTTTGTAGAAGGCACCCGGGTTTTCGTCTTCGAGCACGTCTACGCGGCCGTCGCTGTTACGCACCAGCACGGTCGGGCCTTTCTCGATGAACAGGCTGGTCAGCTCGGTGGCTTCCTGCAGGGAGCCGCCGCCGTTGTTGCGCAGGTCGATGACCACGCCGTCGACTTTCTCTTTCTGCAGCTCGGTGAGCAGTTTCTTCACGTCACGCGTGGTGCTCTTGTATTCCGGGTCACCGGCGCGATAAGCCTTGAAGTCGAGGTAGAAGGCCGGGATCTCGATGATACCCAGTTTGTAGTCACGCCCGTCCTGCTTGAGCTTGAGCACCGACTTTTTCGCCGCCTGCTCTTCGAGTTTTACCGCTTCACGGGTGATCGACACGATCTTGCTGGTCTGGTCGCTCGGCGCATTGCTGGCGGGGATGACTTCCAGGCGTACCACCGAGCCTTTCGGGCCACGGATCAGCTTGACCACCTCGTCCAGGCGCCAGCCGACAACGTCGACCATCTCCTTGTTGCCCTGGGCCACGCCGATGATCTTGTCGGCCGGTGCTACCTGCTTGGTCTTGGCTGCCGGGCCTGCCGGCACCAGGCGTACGATCTTGACCTGGTCGTTGTCGCTTTGCAGCACCGCGCCGATGCCTTCGAGCGACAGGCTCATGTTGATGTCGAAGTTTTCCGCGTTGTCTGGCGACAGGTAGTTGGTGTGCGGGTCATAGGACTGGGCGAAGGTGTTGATATAGGCCTGGAAGATATCCTCGGCACGGGTCTGGTCCAGGCGCGCCAGCTGATTCTTGTAGCGCTTGATCAGGGTTTCCTGGATCTGCTTGGGTTCCTTGCCGGCGATCTTCTGGCGCAGCACCTCGTCCTTGACGCGTTTGCGCCACAGGTCGTCGAGCTCGGCCTGGTCCTTCATCCACGGTGCGTCCTTGCGGTCGATCAGCAAGGTTTCCTTGGCGGTGAAGTCGATCTTGTCCACGCCTTTGTTCAGCTCGGCCAGGGCGAAGTCCAGGCGCTGCTTGACACGGTCCAGGTAGCGTTTGTAGATGGTGAAGCCCGGGTCCAGGTTACCGCTCTTGAGGAAATCGTCGAATTGCGTTTTCCACTTGTCGAATTCGGCAATGTCGGCAGCGGTGAAGTAGCTGCGCGCCGGGTCCAGCAGCTTGATGTAGCTGTCGTAGATGATGACCGAGCGGGCATCGTCCAGCGGCGGCTTGCTGTAGTGGTGGCGCTTGAGCAATTCCACCACGTTGAGGCTGGCGACGATCTCGTCGCGGTCCGGCTGCAGGCCGTCCCACTTGTTGGCGGCCGCTGCATTGCCGCCGAGCGCGAGGCTGCCCAGGCCGATCATTACAGCGAGGGCGGTGCTTGGGAGGAAATGCTTCATGCTGATTCGACGTGGAGGCAATTGATCACGCATAGTAGGCCGTCTTTTCCGTTGCCGGTTCCATGGAACCGGGCAAATACTGCAAAAAGCCTGGGGTGTGCGTTCCCCAGGCCCAGTCATGATTCAACTATGGAGGCACTGTGAAGGCATTGCAAGGCGTTGACGGACATGTGGAGTGGGTCGAGGCCGAACGCCCGGCCTGTGACGCGGGCCAAGTGCGCATTCGCGTGGCTGCTGCGGGCCTGAACCGCGCCGATCTGCTGCAGATGAAAGGTTTGTACCCGCCACCGCCAGGCGCCAGCCCATACATGGGCCTTGAATGCGCCGGGGTGGTCGAGGAAGTGGGCGCCGGCGCCGACTGGCGCGTGGGCGACCGGGTGTGCGCACTGCTGGCCAGTGGCGCCATGGCCGAGGAAGTGGTGGTCGATGCCCGTCATGTACTGCCGGTGCCCGAAGGGCTCAGCCTGCATGAAGCGGCAGCCTTGCCGGAGGTGTATGCCACTGCCTGGCTGAACATCTTCCAGCTGGGGGGTGTGAACGCCGGTGAGAAGGTGCTGGTGCATGCTGGCGCCAGTGGCGTTGGCTCGGCTGCCATCCAGCTGTGCAAGGCATTCGGCAGCCCGGTGTGGGTCAGCGTCGGCTCGCCGGATCGCCTGGCCTATTGCGAAGCGCTGGGCGCTGCGGGGGGTGTGGTACGTAACGAGAACCTGGATGCACTGGAAGGTTTCGGGCCGTTCGACGTGATTCTCGACCCGGTGGGCGCCAGCTACGGCGAACTCAACCTCAAGCTGCTGGCCCGTGACGGGCGCTGGGTGATCATCGGCCTGATGGGCGGGCGCAAGTTTGAGCTGGACTTGGCCCAGGTGCTGGGCAAGCGCCTGGAAATTACCGGCTCAACGCTGCGCAACCGCGATGACGGCTTCAAGGCTGAGTTGCTGCGCGAGCTGCAACAGCAAGTGTGGCCGCTGTTCGCCGAAGGGCGTTTGTCACCCCAGCTGGTCGATACCTACCCGGTGGAGTTTGCCCAGGCGGCGTATGCCGAGCTTGAGACCAATCAGGTGTCGGGCAAGCTGGTGATGGTGATAGACCCAAGCCTGGTGTAAGCAGGCCCGGCCCCTTCGCGGGCACGCCCGCTCCCACAAAGACCCCACAATGTCCGAGCGTGTGGTGATACCTGTGGGAGCGGGCGTGCCCGCGAAGAGGCCCACACAAATCTTCAGGACCAGCTAAGGATCGGCCAGCCATTGGTCTGGGCATGCTCGCGCAACACCGCATCCGGGTTCACCACATGCGGGTGATCCACCTTCAGCAGCAGCGGCAGGTCATTGCGTGAATCGGAATAGAAACTCGCTCCCTCAAGGTTCTCCTGCTCCTGATCCAGCCATTCCAGCAGCCGGGTGATCTTGCCTTCGCGGTAGGTCAGTACCCCGTGAGTCTTGCCCGTATACACCCCGTTCACCGCCTCTAGCTCAATCGCCAGGTATTCATCCACCCCGAGCCGTGCCGCAATCGGCCCGACGAGGTGCGTCCCCGAAGCGGAAATGATCAGAATGCGGTCCCCACGCTGGCGGTGCTCGGCAATGCAGCGGCAGGCGTCGCCAAAGATGATCGGCTCTATCACGTCTTCTACCCACGGCTCCACCAGGTGCTCGACTTCTTCCAGGGTACGCCCGGCAATCGGCTCCAGGCTGAAGGCCATGTACTCCTCCATCCGCAGGTGGCCCTTGCCATAGGCCTCCATCAGTTCATGGTCGCGGCGCAGAAACGCTTTGCCGTCTACCCAGCCCAGCCGGGCCATCTGCTCGCTCCACAGCGACGCGCAGTCACCGTGGATCAAGGTTTCGTCCAGATCGAAAAGTGCCAGTGCCATTGTGTTGAATCTCCTTAAGCCACTTCCCGCAGCGCCGTGGGGTCGATGGACAAGCTTACCCGTTTCCCGTCCCCGTGCAGGTCGGCCGGCGAGCGGTTGAGCACGTCGACCACCAACTCCACCTCGCGCACGTTTACCCGGTAGCGGATCACATTGCCCAGCAGGCTGTGGCTGCGGACTTCGGCATCCAGTTCGCCGTTGACGCCCAAGGTGATCGACTCTGGGCGGATCGCCAGGCGGCTGGTGACCGGGCGCTGCAACAGGCGGCTGGCGCTTTCGGCGTCGAGCAGGTTGTAGTTGCCGATAAAGCCGGCGGCAAACAGGTCCACAGGCGCTGTGTAGAGGGTTTCGGCATCGCCGCTCTGGACGATACGCCCCTGATTCATCAGAAAGATGCGGTCGGACAGGGTCAGCGCTTCTTCCTGGTCGTGGGTGACGAAGATAGTGGTTAGCCCCAGCTCGCGCTGGATGGCACGAATCTGCTCGCGCAGGTGTTTGCGAATACGCGCATCCAGTGCCGACAGCGGCTCGTCGAGCAGCAGCAGGCGCGGGCGGGTAACCAGTGAGCGGGCCAGGGCCACGCGCTGGCACTGGCCGCCAGACAACTGGTGCGGGTAGCGCCCGGCAAAGTTGCCCAGCTCCACCAGCGCCAGCACCTCACGGACACGGGCCTGGCTTTCGTCGGCCTTGACCTTCTGCATGCGCAAGCCAAACGCCACGTTCTGTTCCACGGTCATGTTGGGGAACAGCGCGTAACTCTGGAACACCATGCCAATGCCACGCTTCTGCGGGCTCAGCGGCACGATGTCGTGGCCGTCGAGAAGGATCTGCCCGCTGTCCACCGGCGTCAGCCCGGCGATGCAGCGCAACAGGGTGGACTTGCCGCAGCCGGACGGGCCCAGCAGGGTCACGAACTCGCCGCGCTCGATGTGGCAGTCGATGTTCTCGAACACCGGGCTGCCGGCGTAGCTTTTCTGCAGGTTCTGTACGCTGACGAAGCTCATGTCAGGTCTTGTCCTTGTTCAGGCGGTTGGCGACCCAGGTCAGTACCAGCACGAAGGCGAAGTACGAGATCACCAGTGCGCTGTTGAAGTGGCCGCTGCTGTTGCGCATGTTGTTCAGGTACACCTGCAGGGTCTCGTAGCGGGTGCCGACCAGCAGGTTGGCGAACACAAACTCGCCGAACAGGAACGAGAACGACAGCAGTAGCGCCACCATCAGGCCCTTGCGCAGGTTGGGCAGTACCACCAGCAGCGCTGCCTGCCAGGTGCTGGCGCCGAGTAGCTGGGCGGCGTCCATCAGGTCGCGCAGGTTGATTGCCTGCAGGTTGTTGGTAATGGCCCGGTACATGAACGGCAGGGCAATGGTGAAATAGCAGCCGATCAGGATCCACGGCGTGCCCACCATGGCCATCGGCCCGCTGCCATATAGTTGCAGCAGCCCCACCGAGGACACCACCGGCGGTACCGCGAACGGTAGCAGGATGAGCATGTTCATCAACGCATCGAGCCGCGGGAAGTGGTAGTGCACCACGAACAGCAGCGGCAGGATCAGCACCACCGACAGCAGCAGCGCGCCCAGGCACACCAGCAGCGACTGGCCGAAGGCGGCGAGGAAGCGCGGCTCACTCCACAGTGCCACGTACCATTTCAGGGTCAGGCCGCTGGGCAGCAGGCTGGCCGACCAGCTGGTGGCCAGCGAATAGAGCAGGGTGCCGGCCAGTGGCAGCAGCAGGATCAAGAACAGCAGGTAGACCACAACGCGGTGGTACCAGCCGCCGGAACGGGCGTCAGCGCGCATGGTAGCTCCTCTTCAGCAGCCATTGATGCACCACCGTGACCAGCGTCATCAGCCCCACCAGCACCATGGCCAGGGCGCTGGCCAGGTTCGGGTCGAGGCTGATGTCCCCGGCTACCAGGCCAGCGATACGGATCGGCAGTACGTTGAAGTTGCCGGTGGTCAACGCGTACACGGTGGCGTATGCACCGAGGGCGTTGGCCAGCAGGATGACGAAGGTGCCCAGCAGTGCCGGGGTGAGCACCGGCAGGCCGATGTGCCGCCAGTATTGCCAGTGGTTGGCGCCAAGCAGGGCGGCCGACTCGCGCCAGTCTTCACGCAGGGCGTCGAAGGCGGGGTAGAGCAGCAACACACCCAGCGGGATCTGGAAGTAGGTGTACACCAGGATCAGCCCGCTTTTGGAATAGATACTGAAGTCTTCCAGCAGGCCGACCTGCTTCAGCAGCAGTGTCAGCGCGCCGTTGAACCCGAGCAGGATGATGAAGGCGAACGCCAGCGGCACGCCGGCAAAGTTGCTGGTCATGTTGGCGAAGGCGCTGACGAAGTCGCGCAGCTTCGAGTCCACCTGGCGCAACGAATAGGCGCCAAGGGTGGCGATGACGATGCCGAACAGGCTCGACCAGAAGCTGATCTCCAGGCTGCGTTGTATGGCCTGCAGGTAGAACTTGGAGCTGAACACCTTGCTGAAGTTTTCGACGCCCCAGCCTGCTTCCGATTGCACGCTGTTGATCGCCACCCAGGCCAACGGGGCAATCTGGAAGATGACGAAGAACACGGCAAACGGCAGCAAGCAAAGCAGGGCCAGGTAGCGGCCACGGGCGCCGCTGCGCTTGGGTGTGGTCACTTCAGCAGCTCCCGGCACACGGTCTTGTCGTGGGCAGCGCCCAGCAGCTCGCATAGGGTGCCGCACAGTTCGGTCTGCAGCGGCTTGGCCGCCGGGTCCAGGCTGAAGGCGTCACCAAAGACGAACAGCGGCACTTCGCGCTCCTCGGTCAGCAGGCCGTTGTGCGAGCGGTCGTTGTTCATGCCGTGGTCGGCGGTGACCATTACCTGATAGCCCTCTTCGAGCCAGCCTGGCAGGTAGTCGGCCAGCAAGATATCGGCGCTGCGCGCTGCGTTGCGGTACTGGCTGCTGTCCAGGCCGTGGCGGTGGCCGACATCGTCGATGCTCATCGGGTGCACCAGCAGGAAGTTGGGGGCATGGCGACGGCGCAGGTATTCGCCATCCGCCAGCAGATGCGAATCGGGGTAACGGTCGTCCCAGTAGAACAGCCCATGCTGGATCGGCAGCTTCGGCGCGTGGGTATGGCGGTCGCGCTGGGGGTCGAAAGGCGAGCGGTTGTACAGCTCACTCATCCAGTGATAGGCCGCCGCTGCGGTGCCCAGGTTGGCTTCGCGGGCGTAGTGGAACACGCTGCGCTGGTTGGACAGGCGGTTGACGTTATTGTGCACGATGCCGCTGTCGATGGGCGGCACGCCGGTGAGGATGCATTCGTACAACGGCCGTGACAGCGACGGCAGCTCGCATTCCACGCGGTACAGCGCGGCGCGGTCGGCCTCGACATAGGCATGCAGGTGGCCCATGGCGTGGTGGGCGACCTGATAGTTCAGGCCGTCTAGCAGGACCAGGATGACGTTGTGTTGCATGGTGGCTCCAGTCATAAACCGCGTTGGCTTCTTCGCGGGCATGCCCGCTCCCACAGGGTTTTGCACGGCCTCTGTGGGAGCGGGCGTGCCCGCGAAGGGGCCGGGTCAGGCACTAGGCAAGCTAGCCGTTTATTCCATCTCGATGATCACTTGCTCCTGCCACATCTGTGGCAGTTTCTTCGAGGTGGCTTCCCAGGCTTCGGCATTCTTGATCGGCTGGGCAGCTCCGTATTGCTCGTTAGGCAGCAACTTGGCCTGCACATCCGCCGGCAGCTTCAGGTGCTCGGCACGGATGGGCCGGGCATGCCCCTGGGCCAGGTTGATCTGCCCGGCATCGCTGAAGATGTATTCACGGGTCAGTTTGGCCGCGTTGGGGTGCTTGGCGTATTTGTTGATGACCGTGGTATAGCCGGAAATCACCGAGCCATCCGACGGGATCAGCACTTCAAAGCGCTTGGGGTCGATCTGTTCACGGTAGCTCAAGCCGTTGAAGTCCCACACCACGCCGACTTCCACCTCGCCTTTCTCCAGGGTCTGGATGGTCGGGTTGGCCAGCGACAGGCGCTTTTGCTGGGCCAGTTTGGTGAACAGTTGCAGGCCGGGGGCCACGTTGCTTTCATCGCCTTTGTAGGCGATGGCGGCGGCAAGCACGCCGTTGGCGGCCTGGGCGGCAGTGCCGACGTCGCCGATGGCGACCTTGTACTTGCCTTTTTCCAGGTCATGCCAGGTTTTCGGCCGTTCCTCTTCCTTGACCAGGTCCTTGTTGATGATGAAGGCAATGGTGCCGGTATAGGCCAGCGCCCAGTGGCCGTCCTTGTCCTTGGCCCACTCCGGCACCTGGTCCCAGGTGCTTGGCTTGTATGGCTGGCTCACGCCCTTGGTCACCGCGATAGGGCCGAAGGCGGCCCCCACATCGCCAATGTCGGCGCTGGCGTTGTCCTTCTCGGCTTCGAACTTGGCAAGTTCCTGTGCCGAGCTCATGTCGGTGTCGCTGTGTTTGAGGCCGTATTTGCTGGCCAGGTCTTCCCAGGTGCCTTTCCAGTTGGCCCAGGCATCGGGCATGCCCACGCTGTTGACGGTGCCTTCCTTGCGGGCGGCATCTTCCAGGGCCTTGAGGTCCTCGGCCATGGCCGAGGTACAGAACGCGATGGCCGAACCGAGCAGTGACGCCATGAACAACTTTTTCATCCGTAGCTCCTTGGGTGGGTGCCTTTAACCGATCGTTGTTATGAGTGAAGCCGTTGCCTGGAACCTTTGGTCTAGGTCAGCAAACCTTGAGCCAAGGTAGGCCGCTTGCGTGACAATTTGATGTAGGGAAGGGCCCGCCAAGGTGTCGACGGGCTCCTGGCAATACAGCGTAGACCATGGTGAACCCCCGGTTTTGCGGGGCTGGCCCGATTCTGGCAGTACCCCGTCGGCAGCCTTGTCACAGGATATTCATCAGCCCTGCCTAGGCTTGCACTATTCTCCAAGTGCCCTGTTCTGGGGCTGGACTAGTCCAGATAGGTAACCATTCATGCAGCCGATGCCACCGCGTGCGGTAACAGCCATCTGCCATGCCCTGCTGGAGCAAATCGAGCACGGCCTGCTGGCGCCCGGCGGCAAGCTGCCGGCCGAGCGCAAGCTCAGCGAGGTGTTCGACACCACGCGCATCACCCTGCGTGAGGCACTGGCGCAGCTGGAGGCCCAGGGCCTGATCTACCGCGAAGAGCGTCGCGGCTGGTTCGTCGCGCCCGAGCGGCTCACCTACGACCTGATCGAGCGCAGCCACTTCCATGCCATGGTGCGCGATCAGGGGCGTGTGGCCACTACCGAACTCCTCTCGGCACGGCTGCAGCCAGCGTCGGCGGCCATCTGTGCCCGCTTGCAGCTACCGGCGTTGTCCAGCGTGGTGCGAATCTGCCGCTTGCGGCGAATTGACGGGCGCGCGGTGCTGTATGCCGAGCACTACCTGAATCCCCGTTATTTTCCGGGCATTCTCGAACAGCACCTGGCGCAGTCGCTGACCGAGATTTATGGGCGGGTGTATGGCATCCGGTACGGGCAGGTATGCTTCGAAATCTTGCCGACGGCATTGCCGGTGGAGGCAGCAGGGGCGTTGAAGGTGTCGGTGGGCAGCCCGGGGCTGCACATTACGCGGGTCAACAGCGACCAGCATGGGCACCTGATCGACTGTGACCTGGAGTATTGGCGGCATGATGCCATCCGCATCCGTGCACAGGCCGGTTGATCTTGGATTCTGGGGCTGCTTTGCAGCCCATCGCCGGCAAGCCAGCTCCCACCTTGATTGCATTGGCTTCAGGCCCTGTGCAGTGCCTGTGGGAGCTGGCTTGCCGGCGATCGGGACCTAACTGGAGGAACCGGATTCCGCTATCCCACCTCCACCAGCAGTCACCACCTGTACCGACAACCGCGGCGTCGCCAGGTCCAGCCCGGCTTCATCCAGCTGCCGCTTCAGCGCCAGGTTGAACGCCCGTGACACTTCCCACTGCTTGATCGGCGCGGTCTTGAACCGGGCCCGCAAGATCGCCGACCCCGATTCGAAACTCTCCACGCCTTGCAGCTCCAGCGGTGACCAGATGTTGCGGCGCATCAATGGGTCATTGCGCAGCTTCTGCCCCACCTCGCGAACCAGCGTGATCGCCTGGTCGATGTTCATGCTGTGCGGGACCGCCACGCGGAAGATCGCGTAGCCAAACTCCCGCGAGTAGTTCTTGATGCTCTTGATCTCGCTGAACGGGATGGTGTGCACGATGCCGTCGATGTCCCGCAGGCGCACGGTACGGATGGTCAGCCCCTCTACCGTGCCCAGGTGCCCGCCCACGTCCACGTAGTCGTCGATGGCCAGCGAGTCTTCGATGATGATGAACAACCCGGTGATCAGGTCGGCCACCAGCGATTGCGCACCAAAGCCGATGGCCAGGCCGATCACACCGGCACCGGCCAGCAGCGGGGTCACGTTCATGCCCATGTTGGCCAAGGCGACAATCACCGCAATGATGAAGATGACCACGAACAGCACGTTGCGGATCAACGGCATCATGGTTTGCGCACGAGCGTTCGCCAGGCCCCGGCGCGAACGCACCAGGGCGTGGTGCACGGCGGTGTCGGCAAGGATCCACACCAGCCAGGCGACGATCAGCGTGCCGGCCAGGCCCAGCAGGCGCAGGCTCACTTCATGGCCGTCGCCCTCGGCAAAGCCGATCATCGACAGGCCCCACACCCGCAGGCCCAGTTCGATGAACACCAGCCAGATGAACAGGTGCACCAGCAGGTAGCCGAAGTTGCGCAGGCGTTCGGCATACACCGCCTGGCGCTTGTTGGCGCGTTTGGGGTTGGCGGCGTGGCGGCGCACCAGGCCGTTGAGCACCATGCACACCACCACCAGCACCGTGCACATCAGCGACTGGCGCAGGGCGGTGCTGGTGTCACCGGCCGAGACAAAGGTGGCGAACAGCGAAATGGCCACCAGAATCAGCGCCGGTATGAACCAGAAGCTGCCGAGGATCTCGATGGTGTCGCTGAGGGTTCGCCGGGTCAGGCGCCGTGCCAGCGGCTGGTTGCGGATCAGGTGGGCGATGGGGCGGCGGAAGCGCAGGATGAACAGCCCGGTGCACAGTGCGGCGATGACGTTGGCCAAGGTCGCCAGGGCATGGGCCAGGTGGGTCCCCAGTGCGACCAGCATGCGCGGGTCGCTCATGGCCTCGCCAAACGCTGCGAAGCTGCCGATCAGCCACAGCGGGCGAAATGCCTGATGCCGCAGGATATGCAGGGCGCGGTGGCGGTGCGGGCCGTCGAGCAGCGAGAAGGCGATCACGCAGATGGCCGAGAAGCAGGTGCCGACGACCAGTGCGTAGGCCAGCACCATGGCCAGCGATTTACCCAGTGACGGTGGCAGCACAACGCTCAGGTACACGGTGAACACCAGCGCCACCAGCCAAGGGCCGAGCTTGCGCAGGGCAAAGCGCACCAGGTCCCAGGTACGCGGGTGCTGGGGCAGTTCTTCGCTCAGGCCAAAGCGCAGGCGTATCCGGTGGCCGACCCAGTTGAAGGCGTAGGCCAGCACGCTCCACACGGCAATGACGGCGGCAAAGCCGAACAGGATCGCCGGCCACTGGTGCACCGGCACTACCAGGTCGGTCAGTTCGGCTTGGGCTTGTTCGATTTCTGCCGCCCAGCGGTGAAACGGGCTGGCATCGCCGCTGAACTGTTTTTCAAAATCATGCAGCGCGCCGCCAATCAGGCCGAGCACGCCCTGTTCCACGCTGGGCTGCGATTGCCTGGTGGCGTCGCGCAGCTTTTTAAGATCGGCCAGCAGCTTGGCCCGCTGCTGGTCGTTTTCCAGGTTCTTGATCACTTCGTCCAGCGACTTGCCCAGCGGCTCGGTGGCCTCCGGTTGCGCGGGCGCACTGCCGCCCAGCAGGCCGGGCAGGCCCGCTGCCTGTACCGGAGTGATGAACAGCAGCAGGAGAAGGAACAGGTAACGCAGGAGGGCAGGCACGGGCAAATCTACCTCAGGTCAAACGATTGACCGAGTGTAGAGGTTTATGTCGGCAGTTTCTCGAGGATCTTCCAGCAGGTGAGGCCAAAGATACCCAAGGTGCCGATCCACATCATCAGTACACCGATATTGCGCTCGCGCATGCTGAAGCCAATGGTCAGCAGCAGCAGGAACAGGAACACCGGCACGAACAGTGACAGGAACGGTGACATGGACAGCAATCCTTTTGCAGTGGGGCCATGTAACAAGCATAGCGCTTGGCAAGCGAGGCGGGATTGACCTTGAGCAGGCCCGGCCTCTTCGCGGGCTTGCCCGCTCCCACAGGTTCAGCGCAGTTCCCGAAGGTTGTGCGGTCCCTGTGGGAGCGGGCGAGCCCGCGAAGAGGCCGGGCCTGCTTACATCAAGGCAGCTCGCGGCTTCGGTAGAAGGCAGTCAGTACCTTCACCAGGTGCGCCAGGTCGTGGCTGCCGCACAGTTCGCGAATGGAATGCATGGCAAAGGTCGGCAAGCCGATATCCACCGTGCGCACGCCCAGGTGGCTGGCTGTAATCGGGCCGATGGTCGAGCCACAGCCCATGTCGCTGCGCACCACAAAGCTTTGTACCGGCACTTCCTCGGCCATGCACAGGTGGCGGAAGAAACCGGCGGTTTCGCTGTTGGTGGCGTAGCGCTGGTTGTTGTTTACCTTGATCACCGGCCCGGCGTTGAGCTTGGGCCCGTGGTTGCCGTCGTGCTTGTCGGCGTAGTTGGGGTGCACGCCGTGGGCGTTGTCGGCCGACACCATCAGCGAGCGCTGGATGGTGCGCACGTAGGCGTCGCCATCGGGCAGCAAGCGCTGCAGGGTCTGCTCCAGCATCGGGCCGTCGGCGCCGCAAGCCGAGCTGCTGCCGACTTCTTCGTGGTCGTTGCACACCAGCACGCAGGTTTCGTCACTGTCGGCGGCCAGCAGGGCTTGCAGGCCGGCGTAGCACGACAGCAGGTTATCCAGGCGCGCCCCGGCGATGAAGTCGCCGTTCAGGCCGACCAGCGCGGCGTCCTGGGTGTCGTAGAAGCTCAGTTCGTAATCCAGCACCACGTCTGCGATCAGCTCGTGCTCGCGGGCCAGTTGCTCGGTGAGCAGGGCGCGGAAGTCGATACGCTCATCACCCGCTACCTGAGCCAGGATGGGCGGCAACTCGTTCTGCGGGTTGATCGCCCAGCCTTCATTGGCAGTGCGGTTCAGGTGGATGGCCAGGTTGGGGATGATCGCGATCGGCAGCTTGAAGTCGATCAGCTGGCTTTCAACTTTGCCGTCACGGCGGTAGGTGACACGGCCGGCCAGGGAAAGGTCACGGTCGAACCATGGCGCCAGCAGGGCGCCGCCATACACTTCCACACCCAACTGCAGGAAGCCCTGGCGCTGCAGCTCGGGCTGCGGCTTGACGCGCAGGCACGGGCTGTCGGTGTGGGCACCGACCATACGGATACCGTTGAGCAACGGTGCCTGCTTGCCCAGTTTGATGGCGATGATCGACGAGTCGTTACGGGTGACGTAGTAGCGGCCGCCAGGCACGGTGGCCCAGCTGTCGCGCTCGTCCAGGCGCTGATAGCCTGCAGCTTCCAGGCGTTGGGCCAGGCTGGCGGTGGCGTGGAAGGGCGTGGGGGAGGCCTTGAGGAATTCGATAAGGCCAGTATTCAGTGCATCGCGCATAGCTCACTCCAGACAGCAGTGGCGCGAGTTTAACGCACAATGTCGACAATATGTGTCTGCCTCTTCGCGGGCCTGCCCGCTCCCACCGGTACTGCACACATTTCCAACGCAGGGTCATCCCTGTGGGAGCGGGCGAGCCCGCGAAGAGGCCGGGCCAGCCGGGCGAAAATCAGAAGGGCGCGGGGCACTCGAACTTCAACCGCTCACCGGACACCGGGTGGGTAAAGCTCAACATGGAGGCATGCAGGCACAGCCGCTCATGGGCCGCCAGTGCTTCGGGGTTGGCATACAGCCGGTCACCCAGCAGCGGGTGGCCGATCGACAGCATGTGCACGCGCAACTGGTGCGAGCGCCCGGTGATCGGCGTCAGTTCTACCCGGCAGTAGTCACCGCAGCGCTCGACGATGCGCCAGAAGGTCAGCGCATGTTTGCCCTGCTCGTGGTCCACCACATGCCGTGGCTTGGTTGGCGGGTCGTAGCGCAGCGGCAGGTCGATGCTGCCGCTGTCCAGTGCCGGTTGGCCCCAGCACAGTGCGGTGTAGGCCTTCTCGGTTTCGCGGTCGTGGAACTGCCGCGACAGCTCGCGGTGGCTGTCGGCATCGCGGGCCAGCAGGATGATGCCGGAGGTTTCCCAGTCCAGGCGGTGCACGATAAGCGCATCGGGGTAGCCGTTTTCCTGCAGGCGGGTAATCAGGCAGTCCTTGTTATCCTCGGCGCGGCCGGGCACCGACAGCAGCAGGGTCGGCTTGTTGATCACCAGGATGGCGGCGTCTTCGTGCAGGATCTGGATATTGGACAGCGGCATTGCATGGTCTCTGTTAAATCGGGAGAAAAAAGCGGGGCCGCTCTGCGGCCCATTCGCGGCACAAGGCCGCGCCTACAGGGGAACGCGATCCCTTGTAGGCGCGGCCTTGTGCCGCGAATGGGCTGCAAAGCAGCCCCGGCTTTCAGCCAGATCAGCGATCCGGCAGGGTGATGTTCAGCTCCAGAATCGAGCAGCTGCCTTGGTTTTCCAGCTCGATGTGCACGTCATCGTTGCCGATGTTCACATACTTGCGGATCACTTCCAGCAGTTCTTTCTGCAGCGCCGGCAGGTAGTCCGGCTCGCTGCGTTGGCCGCGCTCGTGCGCCACGATGATCTGTAGACGCTCTTTCGCTACCGACGCGCTGGTCTGTTTCTGTCTGCCACGAAAGAAGTCAAAAAGGTTCATGGTTTACTTGCCTCCAAACAGTCGCGCGAAGAATCCTTGCTTCGGCACTTCGATGAACCGCAGGGGTTTTTCTTTGCCCAGCAGGCGGTCGACGGTATCGCTGTACGCCTGGCCAGCGTCGCTCTGGTCGTCGAGGATGACCGGGATACCCTGGTTGGAAGCCTTGAGCACGGCCTGAGACTCGGGAATCACGCCCTTGAGCTTGATCGCCAGGATCTCTTCGACGTCGGCGATGCTCAGCATTTCGCCCTTTTCCACGCGCTCGGGGTGGTAACGGGTGATCAGCAGGTGTTCCTTGATGGGCTCTTCGCCTTTTTCGGAGCGACGCGATTTGCTCGACAGGATGCCCAGCATGCGATCGGAGTCACGTACCGAGGACACTTCGGGGTTGGTGACCACAATGGCTTCGTCTGCGAAGTACATGGCCAGGTGTGCGCCTTTCTCGATACCGGCCGGCGAGTCGCAGATGACGTAGTCGAAGGTTTCCTTCAGCTCCATCAGCACCTTTTCTACGCCTTCCTGGGTCAGCGCGTCCTTGTCACGGGTCTGGCTGGCGGCCAGCACGAACAGGTTCTCAAGGCGCTTGTCCTTGATCAACGCCTGCTGGAGGTTGGCCTCGCCGTTGACCACGTTGACGAAGTCGTACACCACGCGGCGCTCGCAGCCCATGATCAGGTCGAGGTTACGCAGGCCCACGTCGAAGTCGACGATGACGGTCTTGTGGCCACGCAGTGCGAGGCCGGTACCAATGGCGGCGCTGGTGGTGGTCTTGCCCACACCCCCCTTGCCGGAAGTAACCACGAGAATCTTGGCCAAGGTGTTTCACCCCTAAAATAAGTCGGGACACGTGTCCCGGCAAAAAGCATAAAAACGGCAACAGTTAAAAAAGTTGCTCTGAAAATGACGGCAAGTATCCGTTAAAGACGGGTGATGTTCAACACATCACCGGACAGGCTGACTTGCACACCGGTGCCCCACAGAGGGTCGCGGCGCAGGTCTTCGCAAACCTTGTACTGGCCTGCGATGGAGACCATTTCGGCGGTCATCTGCTGGCAGAAGATACGCGCTTTGGTGTTGCCTTTGATGCCGGCCAGGGCGCGCCCGCGCATGGCGCCGTACACATGGATGTTGCCATCGGCCAGAAGTTCCGCGCCCGGGCTGACCGAGGCGGTAACGATCAGATCGCCACCTTGCGCGTAGATCTGCTGGCCGCCGCGCACTGGCGCGGTAATGATCCGGGTCGGGCGCACCTCGGGCTCGGGGGCGGGTGGTGGCACGGGGGCCGGCTCGGGTTTTTTGACAACCTCGGGTTCCGGCTCCAGCGGCCGCTCGCGGGCGCCGGACGGTGGCAGCACCGGCAGGTCGATGGCGATGGCGGCTGCAATGTCCTCGATGCGATTGGCGCGGATGGCCAGGGTACGCAGGCCATGGTGGCGGCAGATACGCATCAAGCCTGGCAGGTCGATTGCCCCTTCGCCGGCCGGCAGCTTGTCCAGCGCCAGCACCAGTGGCGTATTGCTGAAGAAATTCGGTGCCTGGGCAACTTTGGCCGCCAGCTGGCGGTCGAGGCCTTCAAGGTCATTGCGCGCCAGTTCCAGCACTGTGATGGCGAGCATGCTGCCCTTGAGCTGGAACACGGAGGCGGTGTCGGGTGTGTGGTTTGGGCTCATGGTCTGCATAGACGGCTTGTTGCGAAAAAAGTGCCCTGATTTATAACGAGAACACCGGTTGCCCGCAACATACGCTGATCCGTTGTAGAATGCGCAGCCTTTGTCTTTCCGGAAGCTTCAATGGAACGCCCGCGTTTTCGCCCCTATTTCCTTCACCCAAAGTTCTGGGGCCTGTGGCTGGGCCTGGGCCTGCTGTGGCTGGTGGTCCAGTTGCCGTACCGGGTCCTGTTGAAAGCCGGTGCCGCGTTGGGGGCCGTGATGTATTGCTTTGCCGGCGAGCGTCGGCGCATTGCCGCCCGCAACCTAGAGCTGTGCTTCCCGGAGCTGTCGGTCGACGAACGGCGGCGTTTGCTCAAGGCCAACTTCGCTTCTACCGGTATCGCCTTCTTCGAAATGGCCATGAGCTGGTGGTGGCCCAAGGCCAGGCTGGCGCGCCTGGCCCATATCGAGGGGCTGGAGCACCTGCAGGCCGCCCAGCAGGCGGGGCAGGGCGCCATCCTCATGGCCGTGCACTTTACCACCCTGGAAATCGGCGCCGCACTGCTGGGCCAACAGCACACCATCGACGGCATGTATCGTGAGCACGGCAATGCGCTGTTCGACTTCATCCAGCGCAGCGGCCGCGAGCGGCATAACCTCGATTCGCTGGCGGTGGAGCGCGAGGACGTGCGCGGCATGCTCAAGCTGCTGCGTTCGGGCCGGGCGATCTGGTACGCACCGGACCAGGACTACGGGGCCAAGCAGAGCATTTTCGTGCTGCTGTTCGGCATCCCGGCGGCGACGGTAACCGCCACCACCAAGTTCGCCCGATTGGGCAAGGCACAGGTGATTCCGTTCACCCAGAAGCGCCTGGAGGATGGCAGCGGCTATCGTCTGGTCATCCACCCGCCGTTGGCGGACTTTCCCGGCGAAAGCGAAGAGGCCGACTGCCTGCGCATCAACCAGTGGGTCGAGCGTGTGTTGCGCGAGTGCCCCGAGCAGTACCTGTGGGCGCACCGCCGGTTCAAGTCGCGGCCCGAGGGTGCGCCGCGGCTGTATGACAAGAAAAAGCGCTGAAATTTGTGCTGTGAGTGCCGGCCCCTCGCGGGGCAAGCCCGCTCCCACGGGTTTTCTACACGGCCTGAGGGAGCAGGGAACCTGTGGGAGCGGGCTTGCCCCGCGAAGAGGCCGGTACTGACCAAGTGAATCCAGGAAGGAAGCCATGGCCCCACCCCCGGTAACCGGTCTTATCCTTTCTGGCGGCGGCGCCCGCGCCGCCTATCAGGTCGGCGTATTGGCCGGCATCGCCGAGCTGCTGCCCGCCGGCGCACATAATCCGTTCCCGGTCATCGTCGGCACCTCTGCCGGTGCCATCAATGCCGTCACCCTGGCCAGCGGCGCCACCCACTTCAACGACGCCGTGCAGCGTCTAACCGCCTTCTGGCAGAACTTTCGCAGCCATCTGGTCATCCGCAGCGACTGGCCCGGCGTAGTCCGTCAGGCCAGCCGTTTTGTCGGCCACAGCCTGCTGGGGCTGGGCGGCCAGGCGCCAGTAGCGCTGCTGGACAGCAGCCCCTTGCGCAGCCTGCTGGAGGCACACCTGAACCTGGATGGCATCGGCCATTCCCTGGCCGCCGAGCAGTTGAACGCGGTGGCCGTCACCGCCTTTGGCTACGAGTCTGGCCAGGCGGTCACCTTCTACCAAGGGCGCGGCACCATCGAAGCCTGGCTACGCCACCGCCGCATCGGTGTGCCCACGCCATTGACCATCGACCACCTGCTGGCCAGCGCGGCCATTCCACTGCTGTTTGCCCCGGTGCAGCTGGGCGACGAATTCTACGGTGATGGCGCGGTGCGCCAGTCAGCGCCGATCAGCCCAGCCCTGCACCTGGGCGCCAGCCGGGTGCTGGTGGTCGGGGTCAGCGGCAACCCGCAGCGGCCAGCGCCGCCCTTGCCCACTCAGCGCGTGTTCAGCGGGCAGCAGCCCAGCCTGGCGCAGATTGGTGGGCACTTGCTTAACAGCACGTTCATTGACAGCCTGGAAGACGACATCGAGCTGCTGCAGCGGCTGAACCACCTGAGCCGGCTGCTGCCGGCGCATCTGGATGCCCGGCGCCTGGGGCTGGCCCCAGTCGAGGTGCTGGTGGTAGCCCCCAGCCAGCCGTTGGATGAGATCGCCGCCCGGCACCGGCGTGAGCTCCCGGCGGCGTTGCGCCTGTTCCTGCGTGGGCCAGGGGCTACCCGCACCAGCGGGGCGGGGGTGTTGAGCTATCTGCTGTTCGAGGCCAGCTATTGCAGTGAGCTGATCGAACTGGGGCGCAAGGATGCCCTGGCCAAGAAGCGGGAGCTGTGTCAGTTCCTCGGAATTTAATGTTGCCTGTACCGGCGATCGGGCCGCAGCAGGTTTACTCCGCTATCTGCAACTTGCGCGCCTGGGTGTACACATACCGCACTTTTTCGTATTCGAAAGGCGAGTTCAGCTGGCCATAGCGGAAGTTGGTGGTGTAGCGCTTGTCCACCACGCGCAGCGCGAAGATTTCCGGGTGGTCGGTGCTGGCTTCGGCCACGTTCAGGTAATTGATCGCCTGCTCGCCGGCATAGTCCACCACCAGCCCGGTGGTATCGCGCAGGTTCGATGGCCCCAGCAGCGGCAGCATCAGGTACGGCCCCTCCGGTACGCCATAGAAGCCCAAGGTCTGGCCAAAGTCCTCGCTCTGGCGCGGCAGGCCCATGCTGGTCGCCGGGTCCCATAGCCCACCCACGCCGATGAGGGTGTTGAACATCAGCCGTGCCGTGATCTCGGCCGAGCGCTTGGGCTTGAGCTGCAACACGCTATTGAGCAGGTTTGGCACGTCGCCGAGGTTGTTGAAGAAGTTGCTCACCCCCGTGCGCACGAAGCGTGGCGTGACGTATTGGTACCCATTCACCAGTGGCAGCAGCACCCACTGGTCCAGCCGGTAGTTGAAGTGATACACGCGCCGGTTGATCGACTCCAGCGGGTCGTACACGTTCAGTGCTTCCAGGGTTGAACGCTCGAACTCGCGCTGGTCCAGCCCCGGGTTGAATTTCAGCTCGCGCAGCGGGTCGATGAAACCATCGGCTTCGGGCACCAGTGGAGCGGTACCGATCACCTGCGGGTCGGCCTCGACCACGCTGGCCCGGGGCGCGGTCTCGGCGGCCAGGGTGTGGCCAGCGGCAAGCAAGGCAGTGGCGAAGAGGAGTTTGTTAACCACGGAAGAACTCCAGCATGGCGTCACTGTTGACGCGATAGTTGAGGTTGCCGCAATGGCCGCCATGGGGGTAGAGGGTCAGCCGGTCACCGAACACCTTGCGCAGGAAACCGATGTCGCCCGGGCCGAGAATGACATCGTCAGCGTTGTGCATCACGGCGATCTTGTCACTGTCACGCAGGTAGTCTTCCAGGGCATACAGGCTGGTCTGGTTGACCAGTTGCAAGATGCTGTTGCCATCGGTGCGGGCGCGCCACATGGGGATTACCTGTTCGGTCATGTAGCAGTCAAAGTCGCATTGCAGGGCACGCTTGAAGAACGGCGTGAGGCTGCTGCCTTCGGTGATCGGGAACTTCGGCGGAATGATCAGGCCGCGGCGGTTGATCAGGTCGGAAGTGAAGGCAATGTCCGCTGCCGAGAACCGGAACGAAGTGCCGATCAGCATGGCCATCTGTTCGTTGGACAGGTGCTGTTTCGACTGCTGGAAGTCATAAAGCAGGGCGTCGTTCAGGTCGATGTAGCCTTTGTCCTGGAAGTAGCGCGTCAGTTTGGTCAGCATCAGCTCATAGAAGGTGGTACTGCGATCGATGCCCTTGACCTGGGTCTGCACCAGTTTGTCCAGGTTGTTGATCGAGGTGTACAGGTTGACCGGCGGGTTCAGCAGCAGCACGCGCTTGAAGTTGAAACTGCGGCGGGTTTCGTCCAGGTGGCTGACGAACGCGGCGTCGAGCGCACCCAGGCTGTAGCCGGTGAGGTAGAAATCGCTGACCGGCAGGCGTGGATGCTGGGCGCGCACGGCCTGCATTACCCGGTACATGTCCTCGGCGTCTTCCCGGCTGACGCCGGGGGTGGCAAAGCGTGACGCGGCGCTCATGAAGTCGTAGCTGGTGGGCGACGACAGTTGCACCACGTGGAAGCCGGCCTGGTAGAACAGCTTTTTCAGGTATTCGTTGATGCTGCTGGTGTACGGTGCGCCGGTGCCGGCAATAATGAAGATAAGCGGCGCTTCGCGGTCTTGGCGGGCCAGGCGGTATTTGAGCTTTTTCACGGCCCAGAAATTGTCGGGCAACGTGAATTCACGCTCGGGGCGCAGGTTGAGGCTGTAGTCCGACTGGGTGATGTCCTCGTCGCTGGGCAGGGTAGGCCGCTGATCCGGCGGCGTGGTGGCGATGGTCGCCTCGAACGGGTTGGTCAAGGGGTAGCCGTAGCTGGCAGCGTCGATATCCCGCGCTGAAGCGGCCACCGCCATGAGCAGGCTACCCAGCAGGGCAGCGAGGCGCAAAGATCGATGCATGTAATCCCCCAAAAGAACGCAAGGTCGAGCAGTGTGCAGGCTAGGACCACAGCCAACCGGGCAAAGTTGCCAGTGGCGGTGGCCTTTGGTGTGCTTGTTATTTGCAACATAGCTGCAGGGTTGTGATTTTGCCTTACAACCGGGCATAAGCGATCATGGATGCTTTCGATTACCGCTATTGGAGAACAGGATGTCTCGTTCAGTGCCGGCTGCGCTGCTCTTGCTGTTTCTGGGGCTGTGGCTCGCTGCCAGTTATGGCGTGCGTTATGGGCTGATGGAGGATGGCCAGTGGGTAGGGCTGTGCACATTGCCTGCGGCGTACTGGCAGTGCGAGGTGCGCTCGCTGCTGGGGCTAGGCATTCACCACCAGGTGCTGGCCTGGGGCGGGCTGGGCCTGGCGCTGCTGTCGCAGTTCGTGCCTGCGCGGGCCGGCTGGTGGCTGGCGGTGTTGGCATTGGTATTCGCGGTGCCGGCGCTGGTGCTGTATACCGCCAGCATTGCCGTGTTTGCGCTGGTGTTGGCGGGGTTGCGCCTGGTCAGGAGACCGCAGCACGGCTGACAGGGGCGCGAAGCGGCCCCCGGTCATCAAGCCTGGCGCACCCGCAAGCTGCGCCACAATGCGGCTGTCATCAACACACTCACTACCGCCCAACCCCAGGCCTGCTGGTTTTCCAGCCCTTCCACGAACAACTGCGGCGCCACCCCGGCCCCGACAATGAACGCGAGCAACGCCACCTCCGCCCGCCGCGCGGGCACCGGCCACAGCACATACACCAGCGCCGGCAACGCCAGCGCGGCGCTGGGGAAGCTACGGTAGCGCGGGTCGAACACCATTGCCAGCATGCTCACCGCCGCGGCAAAGCCCGCCGCCAGCAACAGCCAGCCGGCCTGCGCCTGCAGCCAGGCGAACAAGCGCATGCGCCAACCGGCACGTTGCGCCAACGCCAGCAGCGCATGGGCCAGCACCAGTAGGTTCAGCCCGGCCAGTGCAACGGCCCACAGCCACTCCCCGGCAAAGCGTGCATGGGTGCGCATCAGCTCGCCCCACAGCCCCAGGCAACCCGCGCCAAACGCCGCCAGCAATGGCAGCAACAAGGCAGCCTGCGGGCTGGCGGGGCGCCCGGCAAGCAACAACATGCCCGCCATCAACAGTGCACTGGCCAGCAACCACTGCGGCCAGTCCTGCAGGTTGCTGACCGGCCCCTCCAGTATGCCCTTGTCCTGCCGGTCGGCATCGTAAAGCCCCCAGTAACCGCCTACCGCCCCTTCATTGGCACGCTTCCATGGCTGGTCGAACGCTTCGATCAGGTTGTAGTGCCAGCCGTTGCTTTCGGCCAAGGTTACAAAACCGCGGATGAAGCGCGCCTCGTTGACGCGGCTGGGTACGGCGGTCTCGCGCTGGCGGCCTTCGCTGGGCCAGCCGGTTTCGCCAATCAGGATGTCCTTGGGCGCAAAGCGCGTGCCGAATACCCGCCGCACATCGGCGACGTGGGCCAGTGCATCGTCAATGCCGCGCGGGTCGTCTTCCCAGTAGGGCAGCAGGTGTATGGTCAAAAAATCCACCGCTGGCGCCACCTGCGGGTGCTGCAGCCAGAACTCCCACACATCCGCGTAGGTCACGGGCACCTTGACCTGGCTTTTCACCCGGGCGATCAGCTTGGCCAGGTGCGCGCCGGTAACTTCTTTGCGCAGCAATGTCTCGTTGCCCACGATTACCGCGCTGACCACATCGGGGTTGGCGTTGGCGGTGGCGATCAGCAAGTCGATTTCCCGGTCGGTGTCGGCCGGGTGAGCGTTCACCCAGGCGCCCAGCATCACTTTCAGCCCATGCTTGCGGGCCAGCGCCGGGATGGCCTCAAGGCCGGTCATGGAATAGGTGCGGATGCACTGGAAACGCTCAGCCAGCAAGGCAAGGTCGGCGTCCATCCGTGCCGGGCGCAGGCGAAACGGCTGGTCATACGGCGACTGGTCCTTGTCGAACGGCGTGTACGACGCGCATTGCAACTTGTGCGTCGGGCTGGCCGCATCGGGCAGGTGCGCCGGCTTGCCAAGCCCGTACCAGAGCCCGGCGAGCCCGGCCAGGGCCAGCAGGCAGGCAAGCAGGTAAAGCGGCAGCAACAGGCGGGCAGAACTGGGCATCGGGCGGTCCATCGTCAGGCGCAAAAGGGTAGATAGTAGCCCGGCGCCAAAGCTTTGGCATGCAAGGATCGCGCAGGCGGGTGTAGGCCAATGACGCTAATGGCACAGTGCTGTCGCATATGGGGCGGGTGCAGGTCGCTGCTGGATCAGGTCGACCTGTATTGCAGGCAGATGATGCAATCTCCAAGACCTGACGAGGGGATGCTTTGATGGCGACTTTGAAAAAAATGCGACGGTTCCTGGGTGTGGGCACCGCCCTGGTAATGGCCATGGGCGCTGCACAGGCAATGGCTAAAGAAGTAAGCATTGGTTACGTGGATGGTTGGGCCGACAGCGTGGCGACCACCAACGTGGCCGCCGAAGTGATCAAGCAAAAACTCGGCTACGACGTGAAGTTGCAGGCTGTGGCCACAGGGATCATGTGGCAGGGTGTGGCAACCGGCAAGCTCGATGCCATGTTGTCCGCCTGGTTGCCGGTGACGCATGGTGAGTACTGGGCCAAGAACAAGGACAACGTGGTCGACTATGGCGCCAACTTCAAGGACGCCAAGATCGGCCTGATCGTCCCCGAGTACGTCAAGGCGGCGAGCATCGCTGACCTCAAGACCGATAGTAGCTTCAAGCAGAAGATTGTTGGCATCGACGCGGGCTCCGGCGTGATGCTCAAGACCGACCAGGCGATCAAGGACTACGACCTGACGGGTTACAAGCTGCAGGCCAGCTCGGGCGCGGCGATGACTGCGGAACTGGGCCGTGCCTATGCCAAGCAGCAGTCGATTGCAGTGACCGGCTGGGTCCCGCACTGGATGTTCGCCAAGTGGAAACTCAAGTTCCTCGAAGACCCGAAAGGCGTGTATGGCGCGGCAGAAACCGTGAACAGCATCGGCAGCAAGGAACTGGCTACCAAGGCACCAGAAGTGGCGGAGTTCCTGAAGAAGTTCAGTTGGAAGTCCAAGGACGAGATTGGCGAGGTGATGCTGGCGATTCAGGAAGGGGCCAAGCCTGAAGCGGCGGCCAAGGATTGGGTGGCCAAGCACCCTGATCGCGTGAAGGAGTGGACGGGTAAGTAGCGTTTGCCGTTGTTTTTTTAGCGCCAGTTAGATCGAGCGCCGCGCGGGCGGCGCTCCTTTTATGCCCGACCGCTAAACCGAAGCCGGTCCCATTCCAGCCCTGCCCCCATCTTTTCTTTGTTACGCAACCGGTAAAACACCGTTGCATCTAAGACTAAGGTCGTCTGGTTGCCGTCCAACAGCCGCATAAAGTAAGGGCGTGGGTTTCACCCCTACCTGTGCTGCTAGGACAAAAACAATGAACGACAGCATTTACCTCTCGATACAAAACAGCCCCCGTTTCAAGGAGCTGGTCACCAAACGCGAACGGTTCGCCTGGGTTCTCTCGGCGATCATGCTCGGCCTGTACTGCGGTTTCATCCTCCTGATCGCCTACGGTCCTCATCTGCTGGGCGCCAAGCTCAGCCCTGAGTCGTCGATCACCTGGGGCATTCCCCTGGGCGTCGGCCTGATCGTTTCGGCATTTGTCCTGACCGCCATCTACGTACGCCGCGCCAACGGCGAATTCGATGAGCTGAACAAGGCCATCCTCAAGGAGGCGCAACAATGACTCGTCACGCCAAAGCCCTGGCCGTCCTGGCCTGCGGAGCCTTTGCACCCGCCGTGTGGGCAGCCGATGCCCTGACCGGCGAGGTGCAGAAACAGCCGCTGAACGTTGCCGCGATTGCCATGTTCGTGGCCTTCGTCGCCTTCACCCTCGGTATTACCTACTGGGCCTCCAAACGCAACAAGTCGGCGGCGGACTACTATGCTGCCGGTGGCAAGATCACCGGCTTCCAGAACGGCCTGGCGATTGCCGGCGACTACATGTCGGCTGCCTCCTTCCTGGGTATTTCCGCCCTGGTGTTCACCTCTGGCTACGATGGCCTGATCTACTCGATCGGCTTTTTGGTCGGCTGGCCCATCATTCTCTTCCTGATTGCCGAGCGCCTGCGTAACCTCGGCAAGTACACCTTTGCCGACGTGGCCTCGTACCGCCTTGGGCAGAAGGAAATCCGTACCCTGTCGGCCTCCGGTTCGCTGGTGGTGGTGGCGTTCTACCTGATCGCGCAGATGGTCGGTGCCGGCAAGCTGATCGAACTGTTGTTCGGCCTGGACTACCACGTCGCGGTGATCCTGGTGGGGATCCTGATGTGCCTGTATGTGCTGTTCGGCGGCATGCTGGCCACCACCTGGGTACAAATCATCAAGGCCGTGCTGCTGCTGTCCGGTGCCAGCTTCATGGCGCTGATGGTGATGAAGCACGTAGGCTTCGACTTCAACACCCTCTTCTCGGAAGCGATCAAGGTGCACAGCAAGGGTGAGGCGATCATGAGCCCGGGTGGCCTGGTCAAGGACCCGATCTCGGCCTTCTCGCTGGGCCTGGCGCTGATGTTCGGTACCGCCGGCCTGCCGCACATCCTGATGCGCTTCTTTACCGTCAGTGATGCCAAGGAAGCCCGCAAGAGCGTGCTTTACGCTACCGGCTTCATCGGTTACTTCTACATTCTCACCTTCATCATCGGCTTTGGCGCGATCCTGCTGGTCAGCACCAACCCGGACTTCAAGGACGCCGCCGGCGCCCTGTTGGGCGGCAACAACATGGCCGCGGTGCACCTGGCCGATGCCGTGGGTGGCAGCATCTTCCTCGGCTTCATTTCGGCAGTGGCCTTTGCCACCATCCTGGCAGTGGTTGCCGGCCTGACCCTGGCCGGTGCCTCGGCGGTGTCCCACGACCTGTACGCCAGCGTATGGCGCAAGGGCAAGGCCAACGACAAGGACGAAATCCGCGTGTCGAAGATCACCACCATCGCCCTGGGCGTGCTGGCGATCGGCTTGGGCATCCTGTTCGAGAAACAGAACATCGCCTTCATGGTTGGCCTGGCGTTCTCCATTGCCGCCAGCTGCAACTTCCCGGTACTGCTGCTTTCGATGTACTGGAAGAAGCTGACCACCCGCGGCGCCATGATCGGCGGCTGGCTGGGCCTGGTGAGTGCGGTGACGCTGATGATCCTCGGCCCGACCATCTGGGTGCAGATCCTCGGCCACGAAAAACCGATCTACCCGTACGAGTACCCGGCGCTGTTCTCGATGGCCATTGCCTTCGTCAGCATCTGGTTCTTCTCGGTCACCGACAAGTCCAAGGCGGCTGACGACGAGCGTGCGCTGTTCTACCCGCAGTTCGTGCGTTCGCAGACTGGCCTGGGTGCCAGCGGGGCGGTTTCCCACTGATGCTGTAGCAGCCCCCCTGAAATGCAGAACGCCCCGCTTGCCGGGGCGTTCTGCATTTCAGGGGGGCTGCTGATAACAAAGGCCCAGTAGCCCCCAAGTTCAGGCGGACAGGCTCATATCATGCCCAATAACAACAGCACCAGCAGAATCACCAGCACGGCGCCAACGATGCCAGACGGGCCATAGCCCCAGCTGCGCGAGTGCGGGAAGACCGGTAAGCCACCAATCAGCAACAGGATCAGGATGATGATGAGAATCGTGGTCATGACGGAGTCCTTGCGTAGTTGAGGGTAAAGGGCCTCGGATTGCTGGCCTCTTGTAAAGTCGGACTGTTGCCGCTTGGCAAAGATTCCATTTGAGTATTGCCGGTATGGGATTCTTCGCCGCGCCGGGCCGGTACTGACCACACAGTCATGCCCGCCCATTCACTAGCCTGATGAACCCTGCCTGCCCACTCGGCCTTGTTTAGACTCGTTGCACCCTCACCAGAACAAGGCCAGCCACCATGCAAAACCGCATCATGATCACTGGCGCCGGGTCCGGCCTCGGTCGCGAGATCGCCCTGCGCTGGGCGCGTGAGGGCTGGCGCGTGGCGCTGGCCGATGTCAACGAAGCCGGCCTGCGCGAAACCCTGGAGCTGGTACGCGCTGCCGGCGGCGACGGCTTCTTCCAGCGCTGCGACGTCCGCGATTACAGCCAGCTGACGGCCATGGCCCAGGCCTGCACCGAGCAGCTCGGCGGCATCGATGTGATCGTCAACAACGCAGGTGTCGCTTCGGGCGGCTTCTTCGCTGAACTGTCGCTGGAAGACTGGGACTGGCAGATTGCGGTCAACCTGATGGGGGTGGTCAAAGGCTGCAAGGCCTTCCTGCCGCTGCTGGAGCGCAGCAAGGGGCGCATCATCAATATCGCCTCGATGGCCGCGTTGATGCAGGGCCCGGGCATGAGCAACTACAACGTGGCCAAGGCCGGTGTACTGGCTTTGTCAGAGAGCCTGCTGGTGGAGTTGCGCCAACTGGAGGTGGCGGTGCACGTGGTGTGCCCGTCGTTCTTTCAGACCAACCTGCTGGACTCGTTCCGCGGGCCCAACCCGGCAATGAAAGCGCAAGTGGGCAAGCTGCTGGAAGGCTCGCCGATCAGTGCGTCGGACATAGCTGACTACATGCATCAGCAGGTGGCCGCTGGCGAGTTCCTGATCCTGCCCCACGAAGCCGGGCGCGAAGCTTGGGCGTTGAAGCGGCAGGCGCCTGAGCGGCTGTATGAAGAAATGGCGAAAATGGCGGTAAAAATGCGCGCCAGAGGGCATTCGAAGTGAATGGTCTGTAGGGGAAATTACCCGCGAATGTAGGGTGCTTCTGATTTGCTGTGGAGCTATTGAGTAGGTGAATGCCCGCGATGCACGCTCCGTTTTTCCCTTTCGCTGGAGGAGCGGAACATGCTGGTAATAGGACGCGAAGTGGGGGAGGTCATCGTGATTGGCGATGACATCCGGATCATGGTGGTAGAAACGCGTGACGGGGTGGTGCGCTTCGGGATCGACGCCCCGAAGGCGGTGTCAGTGCATCGTGCCGAGGTCTACAGGCGCATCAAGGAGGCAGGTCAGCGTAAGGCCCGCAGGGCTTGAGGTTGCCAGTGCTGACCTCATCGCGGGCTTGGCGTGCTAATCGAGCAGCTCGCGGGGCACATCATGCTTGGCCAGCAATTGGCACTGCTGGCTTTCCGGGTCGAACAGGATGAACGCCTGGCCTTTGGCCAACGCCTGGCGTACCCGAAGCACACGGGTTTCCAGCGGGGTGTCGTCGCCATTGTCGGTGCCATCGCGGGTGACGAAGTCCTCAATCAGGCGGGTCAAGGTTTCGGCTTGCAGTTGCTCGTAGGGGATCAGCATGGTGGGCAGGTTCTGAAGTAAGTGTGGGCAATGCTACGCGAAACGTTCGGGCATTTGGGGCTGCAAAGCAGCCCCCAGGCCATCAGCCTTTATTGCCAACCAGGCTGTCCACCGCCGGCACCCGCGTGTCGCTCTCCATCTGCGCATCGTGCTCCAGCTGGTGGCTGAACCTTTCAAGCGAGGCATTGGCCGGCTGCGAGTCGCTGGCAAACACGGGCGGGCTCAACAGGTACGCCGACAGCAGCCGGCTCAACGCCGCAAGGCTGTCGATGTGCGTGCGTTCGTAGCCATGGGTGGCATCGCAACCAAACGCCACCAGCGCGGTACGAATGTCATGCCCCGCCGTTACCGCCGAATGGGCATCGCTGAAGTAATAGCGGAACAGGTCGCGCCGTACCGGCAGGTCGTGGTCGCCGGCCAGTTTCAGCAAATGCCGGGACAGGTGGTAGTCATAGGGCCCCGAAGAGTCTTGCATGGCCACGCTGACCGCATGCTCGCTGGAGGCCTGCCCGGGTGCCACCGGGGCGATGTCGATACCAACGAATTCGCTGACATCCCAAGGCAGGGCACCCGCGGCACCCGAGCCGGTCTCTTCGGTAATGGTGAACAGCGGGTGGCAATCGATCAACGGTTGTTGGCCGCTTTCCACCACCGCCTTCAGCGCCGCCAGCAACGCTGCTACGCCGGCCTTGTCATCCAGGTGGCGGGCGCTTATGTGGCCGCTTTCGGTGAACTCGGGCAGCGGGTCGAAGGCGACGAAGTCACCAATGCTCACGCCCAGCGCCTCGCAGTCGGCCCGGGTGGCGCAGTAGGCGTCCAGGCGCAGCTCCACGTGGTCCCAGCTGACCGGCATCTGGTCGATGGCGGTGTTGAAGGCATGCCCGCTGGCCATCAACGGCAGCACGCTGCCGCGCACGACCCCCGTGTCGGTGAACACGCTGACCCGGCTGCCTTCGGCGAAGCGGCTGGACCAGCAGCCGACCGGCGCCAGGGCCAGGCGCCCGTTGTCCTGCAGTTGGCGCACGCTGGCGCCGATGGTATCCAGATGGGCCGATACGGCCCGGTCGGGGGATGACTGCCGCCCCTTGAGGGTGGCGCGTATGGTGCCGCGACGGGTCAACTCGAAGGGGATACCCAGTTCGTCCAGGCGTTCGGCCACGTAGCGCACGATGGTGTCGGTGAAACCGGTGGGGCTGGGGATGGCGAGCATCTCCAGCAGCACTCGTTTGAGGTAGTCGAGATCGGGCTCGGGGTAGTGCTCAGGCATATGTACTCCTTCATCGGCCTCTTCGCGGGGCAAGCCCGCTCCCACAGGTCCACGGTGGCTCTCAAGTCCAGCACTGACCTGTGGGAACAGGCTTGCCCCGCGAAGAGGCCGTCATTGATTCACGCCAAGGCCCGGCTATGCGGAAACAGCAGGTCGATAAAGCGCTCGGCGGTTGGCTGCGGTTCATGGTTGGCCAACCCGGCACGTTCGTTGGCCTCGATGATCACGTATTCAGGCTGCCCGGCATCACGCACCATGAAGTCCAGCCCAACCACCGGAATCTCCAGCGCCCGTGCAGCGCGCACGGCAGCGTCGGCCAGCACCGGGTGCAGGCGTTCGGTCACATCTTCCAGGGTGCCGCCGGTGTGCAGGTTGGCGGTGCGCCGTACCGCCAGGCGCTGCCCGGCTGGCAATACATCGTCATAGGCAAAGCCCGCTGCACGCACTGTGCGCTCGGTTTCGCCGTCCAGCGGAATGCGGCTTTCGCCACCGGTGGCGGCCTGGCGGCGACGGCTCTGGGCTTCGATCAGCTGGCGGATGCTGTGCTTGCCGTCACCCAGCACCTGGGCAGGGTGGCGAACGGCCGCGGCCACCACCTCGTAGCCGATTACCACGATGCGCAGGTCGAACCCGGCATGGAAGCTCTCCAGCAGTACGCGGCTGTCGAACTGGCGGGCGTGCTCAGCGGCGCGGGTGATCTCGTCAATGCAGGTCAGGTTCACCGCCACGCCTTGGCCTTGCTCGCCATCGACCGGTTTGACCACCACCGCGCCATGCTCGTCGAGAAACGCCAGGTTGTCGTCTGCATTGCCGGCCAGCTGCTGCGCTGGCACCTGCAGCCCGGCGTTGTGCAGGGCATGCTGGGTCAGGCGTTTGTCCTGGCACAGGGTCATGGTCACGGCACTGGTCAGGTCGCTGAGCGATTCACGGCAGCGAATGCGGCGCCCGCCAAGGCTCAGGGTGAACAGGCCGCCAGCGGCGTCATCCACTTGCACGTCGATGCCCCGGCGCAGGGCCTCATCGACGATGATGCGGGCGTAGGGGTTCAGCTCGGCCTCAGGGCCCGGGCCCAGGAACAGCTGCTGGTTGATGCCGTTCTTGCGTTTGACCGCAAAGGTGGGCAGGTTGCGAAAACCCAGCTTCTGGTACAGGCGCTTGGCGTGGCGGTTGTCGTGCAAGACCGACAGGTCGAGGTAGGCCAGGCCACGGCTCATGAAGTGCTCGATCAGGTGGCGCACCAGCACCTCGCCCACGCCGGGGCGGGTGCAGTGCGGGTCTACAGCCAGGCACCACAGGCTGCTGCCGTGTTCCGGGTCGTCGAACGCCTTGGCATGGTTCAGGCCCATGACGCTGCCAATCACTGCGCCACTGTCTTCGTCCTCGGCCAGCCAGTACACCGGGCCGCCCAGGTGCCTGGGGGTAAGCAGGTCTGGGTCTACCGGCAGCATGCTGCGTGCCTGATACAGGGTGTTGATGGCCTGCCAGTCGGCCGGGTTTTGCGCCCGGCGCACGCGAAAGCCGCGGAACACCCGCTGCGCCGGCCGGTAGTCGGTAAACCACAGGCGCAGGGTGTCGGACGGGTCAAGGAACAGCTGCTGAGGGGCCTGGGCCAGCAACTGCTGCGGCGCGGCCACGTACAGGGCGATGTCGCGCTCGCCAGGGCGTTCGTCCAGCAGCTCTTCGGCCAGGCTGACCGGGTCGGGGTAGGTATGGCCGATCAGCAATCGACCCCAGCCACAGTGCACCGCGCGAGGCTGGTCATGGGGCTGGCTGCCATCGCCGGCCAGGCGCGCCTGCAGGCGCTCGTAGGACGGCGCCTGGCCGCGCAACAGACGCTGGCCGTAAGCGATTTCATGGGCTTTCATGGGTTAGATTCCTTGTTCGCTCAACCACAGGTTCAGCGCTGCCAGCTGCCACAGCTTGGAGCCGCGCAGTGGGGTGAGCTGGCCGTGTGGGTTGCTCAGCAGGCGGTCGAGCATGGCCGGGTTGAACAGCCCACGGTCCTGGCTGGGGTCGGTCAGCAGCTCACGCACCCAGCCCAGGGTGGCGCCTTCCAGGTGCTTCAGGCCCGGTACCGGGAAGTAGCCCTTCTTGCGGTCAATCACCTCATGGGGAATTACCCGTCGTGCTGCCTGCTTGAGCACCTGCTTGCCGCCATCGGGCAGCTTGAAGCGCGCCGGGATACGTGCCGACAGTTCCACCAGGCGGTAGTCGAGGAACGGTGTGCGCGCCTCCAGGCCCCAGGCCATGGTCATGTTGTCCACACGCTTGACCGGGTCGTCCACCAGCATCACCGTGCTGTCCAGCCGCAGGGCCTTGTCCACTGCGTCGCGGGCACCGGGGCGGGCGAAGTGCTCGCGCACAAAGTCGCCGGCGGCGTCGGTGTCCAGCAGCCAGGGCGCCTGCACGGTGTCGCGGTACTCGGCATGGCTGCGGTCGAAGAACGCGTCGCGGTAAGCCGCAAAGGCGTCATCGGCGCCGTCCACCTGCGGGTACCAGTGATAACCGGCAAACAGCTCGTCGGCGCCCTGGCCGCTTTGCACGCCCTTGCAGTGCTTGGCCACTTCCCGCGACAGCAGGTAGAAGGCGATGCAGTCGTGGCTGACCATCGGCTCGCTCATGGCGCGGAATGCAGCCGGCAACTGGTCGATGATCTCGTGTTCGGCAATGCGCAACTGGTGGTGGCGGGTACCGTAGTGTTTGGCGATCAGGTCGGAATACTGGAACTCATCGCCACGTTCGCCACCGGCATCTTCGAACCCGATGGAGAATGTCGACAGGTCGTCCACGCCGACTTCGCGCAGCAGCCCGACCAGCAGGCTGGAGTCGACACCGCCGGACAGCAGCACGCCGACGTCCACTGCAGCACGTTGGCGAATGGCCACGGCGTCGCGGGTGGCGTCGAGCACGCGGGTGGTCCAGCCTTCCAGATCAAGCTCACGCTCATCCGGGTTGGCACCGTATTTCAGCTGCCACCAGGTCTGGCGTTCCACTTCGCCATGGCGGTCGACGCGCATCCAGGTGCCGGGTTCAAGCTTCTGCACGTTGGCCAGCAGCGTGCGCGGCGCGGGTACCACGGCGTGGAAGTTCAGGTAATGGTTGAGCGCCACCGGGTCGAGCATCGGGTCGATATCGCCACCCTTTAGCAGCGCTGGCAAGGTCGAGGCAAAACGCAGGCGCTCGCCGTTGCGCGACAGGTACAGGGGCTTGACGCCCAGGCGGTCGCGGGCCAGGAACAGGCGCTGGTTGTCGCGCTCCCAGATGGCCAGGGCGAACATGCCGTTGAGCTTGGGCAGCAAGGCTGCGCCCCAGGCGTGATAGCCCTTGAGCAGTACTTCGGTGTCGCCGTCGGACCAGAAGCTGTAGCCCAGGTCCTGCAGCTCCTGGCGCAGTTCGGGGAAGTTGTAGATGGCACCGTTGAAGGCCAGTGACAGGCCCAAGGTGTTGTCGACCATCGGTTGCGCCGAGCCGTCGGACAAGTCCATGATTTTCAGGCGTCGGTGGCCGAGGGCGATCGGGCCTTGGCTATGGAAGCCCCACGCATCCGGGCCGCGAGGCGCCAGGTGATGGGTGATGCGCTCTACCGCAGCCAGGTCGGCTGGGCGAGGGGCTTGGTCGAGGGGGGTGAAACGCAACTCTCCTGCTAATCCGCACATAAGTCCTTACCGGTTTTTCCGTTGGGGAGGGGGCGCCCAGGATTAGGGCACCTTAAGGAACTGACCGGCGTGCTTTTTGAGAGTTTTAGAACGATTTGTTATATGGGGCCGCTGTGCGGCCCAATCGCCGGCGGCCCCCGGCCGATTACTTCCCCCGAATCAGCTTACGCAAGGCAAACCGGTTCGGATGACACGCCTCTGCCACTGCCCGGGGCAACGGCAGCGGCTCCCCACATACCGAGGCCGCCACCAGCTCGCCACTCAGTGGCGCCGTGATCAACCCGCGCGACCCATGCCCGCTGTTCACATACAACCCATCCAGCCAAGGGCAGGCCACATCCGGCACCTGCCGCGCATCCCGGCTCAGCACCGCATAGGTTTCGGCAAATGCCTGTCCATCCGCTACCGGCCCCACGATCGGCAGGTAGTCCGGGCTGGTACAACGGAACGCCGCGCGCCCCTGCAACTGCTCAGGGGCCAACCCAACTGTGCCCAGGCGCTGCGCCAGGTCGAGGGAAATCTCGTTCAGCAACGCCAGGTTGCCCTGGTGCTCGGCCACCGTCGGCGCCAAGTCTTCGCTGTGGAAGTCAAAGCTCGCGCCCAGGGTATGTTCATCCTCGCGTGGCGGCGCCACGTAGCCCTCCGCGCACACCACGGTGCGCAGTGCCCGGCTGCTGGCGGTGGCCGGCAAGCGGGTGATCTGCCCCCGGATGCGCTTGAGCGGCAGCTGCGCGCAAGGCTCGAAGCGCTTTACCTCGGCGGCACTCGCCAGAATCACCACGGGCGCGCTGGCGATCAGGCGGTCACCCGCCCAAGCCTGCCACTGCTGGTCGACCTTGCGCAGCTCGAGCACTTCCTGATGGGTGACCAGTCGAATCCCTGGGTGCTGCAGTTGCTCCTGGCACAACGCAGGTGGATGCACCCAGCCGCCTTCGGGGTAGAACAACCCCCCGGCCGGTAACGCCACCCCGGCGACGACTTCGGCCTCCGTGCGCGGCAGTGCGTGCAGCAGGTTGTGGTCGAAGGCGGCGGCCAGCTTGCCCTGGCGCTCAGCTTCCTTGCTGTCGAAGGCCAGTTGCAGCACCCCGCAAGCATCCCAGTCGCGGCCACGCTGCAGGCGTTCAAGCTGGCGCCGGGTGTAGCCGAAACCGGACAGGATCACCTGCGACAGCGCAGTGCCATGGGCAGACAGCTTGAGGTACAGCACCCCTTGCGGGTTGCCTGAAGCTTCCTGTGCCGGGGCACCGTGGCGCTCCACCACGGTCACCTGCCAGCCGCGTCGGGCCAGGCTGGCGGCCGTTGTGCTGCCGGCGAGCCCGGCACCGATCACCAGCGCCTCGCGCGGTCCCTGTGTAACGGCGGGACGTGCGTACCAAGGTGCCCCTGGGCTGGGCTGGGGGCCGACGTAGGCGCCGCTCATCACTTCCCACTTCTTGCCGATGCCCGGCACCTTCTTCATGGCGAAACCGGCGTCGACCAGGCTGCGGCGGACCCAGCCGGTGGTGGTGAAGGTGCCCAGCACAGTGCCCGGCTGCGACAACCGCGCCAGTTGCGCGAACAGTTCCGGGGTCCACATCTCGGGGTTTTTGGCAGGGGCGAAGCCATCGAGGAACCACACATCGACCTGCGCATCGAGTTGCGGCAGTTGCTCAAGTACGTCGCCGATCAGCAAGGTCAGGGTGACCCGGCCATCGGCGAAGGTGAACTGCTGAAAGCCCGGGTGCACTGCCACATATTGCGCCAGCAATGGCTCTGTGTAGGCGGCAAGCTCCGGCCAAAGGCGCACTGCCCGGGCCATGTCTTCGTGCCCGAGAGGGTATTTCTCGACACTGACGAAGTGCAGGCGGGCGTCGCGGTGCGCGTGCTGGTCAAACAGCTGCCAGGCGCAGAAAAAATTCATGCCGGTGCCAAAACCGGTTTCGCCGATCACCTTGCAGGCATGCGGCGCCAGGTTGGCAAAGCGCTCGGCCAGGCGGGTCTGGCCCAGGAACACATGCTTGGTTTCTTCGATGCCTTCGTTGACCGCGAAATAGACGTCGTCATATTGCCGCGAGTGGGGGCGGCCCTGGTCGTCCCAGTCGATTTGTGCGTGCTGGAGGAGGGTGGACATGGTTGGCTCGGTTGCAGCGGATGGCAGGATTTTATGCCATACCCGCTACCTGTGGGAGCGCGTTCACTCGCGAAGAGGTCAGTACAGGCAGAAATGAAATCCGCTAGTCTTGCTTATCCATTGAAGGAGCCAGTGCATGTTCGAATCCGCCGAAATCGGCCACAGCATCGACAAGGAGGCTTACGACGCCGAGGTACCCGCTTTGCGCGAGGCCCTGCTCGAAGCCCAGTACGAACTCAAGCAGCAGGCGCGCTTCCCGGTGATCGTGCTGATCAACGGCATCGAAGGCGCCGGCAAGGGTGAGACGGTAAAACTGCTCAACGAGTGGATGGACCCGCGCATGATCGACGTGCTCACCTTCGACCAGCAGACCGACGAAGAGCTGGCCCGCCCGCCCGCCTGGCGCTACTGGCGGGCTTTGCCGCCCAAGGGGCGGATGGGCGTGTTCTTTGGCAACTGGTACAGCCAGATGCTGCAGGGGCGGGTGCACGGGGTGTTCAAGGATGCCGTGCTTGATCAGGCCATCATGGGCGCCGAGCGCCTGGAGCAGATGCTGTGCGATGAAGGTGCACTGATCATCAAGTTCTGGTTCCACCTGTCCAAGAAGCAGATGAAGGCCCGGTTGAAGTCGCTCAAGGACGACCCGCTGCACAGCTGGAAGATCAGCCCGCTGGACTGGCAGCAGTCGCAAACCTACGACCGCTTCGTGCGCTTTGGCGAGCGCGTACTGCGCCGCACCAGCCGCGATTATGCGCCGTGGCATATCGTTGAAGGCGTAGACCCGAACTACCGCAGCCTGGCGGTGGGGCGTATCTTGCTGGACAGCCTGCAAGCCGCGCTGGCCAACAACCCCAAGGGCAAGCACCAGGGCAACGTGGCACCGCTGGGCCGCAGTATCGACCAGCGCAGCCTGCTCGGCGCCCTGGACATGACGTTGCGCCTGGACAAGGCTGACTATCAGGAGCAGTTGGTCACCGAACAGGCCCGCCTGGCCGGCCTGCTGCGCGACAAGCGTATGCGCCGGCACGCCTTGGTGGCGGTGTTCGAAGGCAACGATGCTGCCGGCAAGGGCAGTGCCATCCGCCGCGTGGCGGCAGCGCTGGACCCGCGCCAGTACCGCATCGTGCCGATTGCCGCGCCCACCGAGGAAGAGCGCGCGCAGCCCTACCTGTGGCGGTTCTGGCGGCATATTCCAGCACGCGGCAAGTTCACCATCTTCGATCGCTCCTGGTATGGCCGGGTGCTGGTGGAACGGGTGGAAGGCTTTTGCAGCCCGGCGGACTGGATGCGCGCCTACAGTGAGATCAACGACTTTGAAGAACAGTTGGTGAATGCCGGCGTGGTGGTGGTGAAGTTCTGGCTGGCGATCGACCAGCAGACCCAGCTGGAGCGCTTTCAGGAGCGTGAGCAAATCCCGTTCAAGCGCTACAAGATCACCGAGGACGATTGGCGCAACCGCGACAAGTGGGACGACTACACCCAGGCGGTGGGCGATATGGTCGACCGGACCAGCAGCGAAATTGCGCCCTGGACGCTGGTGGAGGCCAACGACAAGCGCTGGGCGCGAGTGAAGGTGCTGCGCACTATCAATGAGGCGCTGGAGGCAGCGTTTGCCAAGCACAAGAAATAGGCCGGGTGCTGGTCTTGGGATTTTTTTGCGCCCGTGACATCGAGCGCCGCGCGGGCGGCGCTTGATGTCACGGGCGCAAAAGCTCGCAAGCCCCAGCCATGCCCCAAAAGAATGACCTGATGAATTCTTTTCTCGGCACCCACCCCCGTCACTGCCCTCCAAGCCCGTAGAATTCAATCACCCCCACCACGGGCTTGACCGAGGACACTATGCACACCACTTCCGGCCGCTGGAGCTATGGCCTGTTCCTGGCACTTCTGACCGCGCTGCTCTGGGGCATCTTGCCGATCAAGCTCAAGCAGGTACTGCAGGTGGTCGACCCGATCACCGTCACCTGGTACCGCCTGCTGGTTTCAGGTGGCCTGCTGTTTGCCTGGCTGGCAGCCCAACAGCGCTTGCCCTCGTTCACGCGCCTGGCCCCCAGGGGCAAAGGCCTGGTAGTGGTGGCTGTGCTTGGCCTGATGGGCAACTACGTGCTGTACCTGATCGGCCTCAACCTGCTCAGCCCCGGTACCGCGCAACTGGTGGTGCAGGTCGGCCCGGTGCTGTTGCTGGTGGCCAGCGTGTTTGTGTTCCGTGAGCGCTTCAGCCTGGGGCAGGGGGTGGGCCTGCTGATTCTGCTGGCGGGTTTTGGGCTGTTCTTCAACCAGCGCCTCGAAGAGCTGCTGACCTCACTGGGTACCTACACCACCGGCGTGCTGACCATTCTGCTGGCCACCAGCATCTGGGTGTTCTATGCCCTCAGCCAGAAGCAACTGTTGACCGTGTGGCATTCACAGCAGGTGATGATGGTGATTTACCTCAGTTGCGCTGCGCTGCTCACGCCTTGGGTACACCCACTGGAGGCGTTGCAGCTGACCCCGGTGCAGGGCTGGCTGTTGCTGGCCTGTTGCCTGAATACGCTGGTGGCCTACGGCGCGTTCGCCGAGGCGCTGGCGCACTGGGAGGCGTCGCGGGTCAGTGCCACCCTGGCGCTGACCCCGCTGGTGACGTTCGTTGCGGTGGCGGTGGCGGCAGGGGTGTGGCCGGAGTACGTGCAGGCCGAAGACATCAATGCCCTGGGCTATGTAGGGGCGGTGACCGTGGTGTGCGGCTCGGCGCTGGTGGCGCTGGGGCCATCGCTGGTGGCCAGTTGGCGTGCCCGCAAGGCGCGATTGGCCCAGTTTCACTGAGCGTTTTGTGGGAGCGGGCTTGCCCCGCGAACACCGGCGAAGCCGGTGCCTTGCACCGCGCGGTCCCTTTCGCGGGGCAAGCCCGCTCCCACAGGTTCACCACGGGGCTGAATGTTGTGCTACCCCTGTGGGAGCGGGTTTACCCGCGAAGGGGCCAGCACAGGCTATAGATGACTCAGCCCTTGCCACCCGGTGCCAGCATGTTCTCCGGCCGTACCCATTGGTCGAACTGCTCATTGGTCAGGTACTTCAGCTCCAGTGCAGCCTCGCGCAGGGTCTTGCCCTCGCTATAAGCCTTCTTGGCAATTTCCGCCGCCTTGTCGTAGCCAATATGCGGGTTCAATGCCGTTACCAGCATCAAGCCACGCTCCAGGTGCGCGGCCATCTGCTCGGCATCGGGCTCGATGCCCGCCACGCAGTGCAGCTGGAAGTTGCGGCAGCCATCGGCCAGCAGTTCGATCGACTGCAACAGGTTGTGGATGATCACCGGTTTGAACACGTTCAGCTGCAAATGCCCCTGGCTGGCGGCAAAACCGATGGCCGCGTCGTTGCCCAACACCTGGCAGGCCAGCATCGACAGCGCCTCGCACTGCGTCGGGTTGACCTTGCCTGGCATGATCGAGCTGCCCGGTTCGTTGGCTGGCAGGCGCACTTCGGCCAAACCGGCGCGCGGGCCGGAGCCCAGCAAACGCAGGTCGTTGGCGATTTTCATCAGCGCCACGGCCAGGGTTTTCAGGGCGCCCGCCAGGCTGGTGAGTGGTTCGTGGCCGGCGAGGGCGGCGAACTTGTTCGGCGCCGTGACAAAGGGTAGCCCGGACAGCGCCGCCAGCTCGGCGGCGATGGCTTCGGCAAAACCGTGCGGGGCATTCAGCCCGGTACCTACGGCGGTGCCGCCCTGGGCCAGTTCGCACACTGCCGGCAGGGTGGCGCGGATGGCGCGCTGGGCATAGTCGAGCTGGGCGACGAAGGCAGACACCTCCTGGCCGAAGGTAATCGGTGTGGCGTCCATCATGTGGGTGCGGCCAGTCTTTACCAGCTTTTGGTGGCGCCCCGACAGCTCGGCCAGCCCCGACGACAGTTCGGCGATGGCGGGCAACAGGTGCGCGTGCACCGCCTGCGCAGCAGCAATGTGCATGGCAGTCGGGAAGCAATCGTTGGAACTTTGCGAGCGATTGACATGATCGTTGGGGTGTACTGGCGCTTTGCCGCCGCGGCCTTTGCCGGCCAGTTCGTTGGCGCGCCCGGCGATCACTTCGTTGACGTTCATGTTGCTTTGCGTGCCGCTGCCGGTCTGCCAGACGACCAACGGGAACTGGTCGTCGTGCTGGCCACCCAGCACTTCGTCGGCGGCTTGTTCGATCAGCCGGGCGATGTCGGCCGGCAGGTCGCCGTTGCGGTCGTTGACGCGTGCCGCGGCCTTCTTGATCAGCGCCAGGGCGTGCAGCACCGCGATGGGCATGCGCTCCTTGCCAATGGCGAAGTTGATCAGCGAGCGCTGGGTTTGCGCACCCCAGTAGGCGCCTTCAGGAACTTCGACCGGGCCCAGGCTGTCTGTCTCGATACGGCTCATTCTGTACTCACTCCTGTGTAGTTCGAAATCGCAGTTTAGGCCTTGATTCGACCGAGCGGTTCCGTCGCTCGTCGTGCCACTTGAGCACATCGCCACCACGGCGCAGAATGCTCTACTCTGAGGTACCCGCCTCCCTCTCCTTGAAGGAAATGCAATGACCCGTCTCCGTGTCCTTTGTGCCGCCGTTGCCCTGGCTTGCGCCAGCGGCCAGGTGCTCGCTGCCACCGCCAGCCATAACGCTGCTGCCGAGAAATTCCTGACCCTGGCCAACGCCGACAAGCTGGGCACCCCGGTGTACATGCAGGTCCAGCAGATGTTCGCCCAGCGCTTTGCCCAGACCAAGGCCCCGGCCGCCAAGCAGCCGGTGCTGGAAAGCTACCAGGCCAAGGCCAACGCCGCGCTGGACAACGCCATCGGCTGGAACAAGCTGAAGCCGAAGATGGTCGACCTGTACACCCAGACCTTCACTGAACAAGAGCTGAAAGACCTGGTCAAGTTCTACGAATCGCCGCTGGGCAAGAAAGTACTGCGTGAAATGCCCAAGGTTACCCAGCAGTCGGCCCAGTTGACCCAGCAGAGCCTGGAGCCAGCAGTGCCGGTGGTGAACAAGCTGCTGGAAGACATGACCAAGGAACTGGACCCTAACGCAGGCAAGGCCGCCGTTCCTGCCAAGAAGTGAGCACGCCGCGATGACCATGCAACAGCGCATTGAACAACAGCTGGGTGCCTTGGCGCCGCAGCACCTGCAAGTGCTCGACGAAAGCCACATGCACAGTCGTGGTCAGGAGACCCACTACAAGGCAGTGATCGTCAGCGAGCAGTTTGCCGGGTTGAACAGCGTCAAGCGCCACCAGAAGGTGTACGCCACCATGGGTGAGCTGATGCAGCAGATCCATGCCCTGGCCATCCATACCTACACCGCAGAAGAGTGGGCCAAGGTCGGCGCAGCGCCGGCCTCGCCGGTGTGTGCCGGCGGCGGGCACTGAAACCTTTCTGTTGTTCTGGTAGAATCCTGCAAAATCCGGGGGCCGCTTTGCGGCCCTTTCGCGGCACAAGGCCGCTCCCACAGGAACCGCACTCGCCATCGGGTTACGCGGTCCCTGTGGGAGCGGCCTTGTGCCGCGAAAGGGGCGCAAAGCGCCCCCATGCTTTTTTCAATACCTGTCAAACCCGGTCCGCCCCTTACGAGGGCAACCACCTGGAGAACCTGTTTCATGTCACAACCCATCGTCGTCGCGGCGCTGTACAAGTTCGTCACCCTGCAAGACTACGTAGAGCTGCGCGAACCGCTGCTCAAGGCCATGCTCGACAACGACGTCAAAGGCACCCTGCTGCTGGCCCACGAAGGCATCAACGGCACTGTGTCGGCCACCCGCGAAGGCATCGACGGGCTGCTGGCCTGGTTGCGCAACGACCCGCGCCTGGCCGATGTCGACCATAAAGAATCGTACTGCGACGAGCAGCCGTTCTACCGCACCAAGGTCAAGCTCAAGAAAGAAATCGTCACCCTCGGCGTACCAGGCGTGGACCCGAACCAGGCGGTCGGCACCTATGTCGAACCCAAGGACTGGAACGCGCTGATCAGCGACCCGGAAGTGCTGCTGATCGACACCCGCAATGACTACGAAGTGGCCATTGGCACCTTCAAGGGCGCGGTGGACCCCAAGACCGAAACCTTCCGCGAGTTCCCGGAGTACATCAAGGCCAACTTCGACCCCAGCAAGCACAAGAAAGTGGCCATGTTCTGCACCGGCGGCATTCGTTGCGAAAAAGCCTCCAGCTACATGCTCGGTGAAGGCTTCGAGGCGGTCTATCATCTTAAGGGCGGCATCCTGAAGTACTTCGAAGAAGTGCCTCAGGAAGAAAGCCTGTGGGACGGCGACTGCTTCGTCTTCGACAACCGCGTCACGGTGCGCCATGACCTGACCGAAGGCGAGTACGACCAGTGCCACGCCTGCCGCCACCCGATCAATGCACAAGAGCGCGCGTCCGAGCACTATTCGCCAGGTGTCAGCTGCCCGCATTGCTGGGACACCCTGAGCGAGAAGACCCGGCGCAGCGCCATCGACCGGCAGAAGCAGATCGAGCTGGCCAAGGCCCGCAACCTGCCGCACCCGATCGGTTACAACTACAAAGCCGAGGCTTGATGCATGTCTGCCCGCCTGATCTATGTGATGGACCCGATGTGCTCCTGGTGCTGGGGGTTCGCGCCGGTAGCCGCCGCCCTGATCGCCCAGGCGCGTGAGGCGGGCGTTGCCACCCGCGTGGTGCCGGGCGGGTTGCGCACCGGCGGCAGCGCGCTGGACAGCTCCACCCGCAAGTACATCCTCGAACACTGGCAGGCGGTGGCTGACGCCACCGGCCAGCCTTTTCGTTTCGAGGGGGCCATGCCTGACGGCTTCGTCTATGACACCGAGCCGGCCTGTCGCGCCCTGGTCACCGCCCGCGAGCTTGACGCCGAGCGCGTCTGGCCGCTGCTGGCGCTGATCCAGCGTTCGTTCTACGAGCAGGGCGTGGACGTGACCACTGCGCCACAGCTGGTCGAGCTGGCCTCGCAATGCGGCTTCGACCGCGCCGTGTTTGCCGACACCTTCGCCCGCGCCGATACCCGAGCCGCCACCGCAGCCGATTTCAGCTGGGCCCAGGACCTGGGTATCGCCGGCTTCCCGACCCTGCTGGCCGAACGCAATGGCCAGCTGGCGCTGCTGACCAACGGCTACCAGCCGCTGGAGCGCCTGCAACCCTTGCTCGGCCGCTGGCTGCAGCAGGCCGCCTGTGCTTGATGTGCCGGGGTCACCCGACCCGGTGCCGGGCAAGCCTCATGCTGCGGGCGATCGACTGAGCTGGGCGGAAATCCGCCGCCTGGCCCTGCATCACAAGAAAAACCTCTGGTCTGCCAACCTCATCGCCGTGCTGGCGGCTTGCTGCAGTGTGCCCATCCCGTTGCTGTTGCCCCTGCTGGTGGACGAAGTGCTGCTGGGCCATGGCGATGCCGCCCTGAAGTGGATGAACCACCTGCTGCCATCCAGCTGGCAGGTGGCAGCCGGTTATATCGGGCTGATGCTGGCGCTCACCTTGTGCCTGCGCCTGGCTGCCCTGGCATTCAACGTGCTCCAGGCCAAGTTGTTTGCCGGTTTGGCCAAGGATATCGTCTACCGCCTGCGCATCCGCCTGATCGAGCGCCTCAAGCGCATTTCGCTGAAGGAATACGAAAGCCTGGGCAGTGGCACGGTCACTACCCATCTGGTCACCGACCTGGACACCCTTGACAAGTTCGTTGGCGAAACACTCAGCCGTTTCCTGGTGGCCATGCTGACCTTGACCGGCACAGCGGCGATCCTGATCTGGATGCACTGGCAGCTGGCCTTGCTGATCTTGCTGTTCAACCCGCTGGTGATCTACTTCACCGTGCAGTTGGGCAAGCGCGTCAAACACCTTAAAAAGCTTGAGAACGACAGCACCGCGCGTTTTACCCAGGCGCTGACGGAAACCCTTGATGCTATCCAGGAAATCCGTGCAAGCAACCGCCAGGGCTACTTCCTTGGTCGCTTGGGCCTGCGCGCCCGCGAGGTGCGTGATTACGCCGTAGATTCCCAGTGGAAGAGCGATGCCAGTGGCCGAGCCAGTGGCTTGTTGTTCCAGTTCGGCATCGACATCTTCCGCGCCGCGGCCATGCTGACCGTACTGTTCTCCGACCTTTCCATCGGCCAGATGCTGGCGGTGTTCAGCTACCTGTGGTTCATGATCGGGCCGGTGGAGCAATTGCTCAACCTGCAATATGCCTACTACGCCGCGGGAGGTGCGCTGAGCCGCCTCAACGAGCTGCTGGCACGCGATGACGAGCCGCAGTACCCGGCCGCCAGCGACCCGTTCGCCGGCCGCGAGACGGTGGGCATCGAAGTGCGCGACTTGCGCTTTGCCTATGCTGACGAGCCGGTGCTGGAAAACCTCGACCTGTCCATCGCCCCGGGGGAAAAGGTGGCGATTGTCGGCGCCAGTGGTGGCGGCAAGAGCACCCTGGTGCAACTGCTGCTTGGCCTTTACAGCGCCCAGGCCGGGACCATCCGCTTTGGCGGTGCCAGCCTGCAGGAAATCGGCCTGGAAACCCTGCGCGAAAACGTCGCGGTGGTGTTGCAGCACCCGTCGCTGTTCAACGACACCGTACGCGCCAACCTGGCCATGGGCCGCGACTGCAGCGACGAGGCGTGCTGGCAGGCGCTGCGCATCGCCCAGCTGGATGCCACCATCGCCGCCTTGCCACAGGGCCTGGACAGTGTGGTGGGGCGTTCCGGCGTGCGCTTGTCTGGCGGGCAGCGCCAGCGCCTGGCCATTGCCCGCATGGTGCTGGCCGAGCCCAAGGTGGTCATTCTCGACGAAGCCACCTCGGCCCTGGACGCCGCCACCGAGTACAACCTGCACCAGGCCCTGGCGCGCTTCCTCAGCGGCCGCACCACGCTGATCATCGCCCACCGGCTGTCGGCGGTGAAGCAGGCCGACCGGGTGCTGGTGTTCGATGGCGGGCATGTGGCCGAAGATGGCGACCACCAGCAGCTGATTGCCGAGGGTGGGTTGTACGCCAAGCTTTATGGGCACTTGCAGCAAAGCTGAATTTCAGGTGCCTTGTGCCGTCGCTGTGGGAGCGGCCTTGTGTCGCGAAAGGGCTGCAAAGCAGCCCCGGCAATTTCAGCATCAACCTTTAAATTCGGCGGCCGCGTCGCGGCCCTTTCGCGACACAAGGCCGCTCCCACAGCGTGCGTGCAAATCCTGCGATTCCCTGTCATAAAAAACCCCGTCACGTTGATGGCAGATGGCCTACGCTGTGCTTGTCTGGGTCGATTTGCGCCTTATCTGCTCTGTGACAGGGACTCCATGAAGGGACATCGCACACTCGAAGCGCCAAAGTTGCTCGGCATCACTTGGCCCTTCATCGCCGTTGTGGTCTTCCAGGTGGCACTCGGTAGCCTCAGCCTTTATACGCTGTCGGCCGTGCGTGCCTATGTCGCGGGCGAAAGCCTGTGGTCCAAGGCGCAGAAAGACGCCATCTATTACCTGAACCTGTACGCCGACACCCGCGACGAAAGCACCTACCAGCGTTATCGCCAGGCCATTACCGTGCCCCAGGGTGACCACCAGCTACGCGAGGTGCTTGACCACCCCAGCCCCGACCTGGCTGCCGCGCGCCAAGCTGTGCTGCAAGGCGGCAACCACTCTAACGATGTCGAACGGATCATCTGGTTCTACCGTAACTTTCGCAACATCAGCTACATGCAGACAGCCATCGACTACTGGGACATCGGCGACGACTACCTGGCCAAGCTCGATGTACTGGCCGGCGAGATGCGCCAAAGTTTTGCCAATGGCCCGGTCGACGCCCAGGCAGTCAACGCCTGGAAAGCCCGCATCGTCACCATCAACGAAGGGGTCACGCCGGCGGCCAAGGCGTTCAGCGATGCCTTGGGCGAAGGCTCGCGCATGTTGCTGCGGGTGCTGCTGATCACCAACCTGCTGACAGCGATGTTCCTCATTACCATTGCCTGGCGCCGCTCCAGCAAGCTGCTGGCCCAGCGGCAGGCATTTGCCAGCGCACTGCAGGAAGAAAAAGAGCGGGCCCAGACCACGTTGCAGGCCATTGGCGATGCGGTCATTACCACCGACGTGGATGGCTGCATCGGCTACATGAACCCAGCCGCCGAGCAACTGACGCATTGGCAGTCTGGCCAGGCCCAGGGCTTGCCGTTGTCGGCGCTGTTCAGCCTGGTGGACGAGCAGGCCGAGGAAGATGGCCGCAGCCTGGTCGAGCAGGTACTGAGTGGCAGCCTCAAGGGCGGCGCCGAGCATGCCCGGCTGATCCAGCGCCTGGATGGCAGCACCGTGTCGATCAACCTGGTGGGCTCGCCGATCGTCAGTAACGGCCAGCTCAGTGGCATCGTCCTGGTGCTGCATGACATGACCCAGGAGCGGCAGTACATCGCCAACCTGTCCTGGCAGGCTACCCATGACGCCCTGACCGGGCTGGCCAACCGCCGTGAGTTCGAATACCGCCTGGAGCAGGCGCTGAACGGCCTGGCGCGCCAGGCCGGGCGGCATTCGCTGATGTTCCTTGACCTTGACCAGTTCAAGCTGGTGAACGACACCTGCGGGCATGCCGCTGGCGACGAATTGTTGCGGCACATCTGCGCTGTGCTGCAATCGGGCCTGCGCGAAGGCGATACCCTGGCGCGGCTGGGTGGCGATGAGTTTGGCGTGCTGCTGGAAAACTGCCCGCCCGAGCAGGCCGAGCGCATTGCCGAGCAGTTGCGCCAGATGGTGCAGAGCTTGCACTTTGTGTGGAAGGGGCGGCCGTTCGTCACTACGGTCAGCGTCGGCCTGGTGCACATGGCCCAGGCACCTGGCACCCTGGAGGCCTCGCTGCGGGCCGCCGACATGGCTTGCTACATGGCCAAGGAGAAGGGCCGCAACCGCGTACAGGTGTACCACACCGACGACAGCGAGCTGTCCATGCGTTTTGGCGAAATGGCCTGGATCCAGCGCTTGCACGTGGCTCTGGAAGAAAACCGCTTCTGCCTCTACGCACAGGAAATAGCGCCGCTGAAAGCCTTTGAAGGCCCAGGCCATATCGAAATCCTGCTGCGCCTGCACGACGAAAGTGGCCGCACCATCCTGCCCAGCAGCTTCATTCCTGCGGCCGAGCGCTACGGCCTGATGAGTGCGCTGGACCGTTGGGTGGTGCGCAATGTGTTCCAGGTTGTGCGCCAATGCCTGGACGAAGGCCGCGAAGGGCCGCTGTCGACCTGCGCGATCAACCTGTCAGGGTCGAGCATTGGCGATGACAAGTTCCTTGAATACCTGCAGCGGTTGTTTGTCGAGTATGCCATTCCGCCGCGGATGATCTGTTTCGAAATCACCGAAACCAGCGCAATTGCCAACCTGGGCAGTGCCATTCGCTTCATCAACGAGTTGAAGGGGCTGGGCTGCCGCTTTTCGCTCGATGACTTCTGCGCCGGCATGTCGTCGTTCGCCTACCTCAAGCATTTGCCGGTGGATTACTTGAAGATCGACGGCAGTTTCGTCAAGGACATGCTCGACGACCCGATCAACCGGGCCATGGTCGAGGTCATCAACCACATCGGCCATGTCATGGGTAAACGCACTATCGCCGAGTTCGTCGAAACACCCTTGATCGAGCAGGCCCTGCAGGAAATAGGCGTGGATTACGCCCAGGGTTACCTGATCGAGCGCCCCCAGGTGTTCACCTGTGACAGTCTGCAGCGCCAACGGATTGCCGCCCGGCCTCTGTTGCAGCGGGCACCTGGCACATTTCGCTAGCGAGAAATCACAAGGATCAAGGAGCTGAAAGTGATTGATGCATTCGTTCGTATCGGGCCTCTGATGGACCCCGCCAGCTACCCCCAATGGGCCCAGCAACTGATTGAAGACTGCCGGGAGAGCAAGCGCCGGGTGGTGGAGCATGAGTTCTACGCGCGCCTGCGCGACGGCCAGCTCAAGCAGTCGACCATTCGTCAGTACCTGATCGGTGGCTGGCCGGTGGTGGAGCAGTTCTCTCTGTACATGGCCCATAACCTGACCAAGACCCGCTATGGCCGCCATCAGGGCGAAGACATGGCGCGGCGCTGGCTGATGCGCAACATCCGCGTCGAGCTCAACCATGCCGACTACTGGGTGAACTGGTGCCAGGCCCATGGTGTGCACCTGCATGATTTGCAGGCCCAGGAAGTGCCACCCGAGCTGAACGGCCTGAACGACTGGTGCTGGCGCGTGTGCGCCACCGAGAACCTGGCCATTTCCATGGCAGCGACCAACTACGCCATCGAGGGTGCGACCGGGGAATGGTCGGCGGTGGTGTGCTCGACCGATACCTACGCCCAGGGCTTCCCGGAAGACCAGCGCAAGCGGGCGATGAAGTGGTTGAAAATGCATGCTCAGTACGATGATGCGCACCCTTGGGAGGCGCTGGAGATCATCTGTACCCTGGCCGGCGAGAACCCGAGCCTTGGGCTGCGTACCGAGTTGCGCAGGGCGATTTGCAAGAGTTACGACTGCATGTACCTATTCCTGGAGCGGTGCATGCAGCTGGAGAGCCGCCAGCAAGGCCGTTTGCGCCCGGCGTTGGCGGCCGGCTGATCTTTCGCCTGTCCTGGCCCTATCGCCGGCAAGCCAGCTCCCACAGGGATTCCACATTGCCCTGGCCTGTGGTGATCCTGTGGGAGCTGGCTTGCCGGCGATAGGGCCAGGACAGGCAAAAAAGCTTATTGGGCGTTGAGAGCCTGCCCATTCACCTCTTTGCTGTCCGGCCCCATCAGGTACAGATACACCGGCATGATCTCTTCAGGCAGCGGGTTGTTCTGCGGGTTTTCGCTGGGGTAAGCCTGGGCCCGCATCGCTGTGCGCGTGGCGCCCGGGTTGATGCTGTTGGAGCGCACGGGTGCCACGCCTTCCAGTTCGTCAGCCAGGGTCTGCATCAGGCCCTCGGTCGCGAACTTCGACACGCCATAGGCGCCCCAGTAGGCCCGGCCTTTGCGGCCGACGCTGCTGCTGGTGAACACCACCGAGGCGTCTTCCGACAGCTTCAGCAGGGGCAGCAGGGTGCTGGTGAGCATGAAGGTGGCATCGACGTTGATGTGCATCACGCGCATGAAGTTGTCGCCCGACAACTGCTCCAGCGGCGTGCGCGGGCCAATGATCGAGGCGTTGTTCAGCAGGCCGTCCAGGCGGCCGAACTGGTCTTCGATCATCACTGCCAGCTCGTCGTACTGGTGGGGCAGGGCGGTTTCCAGGTTGAACGGGATGACCACCGGTTGCGGGTGTCCGGCGGCTTCGATCTGGTCGTAGACCTCGTTCAGGTTGGCCTCGGTCTTGCCCAGCAGTAGCACGGTGGCGCCCAGTGCAGCGTAAGCCTTTGCGGCCGCGGCACCAATGCCGCGGCCGGCGCCGGTAACCAGGATGACCCGGCCTTGCAGCAGGTCGGGACGGGCGGTGTAGTCGAACATTGTGTATTCCCTGTCTCTAGTTCAGCAGCCACACAGCGCGCTGTCGATCACTTTGCGCAGTTCCAGCGGGTGGTCCACCACCACGTCGGCACCCCAGTTGTTGGGGTTGTCCTCTGGATGAATATAGCCGTAACGCACCGCAGCCGTGCGCGTGCCAGCGTCGCGGCCAGACTCGATGTCGCGCAGGTCGTCGCCAACGAACAGCACGCTGGCAGGGTCCAGGCCCAGGGTGGTGCAGGCCAGGGTCAGCGGCTCGGGGTCAGGCTTGCTGTTCTTCACGTGGTCCGGGCAGATCAGCAGTGCCGAGCGCTCGGCCAGGCCCAGCTGCTGCATGATCGGCTCGGCGAAGCGTACCGGCTTGTTGGTGACCACGCCCCACAGCAGGTTGCCTTTTTCGATGTCAGCCAGCAGCTCGGCCATGCCGTCGAACAGCTTGCTGTGGACCGCGCAGTCGCGTTGGTAGCGCTCCAGAAACTCCAGGCGCAGGGCCTCGAAGCCCTCGGCTTCCGGGTCCATGGCAAACGCAGTGGCAACCATGGCGCGGGCGCCGCCAGAGATCACGCCACGGATCAGGTGGTCGTCAACGGCTGGCAGGCCGCGCTCGGCGAGCATGGCCTGGCAAATGGCGATGAAGTCCGGCGCCGTGTCGAGCAAGGTGCCGTCCATGTCGAAGAGTACTGCTCGCAAACGCATGCTCATTCCTCGCGCAGGGTCTGGATCATGTAGTTGACGTCGACGTCGCTGTTGAGCTTGTAGTGCTTGGTCAGCGGGTTATAGGTGAGGCCAATGATGTCCTTCACCTGCAGGCCGGCATCACGGCTCCAGGCGCCCAGTTCGGACGGGCGGATGAACTTCTTGAAGTCATGGGTGCCGCGCGGCAGCATCTTCAGGATGTACTCGGCGCCGACGATGGCCAGCAGGTAGGCCTTGGGGTTGCGGTTGATGGTGGAGAAGAACACCTGGCCGCCTGGCTTGACCATACGGTAGCAGGCGCGAATCACCGAGGACGGGTCGGGGACGTGTTCGAGCATTTCCAGGCAGGTGACAACGTCGAACTGTTCAGGCATTTCTTCGGCCAGGGCTTCGGCGGTGATCTGCCGGTACTCCACCTGTACGCCCGACTCCAGCTGGTGCAGCTGGGCCACCGCCAGTGGTGCCTCGCCCATGTCGATACCGGTTACCGTGGCGCCGCGCAGGGCCATGGCTTCGCTGAGGATGCCGCCGCCGCAGCCTACGTCCAGCACTTTCTTGCCGGCCAGGCTGGCCCGCTCGTCGATCCAGTTGACGCGTAGCGGGTTGATTTCGTGCAGCGGCTTGAACTCGCTTTCGCGGTCCCACCAACGGTGGGCCAGCGCTTCGAACTTGGCGATTTCGGCGCGGTCGACGTTGCTCATTGAACAGTCCTCTGAAACTTCGCAAAATTGGGCCGGAGTATACCCGAGCGCTCGGCCCCCAGGCTCGCTATAATCGCCGGCTTTTGACATGCGAACCACGGGGAGAGGCGATGCGCGAGCGACTTTTGGCGGCGGAGAAGGTGACCGGGATCCGCTGGCAGGGCGGCATCTTGCACCTGCTCGACCAGCGCCTGCTGCCGTCGGAGGAACGCTGGCTGGCCTGCGACAATGTTGCGCAGGTGGCGGCGGCAATCCGCGACATGGCGGTGCGCGGCGCCTCGGCCATTGGTATTGCCGCGGCCTACGGCCTGGTATTGGCCCTGGAAGAGCGGCTGGCCGAGGGTGGCGACTGGGAAATGGACCTGGAAGAAGACTACCTCACCCTTGCCGAAGCACGCCCCACGGCGGCCAACCTGTTCTGGGCGCTGAACCGCATGCGCGAACGCCTGCTGCGCCTGCGCCCTGATGAAGACGTGCTGGCCGTGCTGGAGGCAGAGGCCGTGGCCATCCACGAAAGCGACCGTGAAGCCAACCTGACCATGGCCCAGCAAGGTATCGAGCTGATCCGTCGTCATCAGGGCAATGCCCAGGCCCTGCTCACCTACGGCAATGCCGGTGCCCTGGCCAGCGGCGGTTTTGGCACCGCCCTGGGGGTGATTCGCGCCGGCTACCTGGAGGGTATGGTCGAGCGGGTGTACGCCGGCGAGACTCGGCCCTGGTTGCAAGGCTCGCGCCTGACCGCCTGGGAGCTGGCCAACGAAGGCATCCCGGTAACGCTCTGTGCCGACTCGGCGCTGGCGCACCTGATGAAGAGCAAGGGCATCACCTGGGTGGTGGTGGGGGCGGACTGCATTGCTGCCAATGGTGACGTGGCCAGCAAGATCGGCACTTACCAGCTGGCGGTCAGTGCCATGCACCACGGCGTGCGCTTCATGGTGGTGGCGCCGAGCACCAGCATCGACCTGAACCTGGCCACCGGCGAGGATATCCCGCTGGAAGAGCGTGACGCCGACGAGTGGCTGGACTTTGGCGGTGCCCCGGCGGTACCGGATGTCGAAGTGTTCAACCCGGTGTTCGATGTGACCCCGGCCGACTTGATCGACGTGATCGTGACCGAGCGGGGCATCGTAGAGCGCCCGGATACCGCCAAGCTGGCCCAGTTGATTTGCCGCAAGCGCCTGCACTGATTTTGCGCTGCCTGCACCGGACTCTTCGCGGGCTTGCCCGCTCCCACAGGGATATCTCATGGCCTTAGGGCGGTGGTGAATCTGTGGGAGCGGGCGAGCCCGCGAAGAGGCCGGTGCAGGCAATACAAAAACCAGGATTCAAACCCGGCTGAGACCAACTGCCACCTCTCCCCACCGCCCCCGCCTTTGTGATAACATCCGGCAGTTTCCAAGACCGCTCATCACGGCGGCCTTCATTGCGCAGATCCATGGCACAACTCATTGATTTGTCGTAAGTCGTCGCACCCTTATGCGCTGCGGCGGCGAGCTTCGTTCGGCCCTTGATGGAGCTGCGAAGTTTCACCAGAAAAAGGAATCAGGCTTCTCATGGGCGAACTGGCCAAAGAAATCCTCCCGGTCAATATCGAAGACGAACTGAGACAGTCTTACCTCGACTACGCGATGAGCGTGATTGTCGGGCGAGCGCTGCCCGATGCGCGTGACGGCTTGAAGCCCGTGCATCGTCGCGTTCTCTATGCGATGAGCGAACTGGGCAACGACTGGAACAAGCCGTACAAGAAATCCGCCCGTGTGGTCGGTGATGTGATCGGTAAGTACCACCCGCACGGCGACATTGCGGTCTACGACACCATCGTGCGTATGGCCCAGCCGTTCTCGCTGCGCTACCTGCTGGTCGATGGTCAGGGCAACTTCGGTTCGGTGGACGGCGACAACGCTGCGGCCATGCGATACACCGAAGTGCGCATGACCAAGCTGGCTCACGAGCTGCTGGCCGACCTGCACAAGGAAACCGTCGACTGGGTGCCCAACTATGACGGCACCGAGCAGATCCCGGCGGTCATGCCGACCCGTATTCCCAACCTGCTGGTCAACGGATCCAGCGGTATCGCCGTGGGCATGGCGACCAACATTCCGCCACACAACCTCGGTGAAGTGATCGACGGCTGCCTGGCGCTGATCGACAACCCCGAAGTCACCATCGATGAGCTGATGCAGTTCATCCCTGGGCCGGACTTCCCGACTGCCGGTATCATCAACGGCCGTCAGGGCATCATCGAGGCCTATCGTACCGGTCGTGGCCGCATCTACATGCGTGCCCGCTCCGAAATCGAAGACATCGACAAGGTTGGCGGCCGTCAGCAGATCGTCGTGACCGAGCTGCCGTACCAGCTGAACAAGGCGCGCCTCATCGAGAAGATCGCCGAGCTGGTAAAAGAGAAGAAGATCGAAGGCATCACCGAGCTGCGCGACGAGTCCGACAAGGACGGCATGCGCATCGTCATCGAGCTGCGCCGCGGCGAGGTGCCGGAAGTGGTGCTCAACAACCTCTACCAGCAAACCCAGCTGCAGAGCGTGTTCGGCATCAACGTGGTCGCCCTGATCGACGGCCGTCCGCGTTTGCTCAACCTCAAGGACCTGCTCGAAGCGTTCGTCCGTCACCGCCGTGAAGTGGTGACACGCCGTACCGTATTCGAGCTGCGCAAGGCCCGTGAGCGTGGCCACATCCTTGAAGGCCAGGCGGTTGCACTGTCCAACATCGACCCGGTCATCGCCCTGATCAAGGCGTCGCCAACCCCGTCCGAGGCCAAGGAAGCCCTGGTTTCCACGCCGTGGGAATCCAGTGCCGTGCAGGTCATGGTCGAGCGCGCCGGCGCCGATTCCTGCCGCCCTGAGGACCTGCCGGAGCAGTACGGCCTGCATGACGGCAAGTACTTCCTGTCGCCGGAACAGGCCCAGGCCATCCTCGACCTGCGCCTGCACCGCCTGACCGGCCTTGAGCACGAGAAGCTGCTGGCCGAGTACCAGGAAATCCTCGAGCAGATCGGCGAGCTGATCCGCATCCTCAGCAGCGCAGAGCGCCTGATGGAAGTGATCCGCGAAGAGCTGGAAGCCATCCGTGCCGAATACGGCGATGTGCGCCGCACCGAAATTCTCAATGCCAGCCACGACCTCAACTACGGCGACATGATCCCGGAAGAAGAGCGCGTGGTCACCATCTCCCACGGTGGTTATGCCAAGACCCAGCCATTGTCCGCTTATCAGGCCCAGCGCCGTGGCGGTAAAGGCAAGTCGGCGACCGGCGTAAAGGACGAGGACTACATCGAGCACCTGTTGGTCGCCAACAGCCATGCCACCCTGTTGCTGTTCTCCAGCAAGGGCAAGGTGTACTGGAAGAAGACCTACGAAATCCCCGAAGCGTCCCGCGCTGCCCGTGGTCGCCCGCTGGTCAACCTGCTGCCGCTGGAGGAAGGTGAGCGCATCACCGCCATGCTGCAGATCGACCTCGAAGCGCTGCAGCAGAACGCTGACCTTGACGAAGAGCTGGAAGACGCTGATGACACCGTGCTCGAGGGTGAGCTGGTAGAGGCCGAGGAAGTCGACGAGGAAGATGGCGACACCGCAGAGTGGGTGGCAGAGCCGACAGGCGCCTACATCTTCATGGCCACGGCCTCCGGTACCGTCAAGAAAACCCCGCTGGTGCAGTTCGCCCGCCCACGCTCCAACGGCCTGATCGCCCTGAAGCTGAAGGAAGGTGACACCCTGATTGCGGCGGCCATCACTGACGGCGCCAAAGAAGTCATGATGTTCTCCGACGCCGGCAAGGTCATCCGTTTCGCCGAGAGCGTAGTGCGTGAAATGGGCCGTACTGCCCGTGGTGTTCGCGGCATGAAGCTGGGCAAAGGCCAGCAGATCATTTCGATGCTGATCCCGGAGTCCGGTTCGCAGATTCTCACTGCCTCCGAGCGTGGCTTCGGCAAGCGCACCCCGCTGTCCAAGTTCCCGCGTCGCGGCCGTGGTGGCCAGGGCGTGATTGCCATGGGTACCAAAGGGCGCAACGGCCTGCTGATCGGTGCTATCCAGGTGCAGGAAGGCGAGGAGATCATGCTGATTTCCGACCAGGGCACCCTGGTGCGCACCCGTGTTGGCGAAGTGTCCAGCCTGAGCCGTAACACCCAGGGTGTGACGCTTATCAAGCTGGCGGCTGATGAAACACTGGTGGGCCTGGAGCGGATCCAGGAGCCGTCCGAGGACGAACTCGATGAAGTGATCGAGGTGGACGAGGAGGGCACCGAGGCTGAAGCGCCAGACAATGAAGACGCTGCGGGTGCCGAAGAGGCCCCGCAGGAGTAAGCGAGCGTAAACCCGGACGGGGCGACCAAGGTCGCCCCGTTTGCCTGTGTAGGCGCGGGCTTGCCCGCGATGCAGGCGCCACCGATCCTGCATGGAATGTGGCCACCGAATTATGATTTTGTTCTATTTGGCAGAGCGAGAGTGGATGTGAGCAAACGAGCCTTTAACTTCTGCGCAGGCCCTGCCGCGCTTCCTGATGCTGTGTTGCAGCGCGCCCAGGCCGAGATGCTGGACTGGCGCGGCAAGGGCTTGTCGGTGATGGAAATGAGCCATCGCAGCGACGACTACGTGGCCATCGCCGAAAAGGCCGAGCAGGACCTGCGCGACCTGCTGTCCGTCCCCTCCAACTACAAGGTGCTGTTCCTGCAGGGCGGCGCCAGCCAGCAGTTCGCCGAAATTCCGCTGAACCTGCTGCCGGAAAACGGCACTGCCGACTACATCGAAACCGGTATCTGGTCGAAAAAGGCCATCGAAGAAGCGCGCCGCTTCGGCCACATCAACGTCGCCGCCAGTGCCAAGCCCTACGACTACCTGAGCATCCCTGGCCAGAACGACTGGAATCTGACCAAAAACGCCGCCTATGTGCACTATGCGTCCAACGAGACCATTGGTGGCCTGCAGTTTGACTGGGTGCCGCAGACTGGTGATGTGCCCCTGGTGGTCGACATGTCCTCCGACATTCTCTCGCGCCCCATCGACGTGTCGCAGTTCGGCCTGATCTACGCCGGCGCGCAGAAGAACATCGGCCCCAGCGGCCTGGTGGTGGTCATCGTTCGCGAAGACCTGCTGGGCCATGCCCGCAGCAGCTGCCCGACCATGCTCGACTACAAGGTCTCGGCTGACAACGGCTCGATGTACAACACCCCGGCCACTTATTCCTGGTACCTCTCGGGCCTGGTCTTCGAATGGTTGAAGGAGCAGGGTGGCGTCGACGCCATGGAGCAGCGCAACCGCGCCAAGAAAGACCGCCTGTACGGCTTCATCGACAACAGCGATTTCTACACCAACCCGATCAGCGTCAACGCCCGTTCGTGGATGAACGTGCCGTTCCGCCTGGCTGACGAGCGCCTGGACAAGGCCTTCCTCGCCGGCGCCGATGCCCGTGGCCTGCTCAACCTCAAGGGCCACCGTTCGGTGGGCGGTATGCGCGCTTCCATCTACAACGCCCTGGGCCTTGAGGCTGTGGAAGCCTTGGTTGGCTACATGGCTGAATTCGAGAAGGAGCACGGCTGATGTCCGAACAGGAACTCAAGGCGCTGCGCGTACGCATCGACAGCCTCGACGAGAAGATTCTCGAGCTGATCAGCGACCGTGCCCGTTGCGCTGAAGAAGTCGCCCGGGTCAAGACCGCCTCGCTGAAAGAAGGCGAGAAGCCGGTGTTCTACCGTCCCGAACGTGAGGCCGCAGTGCTCAAGCGCGTGATGGAGCGCAACAAGGGGCCCCTGGGCAACGAAGAGATGGCGCGTTTGTTCCGCGAAATCATGTCGTCGTGCCTGGCCCTTGAAGAGCCGCTGAAAATCGCCTATCTCGGCCCAGAGGGTACCTTCACCCAGGCCGCAGCCATGAAGCACTTCGGCCACGCGGTGATCAGCCGGCCAATGGCCGCTATCGACGAAGTGTTCCGCGAAGTGGCGGCCGGTGCCGTCAACTTTGGCGTGGTGCCGGTGGAAAACTCCACCGAAGGTGCTGTCAGTCACACGCTGGACAGCTTCCTTGAGCACGACATGGTGATTTGCGGTGAAGTCGAGCTGCGCATCCACCATCATCTGCTGGTAGGCGAAAACACCAAGACCGACAGCATCACCCGCATCTACTCCCACGCCCAGTCGCTGGCCCAGTGCCGCAAGTGGCTGGACGCCCACTACCCGAACGTGGAGCGCGTGGCCGTGTCGAGCAATGCCGAGGCGGCCAAGCGGGTCAAGGGTGAGTGGAACTCGGCGGCGATCGCCGGTGACATGGCGGCCAACCTGTATGGTTTGACCCGCCTGGCCGAAAAGATTGAAGACCGCCCGGACAACTCCACGCGCTTCCTGATGATCGGCAGCCAGGAAGTGCCGCCGACTGGCGATGACAAGACCTCGATCATTGTCTCGATGAGCAACAAGCCGGGTGCCTTGCACGAGTTGCTGGTGCCGTTCCACCAGAACGGTATCGACCTGACCCGCATCGAGACCCGCCCGTCGCGCAGTGGCAAGTGGACCTACGTGTTCTTCATCGACTTCGTTGGCCACCACCGCGACCCGCTGATCAAGGCGGTGCTCGAGCAGATCAGCCAGGAGGCGGTGGCGCTGAAGGTGCTGGGCTCTTATCCGAAGGCGGTGCTTTGATTCAAGGCCCTTGGGGCTGCTTTGCAGCCCTTTCGCGGCACAAGGCCGCTCCTGCAGGGTCCTTGTAGGAGCGGCCTTGTGCCGCGAAAGGGTCGCGAAGCGGCGCCGTAGGGTCCAGCAGGCTGTCCAGATTTCAGAACAGGGTTCGCACCAGTGGTAAAAGCAGCAAAAACCAAACCTGAGCCGATCATCAACCGCCTGGTCGTGGTCGGCCTCGGCCTGATCGGTGGTTCGTTCGCCAAGGGCCTGCGTGAAAGCGGCCTGTGCCGCGAAGTGGTCGGTGTCGACCTGGACGCGCCTTCGCGCAAGCAGGCCGTGGCCCTGGGCGTGGTCGACCGCTGCGAAGAAGACCTCGCCGCAGCCTGTGTTGGTGCCGATGTCATCCAGCTGGCCGTACCCATCCTGGCCATGGAAAAAGTCCTGGCCGTCCTGGCCCGGCTCGATCTGGGCGATGCGATCATTACCGATGTTGGCAGTGCCAAGGGTAATGTCGTCCGTGAGGCGCGTTCGGTCTTCGGCCAGCGGCTGCCACGCTTCGTCCCCGGCCACCCCATCGCCGGTTCCGAGCAAAGCGGCGTGGAGGCTTCCAACGCCGCCCTGTTCCGTCGGCACAAGGTGATTTTGACGCCGCTGGCCGAAACCGACCCGGCCGCGCTGGCCCTGGTCGACCGGCTGTGGCGTGCGCTGGATGCCGACGTGGAGCACATGTCGGTCGAGCGCCATGACGAGGTGCTGGCAGCCACCAGTCACTTGCCGCACCTGCTGGCCTTTGGTTTGGTCGATTCGCTGGCCAAGCGCAATGAAAACCTCGAGATCTTCCGGTACGCTGCGGGAGGCTTCCGCGATTTCACAAGAATCGCCGGCAGCGACCCGACCATGTGGCATGACATCTTCCTCGCCAACCGCGACGCTGTCCTGCGCACACTCGATACATATCGCAGCGATCTCGACGCCTTGCGCGACGCGATCGCTGAAGGGGACGGGCACCAGTTGCTGGGTGTATTCACCCGTGCACGGGTTGCCCGCGAGCATTTTAGTAAAATCCTGGCCCGCCGGGCCTATGTGGACGCTATGAACGCCAACGATCTGATTTTCCTGGCCCAACCGGGTGGCCGCCTGTCCGGGCGAATCCGCGTACCGGGCGACAAGTCGATTTCCCACCGCTCGATCATGCTCGGCTCGCTGGCCGAAGGCACCACCGAAGTCGAAGGCTTCCTCGAAGGTGAAGACGCACTGGCGACTCTGCAGGCATTCCGGGACATGGGTGTGGTCATCGAAGGCCCCAACCACGGTCGCGTCACCATTCATGGTGTAGGCCTGCACGGCCTGAAGCCGCCGCCCGGGCCGCTGTATGTGGGCAACTCCGGCACCTCGATGCGCCTGCTGTCGGGCCTGTTGGCCGGCCAGTCGTTCGACGTAACCATGACTGGCGACGCTTCGCTGTCCAAGCGCCCGATGAACCGCGTGGCCAACCCGCTGCGTGAAATGGGGGCTGTGGTCGAGACCGGCCCGGAAGGGCGCCCGCCGCTGACCATCCGCGGTGGCCACAAGCTCAAAGGGTTGACCTACACGCTGCCGATGGCCAGCGCCCAGGTCAAATCCTGCCTGCTGCTGGCTGGCCTGTACGCTGAAGGCAAGACCACTGTCACCGAGCCTGCGCCTACCCGTGATCACACCGAGCGCATGCTGCGTGGCTTTGGCTACACAGTCGAAAGCAACGGCCCGGTAGCTTCGCTGCAGTCCGGTGGCAAGCTGACCGCTACCCGCATCGAAGTACCGGCCGACATTTCTTCGGCAGCGTTCTTCCTGGTCGCGGCCTCCATCGCCGAAGGTTCCGAGCTGGTGCTGGAACACGTTGGCATCAACCCGACCCGTACCGGTGTCATCGATATCCTGCGCCTGATGGGGGGCGACATCACCCTGGAGAACCAGCGTGAAGTCGGCGGCGAACCAGTGGCCGACCTGCGCGTACGCGGTGCCAGGCTGAAAGGTATCGACATCCCCGAAGAGCTGGTGCCGCTGGCCATCGACGAATTCCCGGTACTGTTCGTGGCTGCCGCCTGCGCCGAAGGGCGTACCGTGCTGCGTGGCGCAGAAGAGCTGCGGGTGAAAGAGTCCGACCGTATCCAGGTCATGGCTGACGGCCTGATTACCTTGGGCATCAAGTGCGAGCCGACCCCGGACGGCATCATCATCGAGGGTGGCCAGTTGGGTGGTGGTGAAGTGCATGGCCACGGTGACCACCGTATTGCCATGGCCTTCAGCGTCGCTTCGTTGCGCGCCAGCGCGCCCATCCGCATCCACGATTGTGCCAACGTCGCCACCTCGTTCCCCAACTTCCTGGCGCTGTGCGCCGAAGTGGGTATCCGCGTGGCGGAAGAGGGCAAGTCGTGAATTCGCTGGTACCGGTCATCACCATCGACGGGCCAAGCGGCTCGGGCAAGGGCACGGTCGCCGGCCTGCTGGCCCGCGAGCTGGGCTGGAAGCTGCTGGACTCCGGCGCGCTGTACCGCTTGCTGGCGTTCAACGCCAGCAATCATGGCGTCGATCTGACCAACGAAGAGCTGCTGACCCGGCTTGCCGCCCATCTGGATGTGCAGTTCATCGCAGCCCAGCCCGGTAAGCTGCAACAGATCATCCTCGAGGGTGAGGACGTCAGTAACGTCATCCGCACCGAAACCGTTGGCGCGGGCGCGTCGATGGTCGCCTCGCTGCCGGCAGTGCGTGATGCGCTGCTGGTGCGTCAGCGTGAATTTCGCGATATGCCGGGGTTGATCGCCGATGGTCGCGACATGGGTACCGTGGTGTTCCCCGACGCGCCGTTGAAGGTCTTCCTCACTGCCAGCGCAGAGGAGCGGGCACGTCGCCGCTACCTGCAGTTGAAGGGCAAGGGTGAAGATGTTAGTCTGTCGAGTCTGCTGGATGAGATTCGTGCGCGCGATGAGCGCGACACCCAACGTGCAGTGGCCCCGCTGAAGCCGGCGGCCGATGCCATTCAGTTGGACTCTACCGAGTTGTCCATCGAGCAGGTGTTGCAACGTATCAGAAGCGAGATCGCCCAGCGCGACCTCATCTGATCGCCAGGAAAGCAGGCAGGGGCACCAGTCAACGTCCTGCCGGCTTTCCTTTACTTAAAACGAACCCACATTGTCTGGAATGTGGTTATGGGCGTTTGTTTCGCCCGAATCTACAGGAATTAAAATGAGCGAAAGCTTTGCAGAACTCTTTGAAGAAAGCCTGAAAACCCTCAATCTTCAGCCGGGTGCGATCATCACCGGTATCGTTGTCGACATCGACGGCGACTGGGTTACCGTACACGCTGGCCTGAAGTCCGAGGGCGTCATCCCGCTCGAGCAGTTCTACAACGAAGCTGGCGAGCTGACCATCAAGGTCGGTGACGAAGTTCACGTTGCGCTGGACGCGGTCGAAGACGGCTTTGGCGAAACCAAACTGTCCCGTGAAAAAGCCAAGCGCGCCGAGTGCTGGATTGTTCTGGAAGCAGCTTTCGCCGCCGAAGAAGTGGTCAAGGGCGTTATCAACGGTAAGGTTAAAGGCGGCTTCACTGTCGACGTTAACGGCATCCGTGCGTTCCTGCCGGGCTCCCTGGTTGATGTCCGCCCTGTGCGCGACACCACCCACCTGGAAGGCAAAGAGCTGGAATTCAAGGTCATCAAGCTGGACCAGAAGCGCAACAACGTTGTTGTTTCGCGTCGCAGCGTGCTGGAAGCCGAGAACAGCGCCGAGCGCGAAGCCCTGCTGGAAACCCTGCAGGAAGGCCAGCAAGTCAAAGGTATCGTCAAGAACCTCACCGACTACGGCGCATTCGTGGACCTGGGCGGTATCGACGGCCTGCTGCACATCACCGACATGGCTTGGAAGCGCATCAAGCACCCTTCGGAAATCGTTAACGTTGGCGACGAAGTCGACGTACGCGTTCTGAAGTTCGACCGCGAGCGCAACCGCGTTTCGCTGGGTCTGAAGCAGATGGGCGAAGATCCGTGGGTAGCTATCACTGCCCGTTACCCAGAAGGTACTCGCGTACAAGCTCGCGTTACCAACCTGACCGACTACGGCTGCTTCGCTGAGCTGGAAGAAGGCGTTGAAGGTCTGGTACACGTTTCCGAAATGGACTGGACCAACAAGAACATCCACCCGTCGAAAGTCGTTCAGGTTGGCGACGAAGTGGAAGTCATGGTTCTGGACATCGACGAAGAGCGTCGTCGTATCTCCCTGGGCATCAAACAGTGCAAGTCCAACCCATGGGAAGACTTCTCCGGCCAGTTCAACAAGGGTGACAAGATCACCGGTACCATCAAGTCGATCACCGACTTCGGTATCTTCATCGGCCTGGACGGCGGCATCGACGGTCTGGTTCACCTGTCCGACATTTCCTGGAACGAAACCGGCGAAGAAGCCGTACGTCGTTTCAAGAAGGGCGACGAGCTGGAAACCGTCATCCTGTCGGTCGACCCAGAGCGCGAGCGCATCTCCCTGGGCATCAAGCAGCTGGAAGACGATCCGTTCTCCAACTTCGTTGCTGTCAATGACAAGGGCGCTATCGTCAAGGGCATCGTGAAAGAAGTTGACGCCAAAGGCGCCATCGTCACCCTGGCCGACGACATCGAAGCTACTCTGAAAGCTTCCGAAATCAGCCGTGACCGCGTTGAAGACGCGCGTAACGTTCTGAAGGAAGGCGAAGAGATCGAAGCCAAGATCATCAGCGTTGACCGCAAGTCCCGCGTTATCAGCCTGTCGATCAAATCGAAAGACGACGCTGAAGAGCGCGAAGCTATCCAGAGCCTGAAAAACGCTCCGGAAGCTGCTGCCGACACCACCATGGCTGCGCTGCTGCGCGAAGCAATGGCCAAGCAGAACTGAGTTCTGTTTGATCGGTAAAAAGGGCGACCCTCGGGTCGCCCTTTTTTTTTAAGTTGAAAATGCGTTTGAGTGGTGAGGGTTCGCCGTGGCATTTTCAGCGCCTATAAGATCGAGCGCCACCGCAAATCCACCGCCGGACACCTACACGCCTCCCGCCCTCTAGACCATTCTTGCAAAACTTCAATCTTGAATTTTTTTATTAAGTCAAGAACCACCCTGTTCAAATCCCTCCCGGCGTGCTACAAACTGGTTAAGCAATGATCTAGCTGCTTGATAACGAAGGGAAAAATATGACGAAGTCGGAGCTGATCGAACGTATTGTCACCCATCAGGGCCTGCTCTCGCCCAAGGACGTGGAGCTGGCCATCAAGACCATGCTTGAGCAGATGTCTCAATGCCTTGCCACTGGCGATCGCATCGAAATTCGCGGTTTTGGCAGCTTCTCGCTGCACTATCGCGCCCCGCGCGTGGGCCGTAACCCCAAGACCGGTCAGTCGGTCAGCCTCGATGGCAAGTTTGTGCCGCACTTCAAGCCCGGTAAAGAGCTGCGCGACCGGGTCAACGAAGATGACGAGGCTGAAGCCTGATCAACCAAGGAGCATTCTGATGCGTAACCTCAAGCGCGCCCTGGCGGCGGTGTTCGTGCTGCTGTTGGCGGCCGTGGTGCTGTTCTTCGTGCTGGAGAACCAGCAAGCCGTGTCGCTGGTTCTGTTCGGCTGGGCTGCGCCGGAAATGCCGGTTGCCGTACTTGTGCTGGCAGCACTGGTCATTGGCCTGGCAGTCGGGCCCTTGCTGGGCGCCTATGGCGTGCAGCGCAGCAAGCGCAAGATCAGGGAGTCTGCCCGTCAGGCGGCACTCAACAGCAACTAAGGAAATTTCCTACATCCTCTTAGGAAAGTCTCACCTATGCATGCACCTGCCCTCATGGAGTAATAGCCCACTTCATTTTCGGCCCCGGCGAGTGTGTGCAGCATGGAATATCCCAGCCTTTCCCATCACGGTGGTACCCGCGGCGTTACCGGGTCTTGCCACCAGTTGCACCTTGACCCGTCCACCAGTCTGCTGATCGATTGCGGGCTTGAGCAGGGGAGCGAGGCTGCGACGGGTGCGGAAAGCGCGGCACTCGGCTTCGGCATACTGGGCATTCAGGCCCTGGTCATCACCCATGTTCATCTTGACCACGTTGGCCGCATTCCCGCGCTGCTGGCCGCCGGCTATCGTGGCCCCATCCTGTGCAGTGAACCTTCTGCCCGGCTGCTGCCCCTTGTACTGGAAGATGCCTACAAACTAAGCATCAGCAGCGAGCCTGCGCAGGTAGCCCGGTATATCGAATTCATCCGTGACCTTATCGTGCCGCTGCCTTTTGAGCAGTGGCACGCGGTGGTCGAGGGCTCTGGTCTGGCTTGTCGTATTCGCCTGCAGCGCGCCGGGCATTTGTTGGGTTCGGCTTATGTCGAGTGCGACATGCAGCATGGTCAGGCCAATAGCCGCTATGTGTTTTCCGGCGACCTGGGTGCGTGTGGCAACCCGTTGCTGCGCCCGGTGCAGCCGCCGGAGCGTGCTGATGTGCTCGTGCTGGAAAGTACCTATGGCGACCGCCTGCATGCCCAGGCCGGCGACCGCAGGCAACGGCTGGAAGACGCCATCGATCGCGCCCTGGCTGACAAAGGCACCATCCTCATCCCGGCGTTTAGCCTGGGCCGCACCCAGGAACTGCTGTACGAGCTGGAAGACATCCTCCATCGCAAGGCTTTATTGGGCGGCGCTGATCCCGGGCCTGATGGTGACCCGCTCGACTGGTCGCAATTGCCCATCATCCTCGACTCGCCCTTGGCTCAGCGCATCACCAGCGTGTACCGGGAACTGCACGGCTACTGGAATGCCGAGGCTAGGGCGCGACTTGCCAAGGGGCGAGACCCACTGGATTTCAGCCAGTTGATCAGCGTGGATACCCATGCCCGGCATCAGCAGGTGGTCAATTACCTCAAAAGCACCGGGCGACCGGCGATCGTGATAGCAGGCAATGGCATGTGCTCGGGTGGGCGCATCGTCAATTACCTCAAGGCCATGCTCGGGGATGCACGGCATGAGGTGATGTTTGTCGGCTATCAGGCCAAGGGTACGCCGGGGGCGGTGATACAGGCGAGTGAAGGGGCAGAAGGGTTTGTGCAGATTGGCCTGGATGGGCAGATGTACGAAATCCGGGCGAAGGTAGTCACGGTGGGTGGGTTTTCGGGGCATGCAGACCAGGCGGGCCTGGTTGATTTCGTCCAAGGGATGTATAAATCGCCAAGCACGATCGTTTTGGTGCATGGTGAGCAGCGTGCAAAAGTCGCTTTGAAGCTAGCCCTGCAGGGTAGACAAATACAGCAATCAAAGCAGGGGCATGTTGTTATTGCGTAACCGTAATCAAGAGTTGCTCATGGCGTGGGCGGGTTGGAGGCAGGTCTCGCCGGAGGGCTGTTGCTGTGGCGTTGCCCGCCCCCTCAAGCAGATCCAAACAGCAATCTCTGATATTCTGTGGGCCTATGCTTGTTACCTTGCCTAAGGATGGCGCAGGAGTGATTACATTCGGCAGGGTAGATTGGGGGTCGTTGTGGTTGTCGTAGCAGCTTCCAGAACCAAGACCAAAATGCCATTTCTACCGCAGTCTGTCACTCTGGCAACCGTTTAAGGATTCGACTATGCAATTGATCCCCGTGATCCTTTCCGGTGGCGTTGGCAGCCGTTTGTGGCCCGTTTCCCGAGAAGCACATCCCAAGCCTTTCATGACGTTACCAGATGGGCAGAATCTGATTCAAAAGACGTTTATTCGAGCGGCTGGGTTGGAGGGTGTTGCCGAGATTTTGACCGTCACCAATCGGGAGCTTCTATTCAAAACCGAGGATGAATACCGTGCAATCAATGACGTGGGTTTACCTCAAGGCTTTATCCTGGAGCCTTTCGGCCGCAATACCGCAGCTGCTGTAGCGGCCGCGGCACTACAGTTGCGCCAGATGTACGGTCCGAAGGCGCTCATGTTGGTGTTGGCTGCCGATCATTTGATTAGCAAAGAAGTGGCCTTCCGCGATGCGGTGGCTAAAGCTACGCAGCTCGCCACCAGCGGATGGCTAGTAACCTTCGGCATCCAGCCACGCTACCCTGAAACTGGCTTTGGCTACATCGAAGCGGCTGCCGATGGTGTGCTTGGCGACGGCCTTAAGGTAGAGCGATTCGTTGAAAAACCGGACTTTGAGACAGCGCAGGGCTACGTCGCGGCCGGTAATTACTATTGGAATGCCGGAATCTTCTGCTTCCAGGTTGGCTCGGTCATCGAAGAATTCCAGCAGCATGCACCGGACGTTCTGAAAGCGGTCGAGCAAACGCTTGAATCATCACGTTGCTCTACCGCCAGTGGTTATTCCTGCTTGACTCTGGACATCGAGAGTTTTGCCAATGTCCCGGACATTTCCATCGACTATGCGCTTATGGAGCGCTCGCGGAGGGTCGCTACCATTCCATGCGATATCGGCTGGAGCGATATCGGTTCCTGGAATGCGGTAAGCGAATTGACCTCGCCCGACGAATGCGGCAACCGCTTCGACGGTGATGTGATGGCTTATGGAGCGAAAAACAACTTCGTTACCACTGAGAACCGCCTCGCTGCCTTGGTAGGCGTTGAAAACCTCCTGGTAGTGGACACTCCGGACGCCTTGCTCATCGCCCACAGGGATCATGCACAGGATGTCAAATACATCGTCACGCGGCTTAAAGCCGAAGGCCATAGGGCGCACATGTTGCATCGCACGGTGCACCGCCCCTGGGGGACCTACACCACGCTGGAAGACGGTGATCGTTTCAAGATCAAGCGCATCGTAGTCAAGCCCAAAGCTTCGCTGTCACTACAGATGCACCATCATCGCAGCGAGCATTGGATAGTCGTTAGCGGGATGGCTGTCGTCGTCAATGACGAGCAAGAGTTGATGCTGAACACCAACGAGTCCACCTTCATCCGTGCTGGGCATAAGCACCGTCTGCGTAACCCGGGTGTGATTGACCTTGTTTTGATCGAGGTGCAGAGCGGTGAGTACCTTGGCGAGGACGATATAGTCCGTTTTGAAGACAACTATGGTCGGTGTGATGCCTGAGTACAGGGGGGCAGGAGCAGCTAACTCGTGAGCCGGTGGTGATTACGTCAGGACCGAGAGCATGGTTTAAAGCAACTGATTAACCAGATGAAATTGATATTTAGCAATGAAAAAGGGAGGGTTAAAAGATGGCAATTAGCTACCAATCCTCCATAGGCTTGGAAGAGGAGGGGGTCGAGGTCGCGATCCTGATGTGCACCTATAATGGTGCTTCGTTCCTGAGGGAGCAACTCGACTCGTTCGGCGCACAGACGTTCAGCAACTGGATACTTTATGTATCCGACGACGGCTCTAGTGATGCTACCGGCCAGATTCTGGCCGAGTACAAACAGCGCTGGGGAGGAGAACGGTTGCAGGTCTTTGACGGGCCGCGTCAAGGCTTCGCAAAAAACTTCATATCCTTGCTGAAGCGGCCAGCGGTGCGGGCGCGGTTCTACGCCTTCAGTGATCAAGACGACGTGTGGTTCAGTGACAAGCTGGAACGAAGTCTCGCCAAGCTGGTCGAAATGCCGCTTGAAAAGCCGGCGCTTTATTGCTCTCGAACCCGGCTCGTTGATAGCGACCGTAATGCGGCAGGGTATTCACCTCTTTTCACCAGGCGCCCATCTTTTCAGAATGCGCTGGTTCAGAGCTTGGCCGGCGCCAATACCATGATGATCAATCAGCAAGCCCGTAGCTTGCTGGTGCAGTTGCCTGAAGATGCCAGTATCGTGGCGCATGACTGGCTCGCCTATATTTTGGTAACAGGGTGTGGTGGCTTTGTGCTTTACGATACACATGCAAGTCTTGAGTACCGTCAGCACAACGACAATCTGATCGGGGCTAACAGCACCTTCAGTGCACGGCTGAACCGCTTGCGCAAAATGCTATCAGGGCGTTTTGTAAGGTGGAACGATGCCAATCTGGAAATACTGCGGGCCATGAGTCCGCTGTTGACTCAGGAAAATCGCACCATTCTGGCTCATTTCGAAAAAGGCCGGCACCTTGGCCTTGCAGCTCGTCTTTGCGCATTGCGTCGCTCAGGCGTCTACCGCCAAACATTTGTAGGTAACATCACGCTGATGATCGCTGCGTGTCTGGCGCGGATTTGAGCAAAACATTACAGGCTGGGGCGTTTGCAAGCATCAGCGTTAAGATCGTGCTAATTGCTTGTAGCACAGTCCTCGCGCCACCTGTTCTTTGGAGATAAGTAGCACATGAAAGCAATCAAGCAAGCCATCCCGGAGGTTATCCTCTTCGAGCCTCAGGTTTTTGGCGATGAACGAGGTTTCTTCTTCGAAAGCTTCAATCAGAAGGTGTTCGATGAGGTGGTAGGTCGCCCAGTAAACTTCGTTCAGGACAACCACTCCCGTTCGGTAAAGGGGGTGCTGCGGGGGATGCATTATCAGATCCAGCAGCCCCAGGGCAAATTGGTTCGGGTTGTACAGGGTGAAGTGTTCGACGTCGCCGTCGATATGCGGAAGAGCTCAAAGACCTTCGGCAAGTGGGTGGGTGTTCACCTGAGCGCTGAGAACAAACGCCAGCTCTGGGTGCCAGAAGGCTTTGCGCATGGTTTTGTGGTGCTGTCGGAAACTGCCGAGTTCCTTTACAAAACGACCGACTTCTACGCGCCGCAGTACGACCGCAGCCTGGCTTGGAATGACCCGACCGTAGCCATTGAGTGGCCCTATGAAGGGGAGCCTGCATTGTCGGCGAAAGATCAGAAGGCTAGCGCTTTTGTCGATGCCGACGCCTACGCCTGACGCTGCCGGTCTTTGCAAGCCTAGCCATACCGCGCAGGCGGGAGCGGCTGCGCCTGCGTGGCTGCTTGGTGCACCGACAGTCCGATACATGCTCCGAGGTAATTGAATGAATCCGCATTCACAGGCCCCCGTCTCACCGTGGGCACTGGTAAGCAATCTCTGGCATTACCGCCGGTTGATTCTGCAAATGACACGCCGAGAAGTAGTCGGCCGCTACAAAGGCTCCGTAATGGGGCTCTTGTGGTCTTTCCTGACGCCATTATTCATGTTGGCTGTATACACTTTCGTTTTTTCCGTGGTGTTCAAGGCCCGCTGGACAACTTCTCCGGATGAAAGCAAGGGGGATTTTGCCGTGTTGCTGTTTGCCGGCATGATCGTGCACGGTTTGTTTGCCGAGGTATTGAACAGGGCGCCTGGGTTGATTTTGGCAAACGTCAACTACGTTAAAAAGGTGGTTTTTCCGCTCGAGATCCTACCGGTCATCTCGATGTGTACCGCACTGTTCCACACCGGTGTGAGTTTGCTGGTACTGGTGTGCGCGATTGTTTTCGTCAATGGCGAATTCCACGCGACCATGCTGCTTGTACCGTTGATAGCGCTGCCATATATCCTGTTTGTGCAAGGCCTGGCCTGGGCGTTGGCTTCGTTGGGCGTGTACCTGCGCGATGTGGGGCAAACCATCGGCATCATCACCATGATCATGTTGTTCATGTCTCCGGTATTTTTCCCGGTCAGCTCGCTGCCGGTTGAAATGCGACCTCTCATGGAAGCCAACCCGCTGACGTTCATCATTGAGCAGGTCCGAGAAGTATTGATTTGGGGCCATATGCCGGACTGGATAGGGTTGGCTAAATACTCGCTGATGGCACTGATGACTGCCTGGTTGGGTTACGTATGGTTCCAAAGAACGAGAAAGGGATTCGCTGATGTCCTCTAACCCCCAGCAACAGAATGACGCAGCGATCGTCGTTAGCGGTGTATCGAAGTGCTTTCACATTTATGGCAAACCGCAGGACCGGCTCAAACAGTCCATCATGCCTCGTCTGCGGCGAGCGCTTGGCATGCAACAGAAAGCCTACAGTCGAGAGTTTTGGGCGCTGAAAAATGTGTCGTTCACCCTCAACAAGGGTGAAACGCTCGGTATCATTGGCCGCAACGGCTCTGGCAAGTCGACCTTGTTGCAGCTGATTTGCGGAACGCTGAGCCCTACCCATGGCCATGTGCAAACATTTGGCCGGGTAGCGGCATTGCTGGAACTAGGCGCCGGTTTTAACCCGGAGTTCACTGGCCGTGAGAACGTTTACCTCAGCGCGGCATTCTATGGTTTGACCAAAGAGCAGACGGACGAGCGGTTCGACGATATCGTGAACTTCTCTGAAATCAGGGATTTCATAGATCAGCCGGTGAAGACTTACTCCAGCGGCATGTTCGTGCGGCTAGCATTCGCGACCATTGCGCATGTGGATGCCGATATCCTCATCATCGATGAGGCGCTGGCAGTTGGCGATGCTATCTTCACCCAAAAGTGCATGCGCTTCCTGCGCAAGTTCAAAGAAGAGAAAACCTTGCTGTTTGTCAGCCACGACAGCACGTCAGTAATTGCGCTGTGCGACAAGGCACTTTGGCTGGCCGATGGTGAGACCAGAGAGCTTGGTGAGGCCAAGCAAACTTCGGAACACTACTTGAACTTTATCCTTGGAGCCACGCAAGATAAGCAGCTCCAGGATCAGACGCATGCGTCTGCGACAGCCCGGAAACTTCGAGAAATCTGGGCAGGTGGTCAGCCTTACGAGCCTGCTGGCCCGCTGAGCCTTTTCCAGCCCAACTTGCAGGCTTCGGCGCAGACCGACCCGCTAGGGGCGCAGATCAATTACGTAAATGTTACCGCCGAAGATGGCAATGACATCAGGGCGCTCAAGGGCGGCGAAGTTGTAACACTGACGATTCGCGCTGTTGCTTACACTGAGTTGAGAAGCCCGGTGTTGGGGTTCTATATCAAGGATCGGCTTGGTCAGTTCTTGTTTGGCAGCAACACGCTGAGCATCAAGGACCGCGTGCCGCCAGTAGCTGCGCCTGGCCAGGAGTTCAAGGCAGAATTCACCTTCCCCATGCCATGGCTTGCCGGTGGCGACTATTCGATTCAGGTTGCCGTCGCTGACGGTACCCAGCAAGACCATACTTCGCACCACTGGATTCACGACGCTGTCATTTTCCATTCAAGCCAGGATCCGTCGGCATCGGGATTGATCGGCATACCGATGTTGGACATTCAGTTAAGTATCGATACCGAAACAGGTCTATAAATGCACCTCCCTGCACATAATTATGGTCGGCTCTTTCTCGAGACCTACCGCAACAACCTGCCTGTTGGCTCCAAGGTCGTCGTCATGGGTGCGCAGCACCTGGGTGGCTCGCCTAAGGACATTTGCCCGCAAGGCTTTGAATGCATTGGCGTCGATACAGCTGAGGGGATGGGCGTGGATATCGTCCTGGACAGCGCCTGTGCCCTGCCTTTCGAGGCCGAGAGTGTAGACGCTGTCATTTGCAGCTCGTGCCTTGGGCATGCGGACATGTTCTGGGTGCTGTTCAATGAATTCCTGCGTATTCTCAAACCGTCGGGGCTGTTGTGCATCATCGCGCCTAATGACGGTAACCTTCAGCGCCGGCCGCTGGATTGCTGGCGCTTCTACCCGGATGCAGGCAGGGCGCTAGTAAATTGGGCCCAGCGTAGCGGTTACCCCGCAGCGTTGTTGGAGTCGTTCGTCGGGCCGCAGGCGGCCGACCACCTAAACGTACACCGGCATGTGTTCGTTGGCATTTTTGCCAAGGATGCAGCCGCTGCGGCCCAGTTCGATAACCGGATGTTCAATGGCCAGCGCGAGTTTAGCAACGCACTGCTGAGCGGCTCGGCAGAGTTGCTCAACCCCCAGGAGTACGCAGCGGGCGCTCGGTTACTAGAGCAATTACGCGAGGAAAACGCCGCCTTGCAGGGTAGCCGTCTGCATTTGCAAGCGCAGTTAGCTGAAGCCCAACATGCGCAACAGCGGCTGCTCACCCAACTTGCAGATGCTGCGAGCGCTCCCCAGCGGGTGCAGGAGCAGTTGCGGGCGCAACTGGCCGAAGCCCATAGCGTCGTTGCCGAGGCTCACAATGCCTTGGCTGCTGCCAGGGTGGATCAGGAAACGTTGGCAGCGCTTCGTGATGAGGTAGTTTATGTGCGCAGCGAAACTGCCAAGGCTCGGGAAGAAAGTAACAGCCTAAGGCAGCAGTTGGCTTTGAAGAGCGAACAAGCCAAGCGTGCTGCTGATGAGTTTGCCTCCATCGTGCAGGGCATTCACCATTCTAGCAGTTGGAGGGTTACCGCCCCGATGCGCGTACTTTCGCGTGTGGTGCGTGGGCAGCGTCCGCTGGTTGCCGGTGGGCTGCGCGCTCGAGTATTGAACCAGATCAAGCCCTTGTATTGGGCTATTCCGCACAAATACCGCAACCCTCTGCTGAACTGGGGCTATCGCAACCTGGCATTCGTGTTTCGTGGTAGCCCGCACTACGAGATGTGGAAAAACGGAAGCCAGCCGCACATCGAGGCGGTAGACAATACGCTTATCACGCTGGACGGTATTCTACCGGCAGAGCAGGTCGAAGGCAGTATCGCCATTCACTTGCACATGTATTATGAGGACCTAGCAAGTGAATTTGCCGGTTACCTCAGGAACATGCCCTTTGCTTATGATCTTTATGTATCGGTGAAGGATGCCGAAGGTCAGCAGGTCTGCCAGGCAGCGTTCGCGCAGTTACCCAATTGCGAGGCGCAGGCCTTTCAGATAGTAAACAATCGTGGTCGTGACATCGCCCCGATGTTCGTCACATTCGGAGAGGCACTGCGTGGCTACGATTACGTGGCTCACCTGCACAGCAAGAAGTCGTTGTATAACGCAGGTGCAACCGAGGGCTGGCGCCAGTACCTGGCGGGTAACCTGTTGGGCAGCACAGCGACCATCCGCAGGATTTTTACCCTGATGGCTGGCGACAAGGGCATCGTCTACCCGCAGAACTTCAAATCCGTACCTTCTCAGGCCAACACCTGGCTTGCCAATAAAGGGATGGGCGCCGCCTGGTGCGCGCGTTTGGGAATCGCACCCGTACCGCAGGGGTATTTCGACTTCCCGGCAGGGTCTATGTTCTGGGCGCGAGGCGACGCGATGCGGCCGCTGTTCAGCGCTGGCATCACCATCGAAGACTTCATTGAAGAAGCGGGTCAGACCGACGGTACATTCGCGCATTGCCTGGAAAGGCTGCTGGTGCTCAGTACACGTAAGCAAGGCTTGCAACCTGGCATCATCCAGGACACTGAAAACCCTACGTGGTCGTCTTGGCGTCTTGACCAGTCGGTGGGTCGCCCGTATGAGTGGATGGTGGGGCAGTTCTCCAATCCAGCGATCAAATGCATCGGTTTCGATATTTTCGACACGCTGTTGATTCGCCCACTGATCGATGCAGAGACCACCAAGCATATCGTAGCGGCCAACTTGCCTGAGCACCTATCCGAACTGTTCCGCGATTATCGGGTGCTCGCAGAAGGCCAGGCGCGCAAGCACAAAGGCAAGGATGTGGACCTGGATGACATCTACCAGGCGTTTGGGCAGCTCAGTAAGCTTTCGGAGCAGGATGTACAGACCATCCGCAAGCTCGAGGAGCACATAGAGTATAGGTCGCTGTCCGCTCGCAGCGGAGGTGTTGAGCTGTTCGAGGCAGCGAAGGCAACAGGTAAGCCGGTAGTATTGATCTCCGATATGTTCCTGCCCAAGGCGCTCATCACGCGTGCATTGAATGCAAATGGCGTGGACGGTTGGACAGAGTTTTACCTGTCGAACGAAGTGGGGCTACGCAAGGACACGGGGCAACTATACGACCATGTTTTGCAAACCTATGGCCTGCAACCTGCCGAGTTCATTATGGTGGGTGATAACGAACGTTCGGATCTGCAGATTCCCTGCGATAAAGGCTGTGTCGGCTTGCATATTTTGCGCCCCACAGAGCTGGCCAGGGGCACGCCGCGCCTGCGTAGCATTGTCGAGAGGTACGAGTTTGCTCACGACCTGAACGCCGAATTGACTCTGGGTCTGCTGTTCCAGAAGAACTTCCCTGCAGTGGTTTATCCCAACCTGAACCCTGGGTCGCTGTTCCACGCTACGCCGTACAACATTGGCTACAGCCTGGTCGGACCGATGCTGACCGGTATGGCACAGTGGCTGATCGACAATGCCCGGCGCGAAGGTGTTGAGCAGCTGCACTTCCTGGCCCGTGAAGGCCAGCTGATGAAAGCCGCTTACGACGTTTGGGCTGAGGATGTCAGCGATGCCCCGCCTTCGAAATACCTGGTTGTTTCCCGCCGCACCTGCAGTGTGCCGTTGCTTGACAACCTGAACGATGTGCTGACCCTCGGCAAAGGCGACTACTACCTGAATACGGCGAGCAACTATTTGCTTGAGCGCTTCGGTTTGACCTTGAGTGATGCGGCCTGGAGTGAGCTGCAAACCGAATTGAATGTAGGTCGGGATACCCAAGTTGAGGTTCGTAACGGCAACCTCGCCGTGTTGGCGCCGGTGCTGACCAAGCTGGCCGAGACCATCTGCAAGCAGGCAGAGCAAGAGCGTGAGGCACTGGTCGTGTATTTGAAGGGCATGGAGTTGATGGGTGACCAGCGAAACGCGGTAGTAGACGTTGGCTATGGCGCCACCATCCAGAACTACCTGTGCAAGCTTACCGGGCAAAAGCTCAGTGGCTATTACCTGGCTACGGACGAGCGTTCGATCCCTGTGGCCGAGCAACACGGCGTGATTGTGCGCGGTTGCCTGATGCACAACGTAGAGCACAGCCTGGCGGCACCGATCATGTACCTTCGTAGCTTCGAGCTTGAAAAACTGCTTAGCTCCAGTGATGGGCAGGTTGTGAAGTACACGTCGACGGATGGTGTGAACGTAGAGGCCCACTACCGTGAGCTATCAATCCAGGAGCGTGATGGTGATGCGTTCAGGAATGATCTGCGCAACGGAGTGCTTCAGTTTGCCAGGGACGCAGTGCGGGTACGTACCCAGCTGCTGGGCAGCTTTGCGCCATCGCTTGAGGTCAGCCGGGCGATTGCCGATGAGTTTTTCTCGAAGCACTCTACCGACGAGCTGAAGTTGCTGGGTGAAGTCATGCTGGATGACCATTACTGCGGACGTGGTGTGGTGTAGTAAGCTAAGGTGAAGGGCTGACCAGCAACCCTTCACCTTAGCCCGCTAGTAATGCGGTGCACGATCGGGTGCCGCATTACCTGTGGTGATTGGGCTGCCGACCGAGAACGCCCATCAGCAGGCAGATGATAAAGAACATCACCCGGTCACGTGTACGCCTGCGGCAAATGGCAGCGCTGAACGCCAGCTTGATCCACGATTTCACCTTGTGGTTAGTGCCCGCCAGCTCGAAGAATGGGCTGTCTATCTGCAAAAGCCGTGCAGTCAGCAGCACCTGCTCGAACCACCAGCCGTTGGTAATCTTCCGCCAGCGCGCCATTGCTGACGCCATCCCATTGTTAACCCCAACCTGGTTGCGCTCGTGCTGCCGGTAGTCCAGCCCTGGGCGCGGGTCAATGACCCAGCCATAGCCACGACTGCGTGCGAAGGCGTAGCAAAACCAATCGTGCAGGTCGATATGCTGTGCTTCGTCCCAGCAACTAAGCAGCTGTGCTTTGAAGGCCAATGCCAGCTTACGGCTAAGCACATAGGTGCAACCGGGGCCAGCGGCTTCAAATAAATGGTCCCAGCGCACTTGGGGTTGAGCTTTATTGACCCGCAACCGGCGCCCATTTGCCCAAAATGCCACGACGTTGCTCGAATACCCCTCAGCCTCGCTGCTGCGCAGGGTGGCAACGGCATGTTCGAGCTTGTCCGCATACCACATATCGTCCTGATCGGCGAATGCCACAAAGTCATACGCTGACAGGTCGACGTCCTTGATCAGGCGAAAAAAATTGCGTGAGGCGCCGCCGAAGAGGCCGGAGGAGGGCAGAAGCACGACATTGGCATGGGCCTGGGCGAACTCCGCGCACCAAAGTTCGGTGCCGTCGCTGGAGGGGTCAACGCTGATAAAGATGTCAACGTTGACCGCAACCTGGGCAAGGACAGAGGCCAGTTGCGCCGCTATCCATTCGCGACCGTTATAGGCAGCCAGCAGCACGGCAATTTTGGCGGCGGTGTCAACGGTGTTGATCCCTGTGGCCATACTCAGTGGCGACCTGGCTCCAGGAGGCCCAGCAGGTATTTGCCGTAGCCGGTCTTCTTGAGTTTTTCTGCCTGCTCGGCTACTTGCTCTTTGGTGATCCACCCGTTGCTGTAGGCAATTTCTTCCAGGCACGCCACTTTCCAGCCTTGGCGTTCTTCGATGGTTTGGATGAAGTGGCTGGCTTCCATTAGCGACTGGTGAGTCCCGGTGTCCAGCCAGGCGAAACCACGGCCGAGAATTTCGACACTGAGGTTTTTCTGGTTGAGGTAGGCACTGTTCACATCGGTAATTTCCAGCTCACCGCGCTCGGAGGGCTTGATGCCCTTGGCGATCTCGACGACGTTGTTGTCGTAGAAGTAAAGGCCGGTGACGGCATAACTGGACTTGGGCTCGGCAGGTTTTTCTTCGATGCTGAGCGCTCGCCCGTTGGCATCGAACTCAACCACACCGAAGCGCTCAGGGTCGGCAACATGGTAACCAAACACCGTGGCGCCATCGGTTTGTTCAGCGGCGGCGCGCAGGTTATCGGAGAAGTGCTGACCGTAGAAAATGTTGTCGCCAAGGATCAAGCAGCAAGGGTCTTTGCCAATGAACTGTTCACCAATGATGAACGCCTGTGCCAAGCCGTCCGGGCTTGGTTGCTCGGCATAGCTGAGCTGCACGCCATACTGGCTACCGTCGCCCAGTAGCTTACGAAATGCTGGCAGGTCTTCGGGGGTGGAAATGATCAGGATCTCCCGCATGCCCGCCAACATTAGCACCGACAGCGGGTAGAAAATCATCGGCTTGTCGTAGATGGGCAGCATCTGCTTGGAGACGCCCAAGGTCAATGGATGCAGGCGCGTCCCGGAACCACCAGCCAGAATGATCCCTTTACGATTGGTTGTGTTCATTTATTCAAAGCTTCCATAAGCATACGGGTTACACCCAATTGCCAATCCGGCAGGTGCAGTGAAAATGCATCGCGAAGTTTTACGGTCGCCAGGCGCGAGTTCAACGGTCGACTGGCAGGCGTTGGGTATTGGGCTGTGGTGATTGGGTTGACCGCTTCCACGGCAAGGGTTTCACCGTGCTTGCGGGCAAACTCGATCACATAGCTTGCGTAAGCGTGCCAGGTTGTTTCGCCAGCGGGCGCCAAGTGATAGATGCCACCGAGTTCGGGCTTGTGCATGGCTTGCTGCAACGCAGCCACGGCGACATCCGCCAACAAGTCGGCCCCAGTCGGTACGCCCACCTGGTCAGCGATCACGCTCAGCGTTGGCCGGTCTTTGGCAAGGCGCAGCATGGTTTTGGCAAAGTTGTTGCCGCGTGCGGCATACACCCAGCTGGTGCGGAAAATGAGGTGCTTGCACCCCGACGCCGCGATCAGTTGCTCGCCTTCGAGCTTGGTTGCACCGTAGTAGTTTACCGGCGCTACCGGGTCGGTCTCTCGCCATGGCGCACTTCCGCTGCCGTCGAAGACGTAGTCGGTGGAGTAGTGCACCAGCCAGGCCTCGAGGCGCTTGGCTTCTTCGGCCATCACTTGGCTGGCCAAGGCATTGACCGTGTGGGCCAGCTCGCGCTCGGTTTCAGCTTTGTCCACAGCGGTATAGGCGGCGGCGTTGACGATGACCTGCGGTGCCACCTTGGTAATGGCCTGGCGCAGGCCGGCAAGGTTTGACAAGTCTCCGGCCAGTTCACCGTAAGCGGTTTGTGCCGGATGGCGGTCGAGGGCCACCACTTCGCCTAACACGCTCAGTGCCCGCTGCAGTTCCCAGCCAACTTGGCCGTTTTTGCCCAACAGCAGAATCTTCATGCCTGACCCGTGCGCGTGGTGTAGTTGGAGTCAATCCATTGCTGGTAGCTGCCGCTTTTCACGTGTGCCACCCACTCTGGGTTGTCCAGGTACCACTTCACGGTCTTACGGATACCCGACTCGAAGGTTTCTTCCGGCACCCAGCCCAGTTCTCGCTGGATTTTGCTGGCATCGATTGCATAGCGCAGGTCATGGCCAGGGCGGTCCTTGACGTAGGTCAGCAGGTCGACATGTGGGCGGAAGGCCGATTCTGGGCGCAGTTCATCCAGCAGTGCACAGACGGTGCGAACTACTTCGATGTTCTGTTTCTCGTTGTGGCCACCGATGTTGTAGGTTTCGCCGAGCTCACCCTCGGTCACTACCTTGTACAGCGCACGTGCGTGGTCTTCGACGTACAGCCAATCGCGAATCTGGTCGCCTTTTCCGTAGATCGGCAGTGGTTTGCCTTCCAGGGCATTGAGGATGACCAGCGGGATCAACTTCTCGGGGAAGTGGAACGGGCCGTAGTTGTTAGAACAGTTGGTGACCAGGGTTGGCAAGCCATAGGTACGGGCCCAGGCGCGTACCAAATGGTCAGAGCTGGCCTTGCTGGCGGAGTAGGGCGAGCTTGGTTGGTACGGTGTGGTCTCGGTGAAGAGATCTTCCGGGCCCTCAAGGTCGCCATACACTTCATCGGTGGAGATGTGGTGGAAGCGGAACGCTGCCTTGCGCGTGTCGTCCAGCGCCACCCAGTAGCCACGCGCTGCTTCCAGCAGGTTGTAGGTACCGATGATGTTGGTCTGGATGAATTCGGACGGGCCGCTGATGGAGCGGTCGACGTGCGATTCTGCTGCCAAGTGCATGACGGCATCAGGTTGATGCTCGCGGAATACCCGGTCGAGCTCGGAGCGATCACAGATGTCGACACGCTCGAATGCGTAGCGCTCGCTCTGGTCGACTGACTGCAGCGATTCTAGGTTGCCTGCATAGGTCAGTTTGTCGACGTTGACCACCGAGTCTTCGGTGGTGGAGATGATGTGTCGCACGACTGCCGAGCCAATGAAGCCGGCACCACCTGTTACTAATATCTTCACGAGAGTTTTCTACCTTGAGGTTCTGACAGAGCCTATGAACTCTGCATAAGTCCATGCACGTACGACTTAGCCATCATATAGACGTGAGTCAAAAGTATACCTGATCGCCCGTGGAGTACGGTAATTTGCCTGGGTTGCTGAGCCCCGCCCAGCGGCGCTCTGGGTGGAATTATCAGGAGCGTGCAGGAATATAGCGAAAGCATAGACAGCTCAAATAGGGAATGTTCTGATCTGACTGTAAGAAAGTTCTGATTGCCGCCGAGCGGTTATATGGCAAGTGCCTGGTTTATCTATACCTGAGGTTAGCACTCGGGTAATCTCGCTAGCCTCGTGTTGCCGATGCTGAGCCAGTATCATGTTCCGAAGCAGGTCTATTAACCCGTCGAGCGACTTCCCGAGAGCCTCGATGGCGATTTTTCTGGAGGATTCATGATCGCGATCGTCACCGGCATTACAGGCCAGGATGGGGCGTACTTGGCCGAGCTGCTGCTTGCCAAAGGCTACACCGTCTACGGCACCTACCGCCGCACCAGTTCGGTCAACTTCTGGCGCTTGGCCGAGCTGGGCGTCGAGCAGCACCCCAATCTGCACCTTGTGGAGTACGACCTGACCGACCTGTCCGCGAGTATTCGCTTGCTCCAGACCACCCAGGCAACAGAGGTTTACAACCTCGCGGCGCAGAGTTTTGTCGGCGTATCGTTCGACCAGCCGGTGACCACGGCTGAAATCACCGGCCTCGGTGCTGTGAACCTGCTGGAGGCCATTCGCATCGTTAATCCAAAGGCGCGCTTCTATCAGGCTTCGACTTCTGAAATGTTCGGTAAGGTGCAGCAAACCCCCCAGGTCGAAAGTACGCCGTTCTACCCCCGCAGTCCCTATGGTGTCGCCAAGCTGTATGCCCATTGGATGACCATCAATTACCGCGAGTCGTATGACATTTTTGGCGCGAGCGGCATTTTGTTCAACCACGAGTCACCATTGCGCGGCCGTGAGTTCGTCACCCGCAAAATCACCGACAGCGTAGCCAAGATCAAGTTAGGCAAGCTCGACCGGATGGAGCTGGGCAACCTTGACGCCAAGCGTGACTGGGGTTATGCCAAGGAATACGTCGAAGGGATGTGGCGCATGCTGCAGGCTGACGAGCCGGACACCTTCGTGCTGGCCACCAACCGCACCGAATCGGTACGCGATTTTGTGACCTTGGCTTGCAAGGCAGTGGATATCGATATTCTCTGGCAGGGCAAAGAGGAAAACGAAACGGGGATCGACGCTGCCACAGGCCGTACCCTGGTCGCGGTAAACGCTAAATTCTACCGCCCCACCGAAGTTGACCTGCTCCTTGGCAACCCGGAAAAGGCCAAGACTGTGCTGGGCTGGGAGCCCCGTACCTCTCTGGAAGACCTGTGCCGCATGATGGTGGAGGCCGACCTGCGCCGTAACGCCAATGGCGTGAGTTTCTGACGGCGGTTACCCAAGTGCACCTGCCCGTCAAGCCTGGCTGCGGCAGGTGCGCGTGATCTGGAGTTTCGAGATGGCCAGAATTCTTTTGACCGGGGCCAATGGCTTTGTCGGCAAGGTACTGCAGCGCCGGTTGCTGAATAGCAAGCATGAAGTCTTCGGCACGGTGGCATCAGCCCCTGCGGCAGCCGAATGCGACTACCAAGTGATGGACATTTGTGATCGGGCTCAGGTCGAGGCAGTTATCCAACGCGTCAAGCCCACACATTTGGTGCATCTGGCTGCGGTATCGAATGTTGCCGTCAGCTTCAAGGAGCCTCTGCTGACCTGGCATACCAACGTCATCGGTACTCTGAACCTGATGGAGGAACTGAAGGCGCACGCGCCGGGGTGCTTCACCCTGTTTATTAGCTCGTCCGAGGTGTACGGCGAGAGCTTCAAAAGTGGCCAGCTGCTGGATGAAAACGCGACCTGCGTACCGATGAACCCCTATGCTGCCAGCAAGCTGGCGGCTGAACATGCCGTAATGCAGTACCTGCGCCAAGGTATGCCAGGCGTGGTCGTGCGGCCGTTCAACCATATTGGCCCAGGGCAGAGCGCAGACTTTGTCACGGCCTCGTTCGCCAGGCAGATCGCGTGGATAGAGGTCGGTCTACAGCCGCCCGTGCTCAAGGTTGGCAACCTCGATGCAAGCCGTGATTTCTTGAATGTGCATGATGTGTGCGAAGCCTACGCAATGCTGCTGGACGCAGATACGGACCAGCTACAGCACCGGACGTACAACATTGCTTCTGGCGCAAGCCGGCAAATCCGCAGTGTGTTGCAGGCGCTATTGGCTGAAGCCACGGTACCGATCACCGTCCAGACCGACCCCGACCGCTTGCGCCCTTCCGACATTCCGCTGGCAGCTGGAGCCAATGTCCGGATCAAAGAAGCCGTGGGCTGGGTGCCTACTACGCCCCTGGCGCAGACGGTGCGCGATATTCTCGACTACTGGCGTGGCCAGGCGTTTTTAGAACTACCTATAACTGATTGATTGAGTGGGGCGGTGTGGGAGCGGGCTCACCCGCGAAGCAGGCAACGCTGTGTATGGCACCGGCTTTTCCGGTGTTCGCGGGCATGCCCGCTCCCACAAGTTGACGCCAAATCAATACGTTGTTCTATGAGAGCATGGCTTGGCGGCAATGGGCTGCGCAGCCGCATCACCTGCCTTCTTACTGATATTCGCCCTCAGGACTCGGACAATATTTGGCGTATTTCTGCCAGGCGGGCGCGATAGCGCAAGCCTGTATAGCGATAGCTGAAGAAGCTCTGCATATGCAGGCGCGCTTTCTGCCCCAAGGCACGCCCCATGGCAGGGTCATCCACCAGCTGCACCATATAGGCCACCGCCTGCTCACAGTATGGGTCCGCCCAGTGCTGTGCTTCGTAATGGGGGTACTCACCTTCCTTCACCGCCACCAAGCGGTAATCGACTGGCAAGCTGCAGTGCGCGGCCATGAAGTCCATGTTGCCGGAGTAGGCTGTGGCGATAACCGGTTTGCCCAGCGCCATCGCTTCGGCAATACCGAAACCGTAGCCCTCGGAGCGATGCAGTGACACAAAGCAGTCACTACAGCGCAGCAGGTTTTTCACTTCGGTACTGCTCATGGTCCGTTCGATCAAGGTGACTCGGCCATGCAATGCTTTCACTTCAGCCTGCAAGTCGGTAAAGGCCTGCGGGTTCATGTCTACCCCGTTCACCTTGATCACCAGGTGCGTGTTGGCGTACGGCCGCTTGGCCAGCATTTGCCTGAACGCCTCGAAGACGCCCTGGGGGTTTTTCCGCGCCGAGTAGGAGCGCAGGTCATAAAAGAACAGGAACACATAATCGGCTTCTGGCAGGCCGAAGTAGCGGCGGCCAAAGAAATTGTCGAGGTGGACCTCCGTGGCCAGTGGCATATGCACCACAGGCTTTTTGCACGCCGCCTGGAGACCGTCCATGACAAACTGCGAAGCGGCCCAGATTTCGTCGAAACGGTCGAGTTGTCCGGCCCATTCGTCAGGGTAGCGCGGCAGCTCCCACAACGGATAAATGATGTTGTAACCCGTCCAGGGGCGTTTCTGGTTTAAATGCGCCAGGGCATGTTCCACTTCGTTGCCGTTGATGTGGAAAATGTTGATAGCGGCGGGCTGCTCGGTCAGTGCCTGGCCAAATTCAGCGCTGTCCGCCTCAGTGGCAGGGACGATTTTATAGATATCGTGGATAGCAGGCGGTGTATACACCGCTCTCAATGAACGGAACGTGGCACGTACATGTTCGCCCATACCGATGGGCGCAAACGGGTGGCCGGCCAGGCATACGTCATTGCTGTTTTTAATGATGTGGGTCATCAGGGTCCAGCCAGTCAGTTTTTCTTCAACAGACGCGAGGCGTCTAGCGCGTTGCTTACGGCTTCGAGGTAGGTGTGGCCAAAGCGCCGGTCAGGCTCAAGGTATGCACCTTCGGCCCATTCGTTCCATGCATTGATGAACACCAGGCGTTCGTCGCCGAAGTGTTGCTGGCGGGTATCGGTAATCGACTCCTCAAGCCAGGCCTGGAAGGCGCCCGGCGTGGAGTGCTCGAAACACCCGCCCGCATGCTGGCGCCGGGCGGTGTTGTCCCACCCGGGCATCACGCCTTTGAAGCGTGTATAGGCAGGGCCGGGGCGCGAGGCGAAGCTTACCGCGATGTCCCGGTAGTCTGCTGAGTGGCCTGTGAAGTCAGGGTTGAGCATCTCGCCGCTGGGTGGCTTGGGCTGCACCAAGCCTCCTGGGGGGAACTCGACCGCTGCATCACATCCGAACTGAGACGGGTGGAAGTTTGCGGTGGCCAGCCCGAACGACTCGACCATAGCGATGTAGATTTCGCCCACACCTTGATCGCGGCAAGCGTCCCGCCAGCGTGCTGCCGTTTCGGCGAAGTCGGGGAACAGCGTCGGCCGATAGATCAGCAGTAACGGGCGGTCGCCGACTTTGATGTAGCGGCCATCCTTGAAGAACCGGATCAGGTCGTTGATCACGGCAAGATCGTCTTCGTCGCTGTGTGCCTGGGCAATCAAGACCTCCTGCTCGAGGCCGTCCCAGCGGCGTGTCCAGTTCTCGTTTGCCCAGCACAGGCAGAACGGGATGTCTGGCTTGTCGCTTTGCAGCAGTTGCTCGACCGGGCGCTCCAGCAAGCGCTTGCCGTCGAACCAGTAGTAGTAGAAGCAAAAGCCATGAATACCATAGCGCTGGGCCAGGTCTGCCTGGGCTTGCATGACTTCGAGCAGGCGCAGGTCGTAGTAACCGAGGTCGGCGGGGATGCGTGGCTGGTAATGGCCGACGAAATTGGGTTGTGCCTTGCTGACGTTTGCCCATTCGGTGAAGCCCTTGCCCCACCACACGTCATTTTCCGGGACCGGGTGGAATTGCGGCAAGTAGAAGCAGATAAGCCGCGGGTCGAAATGTTGCTCGATGGTCGAGCCCCATTTGCGGTTCAACACACTGACATTGTTGGCGATGCTGGCCATCTTGAAGTCGTCACCGGCAGCTGCGGTGGTTTTCGACAGATGATGAATGATGGTGGCATGCGGGTTGTAATAGACCTCGTAGCCTTCGGCACGAATGCTCAGGCACAGGTCGCTGTCTTCGCAATAGCAGGGCAGAAACGCTTCCGAGAAACCGCCGATGCGCTTGAGCAATCCGGTAGGGGCGAGCAGGCATGCGCCGGATACGTAATCCACCCGGCGTGTATAGTTGTAGCGCGGTTCGCCAGGGTTTTCGGCAAAACCTACCATGGTCGACAAACCATCTGGTGCCAGCGCTGCACCGGCTTCTTGCAGGTGGCCGCTGGGGTAGACGAACTTAGGCCCTACGGCGCCTACCTTGTCGAAGTCGGCGAAGGTGGCCAGCAATGCTTCGAGCCAGCCCGCCGTCACCTGCACGTCGTTGTTGAGGTACACGGTGAACGCACCGGTGACCTGGCTCATGGCCTGGTTGCAGTTGCGCAAAAAACCCAGGTTGTGCGAATTGCGCAGGTAGCGAATGTTGGCCACCCGGCCTAGCAGTGCCTGGGTTTGGTCGGTAGAGGCGTCGTCGGCGACGATGATCTCCACATCCAGGTCTGCAGGCAGGTGCTGCTGGATGGACGCCAGGCATTCGAGCGTGAGTTTGGCGTTGTTGAATACCGGAATCAGGATGGACACCAGTGGCAGCGCCCCAGGGGGCTGGAACTGCAACTGCGCGGCATGATCAGCCAACTCGTCTGGGTCGAAGTCCAGCACGGGTATGAGCGCAACCGGGTTTGCCGCGCGGTGCTCGGCCTTTGCCTGAGCGATGCGTGCGCGAACCTGAGGGTAGTCTTGCCATTCCCAACCGCCATCAGCGGCAGGCAATGCTTTTGCTGCAAGCGGCAGCAAGGGGGCAGGCACTGCATTCGTAAATTGCGCTGATGAGCCAGCGGCATTTTGCTCGGCGGGCGCGGCAAGAGTGGTGAGCAGGTCTTCATGTGCGGGGTATACTGCGGCGGCCGACTCGGCTGCCTGCGATGGCTGTTCCGTCATAGCGGGTGCGGGTTCCTGTGGAGACGCTTCTCCTACAGCATACCGCGTAATGCGGGCGAGCACGCTTACGAAGCGAGGTGCATCATCGGAAACGCTGACCGACGGGGCGTGCTGCACGGCCCATTGGGGGGCGCATTGTTCGCCATAGGTTTAGCAGCGCCCATGAAACCGAGCGCCGCGCGGGCGGCGCTCGATGTACGCCTCTCCCTAAACTCAAACCAGGCACCTGGCGCCCCCCCCCCCCCCGACTACGCTCACAAACTGATACCCATTAGCCACCTGTGATCTGCTAAAGTCGCGCTAATTCCAATAAGGCTCAGCCAAGATTTTACCTAAAAGGTGCGTATGCGATTCAGGGACGACGTGAATGGACTGCGTGCGTTAGCAGTCGTTGCTGTGGTGCTGTTCCATTTCAACCCCACCATGCTTCCCGCAGGGTTTGCCGGCGTTGATGTGTTTTTCGTCATCTCGGGCTACTTGATGACCGGTGCCATTTTCCCCAAAGTGCAGGCCGGCACCTTCACGCTGATGGGTTTTTACACCAGCCGAGCCAAACGGTTGATTCCCGCCTTGGTCGCCCTTTGCGCTGCCATGTTGGCATGGGGTTACTTCAACCTGCTTCCCATCGAGTACAAGCAACTTGGGCAGCATGTGGCTGGCGCACTTTCGTTTACCTCCAACTTGATGTTCTACAGCGAGTCGGGCTATTTCGATTCAGCTTCGCATTTGAAATGGCTGCTGCACACCTGGTCACTGTCGGTCGAATGGCAGTTTTACCTCGTCTACCCTCTGATCATTATGGCCGTGCTCAGGGCGCTGGGGGCCGGCGCTGGCCGATTAGTGATAGTTGGCCTGACGATACTGTCGTTCGCCTTCGCCACTTGGGCTTCTTACTACTTGGAAAGCTTCGCCTACTACATGCTGCCATCACGGGCGTGGGAGATGTTGATTGGTGGCGTGGTCTACTTGCACCCAGTCAATCTTCGCGACAGCAAAAAAGCTCCTGTCGCGCTTGCCGGGCTGCTATTGATCGTGGGTTCGCTGTTCGCCCTCGACAGCACCACCGCGTGGCCCGGGCATTGGGCGTTGTTGCCGGTCATCGGCACCTGCCTGGTGATCGCCGCCGGTTACACTGGCTCGCGCCTGGCCAAGCACTGGCTGGTGGCTTGGATGGGTAAAACCTCCTATTCCACTTACCTGTGGCATTGGCCCATTTGCGTTTACCTGTTTAAAAGCGGCCTGGCCGAGCAGCCTCAGGCGATTATTGGCGGTGTGTTGCTATCGTTCGTGCTGGGTTTGGTGTCTTACCTGACCGTCGAAAATATCGCCGGTCAACGCGCCGCATCGCCCGGCACGTTCCTCGCCAGGCTTAGCCAAGTGCGCAGCCCAACCGCCATCGCTGCATTTTGCCTGGTGCTGGCTGCCGGGTTCACGGTTGTAAAAAGCAACGGCGCTGCCTACCGGGTGGAGGGGGAAATTCAGGCCCTATCGGCCATTACGAACGTCTACGAATACTATGACTTCAAACAGAACATCCGTTACGGCGTTTGCCACTCGGTGTCCAAAGAACTCAGTTATGCCCACTGCATCGAACCCCGCCGCAAAATGTTGTTTATCTGGGGCGACTCCTATGCGGCGGCGCTGTACCAAGGTCTACTGAGTGCCCGCGATAACGGGCACACCGAATACGGTATTTCACAAATGACCGACGGTAATGGCCCACCATTCTTTGCCATCCCTGGCAAGACCGATGAAGGCAAGCCAGTTGCACAAGCCAACAACGACCGGCTTGAAGCCGTGGCGCACTATAAGCCCGACGTGGTGGTGCTGACCTGGCTGGTGTTCGGCAGTAATGCCCCTCATGAACAGCACCAAGCGTTGGCCATGCTGCAAGAAACAGTGAGCAAGATAAAAGCCGTGTCGCCCGTGAGCAAAGTCGTTGTGATTGGCCCAGTCCCGCACTGGAATGGCAATTTAAGTTCGGTGGTGCTGGGCTATTGGGCAGAACACAATAAAGTTCCGCCGCAATACATGGCGTACGGGTTGAACCCGCAAGTAGCGGACTGGGACGGCTTCTTCAAGCAGCGCGTACCCTCTATTGGTGCGTCCTATATCTCGGCCCTGGATATACTCTGCAAAGGGGAGGGGTGTTTAAGCCGCCTTGGCAGCGACTTGATCGACCTGCCAGTGGTGGACTTTGGTCACCTCAGCAAGCATGGTTCTATCTACTTTGTGGATAAGATCAAGGCTGAAATCTTTCAGTAACCTTGTAAGCGGCGCAGGCCGAACAGAGCGGCAGGCACTGCTTAAGACTCAAGCCGTGCCTGCCGTGCCGTTCACCTCATTTCAATCGCCTGACCGCATCAGTGAAGTTCCCAGCGCCGACTCATAAGCGCTTTTCAATTGCTGACTTAGCAGCTTGAGGCTGTACTGTTTGGCACGTTTGCGGCTCGCAGCACCCAGCGTGCGGATCTTTTTCGGATTTAGGCAGAACTGGCGCAATCTTTTGGCCATGGCTTTGGTGTCGCCATGCTCAAAGGTGTACCCCGTAACGCCTTCATCAATCAGCTCTGGCAAAGCCCCCCAGCGATAGGCGAGCACCGGCCGGCTGGCAGCCATACCTTCCAGGACAGTGCGGCCAAAGGTTTCCTGGCAGTGAGACAGATTCAGCACAATGTTGGCTTGGGCAATGGCAGCCTGCGGGCTTTCGGCGTAAGGCATGATGCTCAAATTGCGTGGCAGTTTGCCGCGGGCTTCCAAGGTGCGCAAAGCAGCAACACCCGGCGTGTGCGGGCCAATCAACAACAATTGCAAGTTGGGCGTGTCGGCAGCGGTGTCACACGCTAGTTGCAACAAATCGGCGATGCCTTTCTTGGGTAAATTGCTGCTGATAAGTGCCGCTGTGATGCGTTTGTTGTCCGGCGTGTTAGGCAGGTCGAACGCCTTGAGGTCGATGATGTTCCCGACCACATGGGTAGCGCCCGGTTTGGCGATGTGCTGCGCCGTGAAGGCGGAGTTGGCCAGTACCTGGTCGGCTCGGCTCAATGCCTCGGCAACGATATGGTCAGCTGGCAAGCCGATGGCCGCACACAGGTCAGCATCATGCGCGGGGGACTCATGCACATGGAGCACGGCCGGTACTTGGGCAAGGCGTGCTGCGATCAGCGGCTCGCGCAGCATCAGGGTATTGCTGTGCACCAGGTCCACCGAGTGGGTGCGAATCAAGGCACAGAAACGCTCAACGGCTACCCGGCACGGCGCAATGTCAGTGCGCCACAGCTGGGTTGGGATGCATGCCACATGCGTAGCGCGCGCTCGCAACGCGTCGATGTAAGCCGGGTTGGCCACGCTCGGCACACTGACCAGCACGTTCAAGTCTAGCGCAGCGCACGCATCCAGCATATCCAGCAAGCTGCGCTCCGCCCCAAACAGCTGCACGTTAGCCGCATGGGCGCAAAGCAGTACGGTGGGCCTTCCTGGGCGGTGCTGCAGGTTGCCAGCGAATGTTGGGTTGCCAACATCGTAACCGGTATGACGACCCGACTGATGATAATGCAGCAGTGCAGGCATGCCACTGTCGCGGGCTTCGACACATTGCTCAAGGTACCACGCCGTATTGAAGTCTGGGCCAGGTTCGCGGCCCTCAGCATGACCGTGGGCAAGGTAATGCTGCCAGGCGTCGAGGCTGGCGCCTTGCAAGTCTGGGTTGCGCTCCAAGTACCAGGCCTCGTCGAACAAGGCCGGTATCACAGGTTCGGCGGGCTCCAGTGCGGCGGCCTCTACTGCGGGCTGCTCAGGGATGGCAACCTGCGGTACTGGCGGCGTAACAAGTGCCGGAGCCACCTCGGCAGCGAGCGGGCCGGCCAACTGAGGTGAAACTGGTGTTGCGCCGATTTCCAGCGACTTGGCCTCGCGGACCGAATCGATAACCCGGCAGCTTTGCAGCCCTTTGACTGTTGGTACTTGATCCAATGGATTAGCAAGCAGGTGCCGACCCACGACCAGTACTCGGCGGGCCACCAGTGCCTGCTCGCCCAGCACCATTTCGACTTCACCCGAGACGGCCTGGCGCAGCAGGGCCGGGTCAATCGGGCTTGGCCGCTGATAATCTGGCCAATGCAGCAGGCCGATACGCTCGCCCTGATCCTGCAAGCGCGCCAGCACCAGACGCAGAGGCTTGGCGGTGCGCGCTGCTTCGCTGAGGTCGCTGACCACCAGCCAATCGTAGCTGGCCTCGGTCTGGGCGTTACGCAGCATCGGCGTTGGCGCGGGGAACGCGCGCGTGCCGCTACCTGGAGTCAAGCGCAGCCCGCCTGCATCGTTCGCCATGCCGTGCCAGGCCTCGGCAAGAGCGCTGTATAACTGGCGCAGGCCATAGAACGTTGAGCGCAAGTGCGTGCCGGAAGCCATGGTCAGCGACTGTGGCAGGTGACGGGCAATGACCAGCGGCACCCCTGGGAGCACATACAGCAGAGCATCGGCGCCATGGCAGCGCTGCAAGCGCTGGCGCAGTTCGTGGTCGGCAGCGACGCGCACTTCATCCCAGCCGCCAAGGGCGCGTACTGCGTCGCAGCGCATCATGATGGTGGAAACGCTTGGTTCGATCAGGCTGTTTTCCATGCGCCAGCATTGGAAGTGCAGCTCGGTATCAGCCCTGACCCATTCCGCCAAGGTACCGACCAGGCCTGGGTTATGCAGCAGCGGAGTGGCCATGAGCTCGAGGCGCTGAGGGTGGGACCAGTCGTCGCTGTCGTGGTTGACCACGAACGTGCCGGTCGCGTGTTTCAACGCGGTATTGCGCGCCGCGTAAGCACCGCGGTTTACCGGTTGCTCTAGCAGCATGATGCGCGCGTCTTCGCGGGCCAGCTCAGAAACACGCTCGACCGTGGCATCGCTGCTGCAGTCATCGACAACTAGGATTTCAAGGTTGCTCCAGCTTTGAGCCAGTAGGCTGCGCAGGGCCGTTTCAATGAAGGCCTCGGCGTTGAACGCCGGCATGATCACGCTGATTTTTGGCTGGGCCTGGGGCGGAACCTTCGCGGCAGACGCGGCCTGGATGTTATCCAGGGTGAGCGCAGCTCCGGCGTCGCGCAGGGCAACCGGTGCCAGGTCGGCAGCGGCGAGCGCACGGTTAAGCCAGAACAGGCGCATAGCGGCTGGCGGCTGGTGTTGGGTGCCCTTGGTGGCCAGCGACACATTGGCGGCTGCCAGGCACAAGTCGGCTTGCAGGCCTTTTGCCGCGATGGCCTCGGCGATGCAGGCTTGCGCAAGTGACTGCTGGCCATTCCGCAGCAGCACCTCGGCCCTTAGCAATATTGGGCCAAGGGTGCCGATGTAAGGTGGCAGTGGCTGTGCGAGGGCGTCTATGTACGGCAGTGCGCTCGACCATTGCGAGGCACTGGCATGCCAGCGGGCCAGGGCCCAGGAAGCGTAGGCATGCTCCTCAGGGTCAGTAGTGGAGTGCTGGAGGGCCTTGAGTTCGGGCAGCGCCAGCTTGGTGAATCCGCCCCATAGGGTGGATTCCAGGCGGTAGGCTTGCATACAACGGGGCAGCCGACCCTCAACGGCACCATGCAGATCGTAATGCTCTTGCGGGTCGGCCCCGGCAACGGCAACATCGGGGTAAGTCGCCAGATACCACTGAGCGTCGACCACACTTTTGTACGGGGCTATCACTTTATAATCAGGCATCGGCAGGCACTCGTTGATGATCGGCAATCATGTAGGCCGCAACCGATCCCCATTGCATGATTGGATACCCCCCAACCGAGGAGGTCCCGTCATAAAAAAATCCAACATCCGCGCGGCGGGCCTGCTCACTCAAGCCGGAAAGTAGGGGGTGCATCGAAGCCTCCTTAGAAAGCGGTATCCATGTCATGGCCGCGCTCAGTCCTTGCTGTACACGTCACGGGTATAAATCGTGGCGAGTATATCGCTTAATTCATCGTTGGCGAGTGAACATGTTAACGGCTCGCTGAAGGTATCTTACGAGGATAATGCGGCAAGACGCCTCGGATGAAGGCTGGTCTGTTGCCGATTTCTTAGGGGAACACATGATCGAACGCGGTCCTGTTTCTGGGGCAGAGTGATGCTCGAAGGGGCCTCTGTAGCTCGGCAAGATAAACCAGAGCCTTTCGGCCCGCGGGAAGCTGTCAGCAACGGATCCAGAGGATGATGTAACGGGGCTGATACTAACAGATGATTAAGCGCCTGCATTTGGGTTGTGCAAGGAAAGTTTGATTAATTAGCAGGCTTGGATGTTCTACCCAACTCAACACTACCTGCGTCTATTCTAGCAGCGGGACCGAAAAATTGGCAGATACGTATGCTTACCACGCTCTAGGCCCCAATAGTGGAGGCTGACATCCAAAGTCCGCGTGCTCTGCGACGCCAACGGATACAGTCGCTATTCCTTGTATGTGGCAGCTCCGTCAGTGACGTCCGGTACACTAAAGCGCTGTGGACGAGGTTAGCAATCCGTAGAGACGCTGCTACCGAGATCAATATCGGAAAAATCTCTCATCTTCGCTGCACTGAAGGAGGTGCAGCCAAAACCCTGTTGACCAAAAAGAGGCAGTGAAGGGGCGTGAAATTTGGGCGAGCAGAGTTTCGAATGGTGCCGAAGAGAAAATAGAATTGCAAAATCTCACATGGAAGACGATCGCAATATTTGTGCCTGCATAGGAAGACGAATGTTGCGTGTGCGACAGATTTCATGCTCATTGGTTGGCTTGAATTCTCGGAAGGTGCAAGGTATTTTAATTCCTGTGAAAAGACTTTGTTGTTAAAGACGTTCAGGAGGAATGCTCGTGAAGGCATATGGAAACAAAATACGGGGCCTCACGGTTGCAGTGCTGATGGTTTTCTCAGGCATCTCATCAGCTTTCGAAATTTATGGGTTCATACCCTACACGTCAAAAGTAGTGGGGAATGAAATCGTAAGCGGCAGGCCTTCGGACAATTGGTTTAGAAATCTCGGTATTAAGCCGATAAAGCTAGTCTACGAGGATAGGCTTCTGGATAGACCGGATAACAGTACTGGGAATAGTAATGCGGTTATTAATGTCGATAAAGTCACTAGGATTGCGAAAGAGTCGGGTCAAAGTAGAGATGTTATGGTTTCGCTCGACCTGGAAAGTTGGAATCGCTTCAGTTCAGAAACCCCGAGTCGATATTTGAAAGTGTTGCAAATATTTCGCGAGGCGAATCCAGATGCGATAGTAGGTTTCTATTCCACCGTTCCACAAAATACTTATGTCTGGCGTGAGGAAAAACGTGGACATTACGATGGACAAAACGAGAAATATGCCACAGTAGCTGATGCTGTCGACTATTTTAGTCCGTCGTTATACAATTATAGCCTTAATGACTTCGAGTCTTGGAAAAAAGGGGCGGAATATAATATTGAAGCGGCAAAAAAGTACTCGAGAACAAAAAAGATCTTCCCGTTTATAACTCCGGAAGTTGAGGATAATGGGAGGTCTCGCTGGCTTTCTTATGATGAGATGATGAGTCGATTAAAATTGCTAAAAAGTCTTGGTGCTGATGGTTGCGTATTATGGGCGAGTAGCCGTTCACGTGACTCGTCAGGTAAGCGACCCGTTCTTGACCCTAAAGCGGGATGGCTTAAAGCTGTGGTGGACTTTGGTAGAGTTCAAAGTGCTACGCAGCACTAGAAAGCATCAGAGGTTATTTAGTGATAATCGACAGTTTGGTTTTGTAAGTGATTATGCAGGAAATAAATAGGGTGTCAATTATCTGTATGTATTCTGTAAGGTTTGACGATTCTGGGTTTTCTATTTGCCCTGTTGCTAGCATTAAATATTATTCAGAAGGAGCGTACGTTGGAGCCTAGGTCAAAAAAATCGGTATGTCAGAGTATCTAAGGTTGGCGGTTTATAGTTTCTTTGCTGTAAGGCTGGATGAGCCGTCCACGTTGAGCTTTTGTCAGAAACATGGGAAGGCTCCTATGAAAAGGAGCCCTCAAGTACTCATGTGGAAGCTTTTGAGTTAAGTGTCTTGTTCACTTCTCGGCATTCAGGCTACAAATAGCTATTCTCGCTTTATCCAGTGCTAATGTCGAATTACCTAGAGCTAGCTCAAGCGAAACCTTATCTTGGTAGTATTCTTCAAGTTCAATTTGGACTTGAAGGATTTTGGATATCAATGTCTCGTTTTCTTGAGATGCCTCTTCGCGGGAGATCCTATTTAAAATACTTTCTTTTTGAGCGTCATAAAGTTGTTGCGCAAGACTCTTGTTCTCTGTTCTTAGAGTCTCCAGTTCAGATTCTAAATCTTTGTTCTGGTTTTCAACGAGCTCGAGTCTTGATGAAAGCTTATCAAGCTGATCGTTAAGCCTGCCGACCTCTTCCTCGTGGGTAGAGAGCGTCATATCATGGCCGATACAAGCCTGTGCTCGTGAGGCTTGTGTGCCTTCACGCGAGCTAGAAAGGTCAAGGTGTAAATCCCTTTCAGCAGCCTGTAAGTCGGAAATGATCTTTTGGATTTTAGTAATAGATGTCATCTGCTTACCTATGATTGACGATACAGATAAAACTAGCGTCGGAGTATTGATGCAACCGAGTCCTCAATCTTGACCAAAGAGGTCCCGCGTATACACCTTCGAGCTCACGTCCCTAATTTCGTCCTCCCAGCGGTTGGCAACAATGACATCCGAGAGCGACTTGAACTCTTCAAGGCTCTTAATGATCTTGGAATTGAAATAGGTTGGTTCATCTAGAGTGGGTTCGTATACAACGACATTTATACCTTTTGCCTTGATACGTTTCATCACGCCTTGAATTGAGGCAGTCCTAAAGTTGTCGGAGCCTTTTTTCATGGTGAGACGGTAAATCCCAACTGTTTCGGGTGATTTCTTTATTATCGAGTCGGCAACGAAATCTTTGCGCGTTCTGTTAGCCTCTACAATAGCCCCAATTAGGTTGTTTGGCACGTCCTGGTAATTGGCAAGAAGTTGCTTTGAGTCCTTTGGAAGGCAGTAGCCACCATATCCAAAAGATGGGTTATGATAGTGATTGCCAATCCGGGGGTCTAACCCTACGCCTTCAATGATCTGCCGAGCGTTGAGGTTGTGAACCTCGGCGTAAGTATCAAGCTCGTTAATGTAAGCAACTCGCATTGCTAGGAAGGTATTTGCGAAAAGTTTAATTGCTTCAGCTTCGTTGGGCTCAGTAAACAGAGTTTGTACATCCTGTTTAATGGCTCCATCGGCAAGTAGGCGTGCGAAGATCTTAGCGGTATCGTTGTCGGCGCCTAAAATTATCCGCGACGGATAGAGGTTATCATGCAAAGCTTTACCTTCTCTCAAAAATTCAGGAGAGAAGATAATGTTAGCATGGTTGATCTCATCTTTGAGTTTTTGAGTGAAACCCACCGGTACCGTGGACTTGATTATTATCGTGGCATCGGGGTTGATAGATTTTACGTCTCTAGCGACAGACTCAACTGAAGTGGTATTAAAAAAATTAGTCGCGGGGTCGTAGTCAGTTGGGGTTGCAATTACGACAAAATCAGCGCCGTCATATGCCTCCTCTTTACTGAGAGTGGCACGAAGATTGAGGTCCTTGGTTTGTAAGTATTCTTGCAAGCAGGCATCTTCTAAATGCGACTGCCGATCATTGATGGCCTGCACTCTTTCCGGTAACAGGTCCAAAGCAATAACCTCGTTATGCTGCGCGAGCAACACAGCATTCGACATACCAACGTAGCCAGTTCCAGCGATTGCAATTTTCAAGGCTTGTTACCCTCAAGACGAGCAGTCAATTCACGAATTTGTTTTTCGCGCAGCTGTATGCGGTTATTTAAATGTGTTATCAATGCCATCCAGGGACTACTCGACTTGCAAATTTCTAAGCTTTTGATATCTTCATAGTCTGGAAGAGATTGCTCCGTATGCAAATCTACTAAATAGCCAAAGTTGGAAAGGGTGTTTTTTCCTTTGATGCTAGGCAGGTTTTTGTGATATGGAGAACCTACAGAGTCATTGGTGGAGCTCAAAGTTCTGAAATACATCGGCTCGGTAGCGTCGACGATAGTTGGGTAGTTCTCGTCAATTTTCATATGATTTCCCATGTTGTAAACATGGATCGTTTTATTATCTTCCAAACCTCTAATCTGGGACCAAGCATTAAGATATGCCAACCCGAATGCGGATTTAGGGAAATAGCTATGCTTCAGGTCACTCACTGTATTTGCAGCTGAATCCCAATAGCCTTCAACTCCGTAGGCAAAAGAAACAGCATAACCTGTCAATCCAGGACGCATATGATGACTCAGCTTCTCAATAAAATTAGTGCTGAGGCCATCATCGTCATCAAGACGTACTGTTGCTAGCAAAGCTTCCGGTAGATTTGCTAAATTTCGCTTTATGGTGGCCTTTATAGCTTCATTAATATTTATATGGTCGTGCATCAGGCCAGTGCCTGAGTCTATTTTAACAATTTTGAAGTCAAGTCCGGATATGTTGTTCTCGTTTATCATTGAGCGAAGTCTATCTATCCGCCCTTCAGGTAGCATATCGGAAACCATAATCAAGACAGTATAAGTTACATTCTTATCCGTATTGATTTGGTTGCAAAGAGATTTTAGGGTTAAGCTTTTGAAGGTTTGCTCGCGGATATTTAACCGTTCGTTGCTTAATATTTTATTTGCGTAGTCTTCAAAGCTGAGTTCGGCCGCGCGCCAAGAGGCGCTATTCTTTTGTATGATGGAGTAGCGGATTGCAATAATTATATTTTTTTTCATGATTTTAATTTCGCGTTCTGATAAGTTGTCGGTTGGTAAACGAGTCGCGAGGCGTTCTCGCTTTCAAGGCTGGCCTGGAGATTAATTCCAAGTCTGCGCATTGAAGAGTTAACAACCACGGCCGTATTCTTCATCTGTTCCCCAAAGTTGACGAGGGAGGTGTTTTGCCCGTGTAGTCGACGGCGATAACCGATAATATTGAGATGCTCGGCTTCAGAAACTTCGCACAACTTTAAGTACATGTCATAATCGACAGCGTTCCGCACGCGCTCATTGAATCCTAGTGTTCGATGCCAATATCTCTTTTTGAATATTCGAAAGTGATGCGCAATCATGGCCGTTAGCATCTTCTCGCGGGTGAATACCGGATAGTTATAACCCTGCTCAATGCGGCCATCTGGATACTCATTTTCATAAGTAGTATAAACTAAGCCGGTGTTTGGTTTTTTGTCGAGTACGGCAACGCATTTCTCCACCACATCTCTGGCTAAGTAATCGTCGCTGTCAAGCTGTCCGACATAAATACCCCGACACAAGCTCAAGGCTGTGTTGGATGCTTTTCCTATACCACCATTTTCTTGGCGTACCCATCGCACGCGGGGGTTATTGGAGAAGTAACGCTCAAGGATCTGAGGTGTGTCGTCCGTCGATCCATCATCGCAAACACAAACCTCTAGATCTGTGAAGGTCTGATTGAGGGCGCTGTGAATCGCATCGCAGATTGTATCTGCGCAATTATAGGCAGGAATGTAGATTGAAACCCGAGGTACGCTATAAAATTCTTTTTTGTTTGAGATCAAATGTCTGTAGTAAGGGCAGATGTTACCAAACAACTCACCGCTTATTTCCTTGCCAGCGCTACGATCCGTCTCATTTTCGCCGCCCTCGGGCTCTTGATGGAAGGCCATGGCGTCCAGTACTGGGACTATGTATTTACCGGTATTGAAAAAACGATACCCAAGCTCGGTATCTTCGAAACCCCAAGAGTTAAAACGCTCATCAAAGCCGCCGATCTCCGTAAACTGCTTTTTAGAAAAAGCGACATTGCCGCTAGCGAAAGTTCTAAAAGGCACCGATTCAGTACGAAGATTATTAGTGCGCTCGAAAATTTCGAGTCGCCAGTCGACAGAGTGCTTCCCTTGGATTTTACCGGCAACGGTGTTATTGGTCACGATCTCCTTGAAGCTATCTTCAAGGTTGGCGTCATGCAAAATGGTGGAAACAGTTGTGTTGCATAGGTCGATGTATTTACGCGGTCCGATTAGAACCGTCCTATCTAAAGTTTGCCACCATTTTGCATAGTTGCGCACGAGGTGCTTTGATGGGAACATGTCCACGTCAAGCAAAATAATAAGATCATTGCGAGCGACGTTCACACCGTTGTTTCTGGCTGCTGATGCAGTGAATCCGACATCTTTGTGCCAAACGTACTTGATGTCAAGAAGGTTGCTGAATTCCTTGATGACATCAGTTGTTTGTTCGCTGCTGCCATCATCAGTCACAATTACTTCGATAAGGTCGGAGGGATAACTTTGTCGCGACAAGCCTGCAAGAGTTCTGCGTAGGGGGTCAATTCGATTGTAAGTTAAAATTACAATCGACACTTTTACTTTGTTGAGTTCAGGCGTAGGATCGATCTCGCTCTCCATGTGGGAGAAATCATTGGCGAGACCTTGGATCGGAGGCAAGCTTTCAGCCAGTGGAAAGTTCTGGGGTACTTTGCTGAAGCGGCTTAAATCATTGTCAACGGCGACAGCTTTTGTGTCGAAAGGTATGTAATTAATAGGATAGGAGGCGCCGCTTTGCTTTTTGCGTTGATAATCAATGAGGAAGTCTAGCGCGCCAATCGCCCCGAGACGTGCCCGTCGTTCTTCGAGTGACTTGATGTTAAGTTCACTAGACATTATTTATTCCGCCTGCAAGGTGTCATTTGATGAGATTTCTTGGGTAGAGATAGCGGTGGTAGCGGCAATAGCCATCTCTAATAATCTAAGCGACTGATGGTGTGAGGTGAGGGCAGCCGCCGTATTTTTGCTGCCTGAGTGTTGAATTTCTTGGCCTAATAAACCTTTGATAGTGTCCAGGACGTAATTTTGTTCTGGGTCCGCTAAAAGATATTGGAAGAGCAGGCCGATTGCGTCACTTTTCTTTTCGTTTGCCAATAATATTTCAATCTTTCTTGGCAGCAAAGCTAACTTTGCGACTAAAATTTGGTCGCTAATTGATTCTGATATGGGTAAGGTGCTAGAAGCGAAATCAAGCGCGCTTTCCGCAGCTTCGTAATCATCTAGGAACTTGTGACAGATGCTCATGCCTAAATGAGCCCATGAATTCAGCAGGTTTTGTTCCGCGGCATGTTTATAGTGCTCTAGCGCACGAGCGTGCTGGCCTTCTAACAGGTAAGATTCAGCAACTTTGCAGCAGCAAAAGGAATTGGGTCCTAAAACTTTTATTAGGGAGTTCCAAGCGTAGCGAGAGTCATCAAGTTTCCCCGTTTCCTGAAGCAGACTCGCAATCTGGAAGGCGTGAGTGATCTTTTCGAGCTGCTTACTCGTTGTTTTGGTGGTCAGGCTCTGGCACAGCTCACTGATGTAATTCTCACCCTCGTCGCGGGATATTAAGGGGAAAGGCAAGGTTGCCTTTTCAGGGCCCATTATTACGTTTGAGCCAGTTAACAGGATATTATTGCTCGCATTGCGAGCGTAAAGGCTATGCACCTTTCCATCATAAAGTTCGTAAGAAAGCTTGATCTTGAATAAATGATTTCCATCTCCGATCTTCGCTTCTTTCAAGTCTTCACGATATCCATCAGCTGGGCCATGCCCTACCAATTTACCTTCACATAAGATATCTACACTCACTCGGTTATGTGGATTTAGAGGGTTGAATGCCCATCCATAAGCATAGCCTTCATCAACGTAGTCGAGGTGGCCAACAATTTGAACTGGCGCTTGGGGAGCTGGTTTTGAGTGTGATTTTAGCATGGGTCCAAGCCTTGGCTTAAAGGAGCTCTGATTAGTAAAAGTTACTAGTAGTTTTTGAGAGTTGAGATCTGTGGTAGTTCCTTTACGTTAACAGGCTGTTAATATTTTCTTGGGTTTGTTGAGAGGGGAGGCATTGCCAAGCCTCCGTATGGGCCGCTCAAGTAATCATGACTAAGCGCTGGGTGATAGGACGGATCAATGTTGTCACATTTAGTCCATTTCTGAATAAAGCCCATTTGCTCGCGATGTGCTCTTGATCGCCTTTCTTTACTGATGTCTTTCCCGCGACTAGCAGATTCTGCGTGGATGAGCTTCGAGAATGGAGTCCAGATGATGTGATGACCAGATTTTTTGATTTTCAAACACAGATCAACGTCATTGAATGCGACTGGGTACGCTTCCTCATCAAGTCCATTCACTGATTGGAATTCTGACTTTCTCATGAGCAGGCATGCTGCCGTAACAGCGCTTTGGCGGCAAACGAGCTGATTTCTTGACAGATAACCAGCATCGTTGTCATCGAGATTATTTCCTGAATGTGCTGCCAGCTTGTTAACGCCGACTACTACGCCTCCATGCTGAACAATGCGATTTGGCCAGAGCAATTTAGCACCTACAGCACCAACGCCCGGACGCATCAGTTGTGCGACCATTTCCTTTAGCCAACTGCTTTCAATGATTTCTATGTCATTGTTGATCAGGCCGATCACTTCGCCGGTGGCCGCGTCTACGGCGCGGTTGTTGATGGTCGAGTAATTAAACGGGAAGGGGTGATCGAGCACTATCACACCTCGCGCTTTCAATGTGGCAAGGTAATCCAGGGTTTGGTGATCGGTGGATTGATTGTCGACAACCATTATTTCAAGGTTTGGGTAATCAGTACGGGTCAGCAGGCCTTCAAGGCATGCATGCAGCAATTTGTACTGGTCGCGTGTCGGAACGATCAGGCTCACTCGCGGCAGTTGCTCAGGCAGTGGCCAGTGCGCTCTGAGAAGCGCCGGGTAATGCGCTACGCGGGTCACTATTGCGCCAGGCGTCAGGCTATCGCATAGCCATTCCACAGCACTCAGCCTGTGCGATGAAGGCTCTGCCTGCTCCGGGCTAGCGGGAGTGTCACTGGCTCGGTGGTAAAGCACGCGTGGCAGGTGGACCACACTGGCGCTGTTCTTTTGCGTCGCCAACGCTATCGCTGCAATCAGGTCATGCCAGCCTGTTGTTCGCGGTTTATCGCCAAGTTCCAATAATGCCAAGGCTTGTTCAATGATGTGTGCGCTGAAAATGGCACCCGGCGAAAAAATGTCTGCTCCCACAAACAAATCTATGTCCCAGGTAGGCTTCAACCACGGCAAACTGCGTTCCCCCTGAGCGCTGTCGCGATCGCAGTCGGCATAGGCCCAGGCGCTACCGTCATCCAACAACGCACAGAGGTGTGGTAAGGCAAGTGGGGCCAGGCGATCACCAGCAGCAAGGGGCAGGATGCGGTCGCACCCCTGTGCCAGCAGTTCCCGGATGGCCGGCAAAAGCTCATCGGTCGGGGCCGTGGCTAAATGGTGCACGTGCTCGACGTCTGCCCCCAGGCTGGCCAGGCTGGTTTGCTCGCGTTCCTTATCGCCTTCGCTGAGTAGCAAAAGGCCGGTTTTACCCTGCAGGGCAGGGCGCTCCAGGCCTTCAAGTCGCTGAAAGGCTTCGAACCATTTTGGATAATGCTGCCAGCCTGAGCTTTTTGCCAGGAGTTGGTCCTGCTCCTTGATGATTTCGGTAAGTAGGGCCAAGGCTGCGGTGTCATGGCTTGAGTCAAGCTGGCGCAGCAAGCCCGCAGCACCCTCCGGTCGACAGCAAACGCGAATAGGGCTACCGGCAAGTGGTTGTTCAAGGTCGTTCACGACGTCCAGTACATGCACCTTGCCGTCAGCCAGTTCCCAAGGCAGGTCAAGGGTGAAGCCATGGTCACTGGTGGCTCGATATGCCAGCGCCTGGTGGTGGGTGTTGCAGGTAGCGTGGCCGATTATCTGATCACCTTCCCGCACAGTGATTTGCACGTGGCGGTTTGGCGACTGCGGGTCCCAAGACCAGCCCGCAACGCGCAGCCCGCCCGTGTGCCACACCTGGGAGGCAAATGCAGGCGCTTGCTTGCTCGGGCTGGCGGGTAGCACGACGGTGCCATCCAGAGTGAAAGGCTGGTTGGCGATACGAGCGGTAATAACCTTTGCCTCGGCGAGCCAGCTTTCGCGCAGCTGTACGGCAAAACCGTGAAACTGGTCGCCCTGAGGAGCTTGCGGCTCATACTGATCGGCACGTGCCAGTGCTATGCCAGCGCCGTCGATAAAAATTTCTACGACCGGGCGTTGTTCCGGTTGCGCAGTATCTATCGCCCAACCCTGCAGCACATCGCCTTGCAGGCCTAGAATGGCGCCACTGAAGGTTTGGGATGCGACGGGTTGCTGGGCCGCCTGGGGCTTTTGCTGCAAGTCTTGAGTCATCAGGCTTGGCTCAGTGAAAAGGGGAGGGTGGCCAGCGAGTTTGCGCCGGCTTCGTCAGCAGCAGCGCTTGGCGGTGCGTACAGGGGGGTGGTGAGTTCGTCGGCCAGGGGGGGGGCCAGCCAACCTGCCCCTGGGGCATCATCCAGGCTCAAAACCCCGTCGCAGCCTGCCGCGCGGGCACGCTCTGCAAGGCTGAAGCCCGCTGGGGCGGGCAGCCGGTGGATGCTGCCGGTTGCCTGAAGTACCTTGAGCCAAGGGGTGTCATCCTTGGCCAGTAATACCAACGGTAGGCCTTGGCGGGCTATGTGTCTGGCCAGTGCAAGCCAGCGTTGGGCAATGATTGAGTTGATCAGGGTGTCGCCAATCAGCAACACGCGGGGTGCTTTGGGCGCTTTTGTCGGGTGCTGCTTGGTCGCCAGCGTTGACCAGTCAGCTGTGGGGTAGCTATTTGAGTAATTGCCCAGCAGGGCTTGCCAGGGTAACTGCACAGTGGCTGCTTCTTGGACAAAACAGCGCCAATCATAGTCTTCAGTTTCGCCCAGCAGGCGGTCGTCGCGGCAAATGATGTGGTAAGGTACGCCCAGCAAATTGGGTAAATCGCACAAAGCAGTTGGGCAGCGTGCCAGTTGTTCATATGCCAGCCTCTCCAGGGGCAAGCTGCGCAGGGTGTCGACCAGCGTGTCGAATTCGCCAGGCAGTTCGAAGTCCAATTGCAGTGCCAGGGGTGGCAGTGGGGCTTGCAACGTTACCCAGGTGCGATGGCTGTCATGGTGCCAGGCCAGGTTGAATTGAGCATCGCTATGCGAGCCAGCGTGCAGGTGCAAAACCCGCTGGCTTTGCTTGGGCCACTGGGCCTTGCGGGTAGCGTGAGGTAGGCTGGCAAGTTTAGCCAGCCGGGCGCGTTGCAAGGCTTGGCGGGCAGGCTTGATAGGGTCGCGCAAGCAAAACCTGTTGTAGCGGGCTGGGGCATCCGGGTAGCGTTTACGCAAAATGGCATTGTTGTGTGCTACACGCAGGGTTTTTTCCGCGCCGAACGAAATACCCCCTTGATGCGCCACGAACACATTGGTCGCGCCCATGTGTCGCCACCCCAGGGTACGGGCACGCAGACACCAGTCGGTTTCTTCGCCGTAGCCGCGGGCCAGTTGCGCTTCGTCCAGGTACCCCGCCTCATCCAGTGCTGCACGCTTTATATAAAGGCAGAAGCCGCAGCCGGTTTCGATCTCCACCGGCACGCTGTCGCAGCTTTGCGCCAGGGTATCGAGTTCGGCCTGCTCGTGGGCGGTGGGCATGGCATGGCTGACCCGGCTTTGCGGAAAGCTCATCAGTTCGCCATTGTTGGTAAAGGGGGTGACCGAGGCGATGGTGGCATCGCTGTAAGCCACCTGGCGTAACCTGTCCAGCCAGTTGCCATGCACCCGGGTATCGGCATTCAGCCACACCACATCCTTGTTCGGGCTCAAGGCCATGGCGCGGTTCATGCTGCGGATAAAGCCCAGGTTGACGGCATTGGTCACCAAGGTGATCTTGCCCTTGGCTGCCAGTACTTTCAGTGCTTTGGACAGTGCGGGCACTGGGGAGGCATCGTCTATCACCACCAGGCGGTGGGGGGTGCGGTTGAGCTTGCGGGCATCCAGTGCACTGTTTATGCACTCCAATGTCTCGCTAAGGCCGTTGTACACCGGAATCAGCACGTCCACAGGCTGCTGCTGGCCGCCGCCGCCTGCTGGTGGGGGCGGTGCAAAGGCTGGCATTGCGAATACCGGGCTGCCCAGCAGCGGTGTGCCATTGGCAAAGCACAGATGCACTGCGGCGGTTGGGTTTGTCACGCTGATCCGGAAGCCGCCATGGCTCCCAGGCAAGCCTGCGGCGCTAAGCAGTGGGTGCGCTGCGCTGGCAGACGTATCGGCTTGTATACCGTTGGCCTGAAGCTTGAGTGCAACGGGCGCCTGGAGGTTGCGCAAGTCGATCGCCCAACCCTGGATTACCTGCTGTTCAGGTACATAGCGTGCCACGCCTACTGTGGTCGGGGTATCGGTCAACCCTGCCAGCTGCTTGAGCACATGGGCCAGTTCCTGACCCGTATGAATGTCTGGCAGGTGGGCCAAAATCATGCGGTGCAGCTCGGCAGGGTGCTCCGATTGGCTGCGGGCCTGCCAAAGCGTCAGGCGCAGCGCCAGGTCGTTGGGCTGTGTCTGCCACGCCGTTGTCAGGTAACGGGTGGCGAGTTCGAAATGGTTTTGCGCCAGTAGGCTGCGCCCGACCAGCGCATGGATGTCTGCACGCTCCGGCAGGGCCTGGGCGGCATTGGCGAAATAAACAAAGGCCAGCTCGGGCGTTTGCGGCAATGCCGCGATGCCCTTCCAAACCAGCGCTTCCGGCCGGTACTCGGCGGTGTGCAGGGCGCGCTCGAGTGCCGCTGCCGCCGGGCCAGGCTCGTTGGCTTGACGGTGACGGTGGAAAATGTCCATGAGCGTTTCTCGCCCATGGTCGAGTTGTCTGGACATAAGCTTGGCTTGGCTACAAAAAATAAAAAGAGGGGCGACCCGAAAGTCGCCCCCTTTGGCATATGCCCAGCCTTGCGGCCGGGCACACGCTTCGCTATAGCAGGGCTAGTTAGACTTGGCCGTGCAGCACAACGACGTTGTCGATGTGAGCAACAGCTTCGTCGGAACCAACGATGCCCAGCGCCACGTCTGCGTGGGTGCCGCCGTTAGCCAGCAGAGCCAGCCAATCAGCTTTACCGTCTGCATCCGAAGCACGGCCCAGCGCGGACTGGTACAGGCCTTCGATGAAGTCGCTGTCAGACTTGGTCTGAGCTTCAGCGGAACCAACGATGGCAGCAGCCACGTCGGCACGGCTTGCGCCGTTGAACAGCTGGCCTACCCAAGCGTTCAGGCCTTCTTCCTCGGCAGGGCGGCCCAGTACGTTTTCGTACAGGTCACGGACGAAGTCACCGTTCGACTGGTCGGCAGCGATCGCTTCTTGCGAAGTAGCGATGGCGGCAGCGATGTCGGCCAGGGACTGCGAACCGTTGGCCAGCTGGCCAGCCCAGGCAGCAGCGCCGTCGGCGTCAGCATCACGACCCAGCAGAGCTTGGTACAGTTCGTTGATGTCGGTAGCGTTGACAGCACCGGCGAACTCGTTGGAGTTCAGGAAGATGTTGGCGATGTCGGTCAGCGAAACGCCAGCGTTCACTGCACCAACAAAGTCTTTGGCGCCTTGTGCGTCAGCGTCACGGCCCAGGATGCCTTCATACAGGCGCAGGGCAGCAGCTTCGTCTTGGCTGTGAGCCAGGGCTACGGTTTCAACGGTTTCGCCATTAACGAAGGTCAGGAACTCAGCGTTAGTGATCGAAGCGGTTTGGCCAGCACCTGGAGCAGCGGTCAGGTTGACGTTGAAGTTGTTGCCAACTGCGAAGTTGTAGGCATCGCGCGCGCCGTCCAGCTGGACAACGTCGAAGCCTGCACCGGTGTCGACTACGTCAGCGTGGTTAACGCCGCTCAGGACGACGGTGTCGTTACCCGAACCGGTGGTCACGTTGTTGTTGCCAGCGCCAGCGATAACGGTGTTGTTGCCGTTGCCGGTAACGATGGTGTCGTTGCCGTCACCTGCGTCGATGTGGGTGTTCTGGTCGCCTTTGACAGTGATCACGTCATCGCCGTTGCCGGTGGTGACTACCAGTTGGATGGCGGAGTCGTCAGCGGTGACGGCAACATCGGCAGCCAGGGCAGCGAAGGCCTGAACGGCTGGGGCAGCGGAGTTGCCCTGCAGGTTGACAACCAGGTTAGCGTCGCTTTCCAGGATGTAGGTGCTGGCGCCAGCGGCTTCAGCTTTGGACAGGTCGAGGGTAACTTGGTCGCCTTTGTTACCGGCTACAACGCCGGTTACCACGTCGACAGCGCCGGAGGTCGGAACCTGCAGGTTCACGCCGTCGAAGCTAGCCACATTGACAGTGGTGCCTTCGCCCAAGCCCAGCAGGGAGCTGATGGCGGCTACAGTGCTGTCCGACAGGGTGGAGCTGTCCAGGTGCGCTTGCAGCTGTGTGGACGATACGGGGTTATCGTATTGCATGGTGTATTCCTGTTACTTCAAGCCAGTTGGCTTGCGGTGCTGATTTTCTGCTGATAGGCAGAGTTTTCCCACGGAGACTTAGAGCGGGCAGCGTTCGTCTTCGTAACGGGAGTAATGGCGATATGCAGCGCCACCAACGGCTCGGTGCCGGTAGGGCCATGCATCATCTGATTGGTCACCAGGCACTGCGGTTCGGCGTTGCCGAACACAATGTGGCCTGTAAGTTCATAGTGTTTGCGCTGTGGGCCGACCAGGCTGAAGCCTGCGCAGATCAACGGCAGGCCTTCACCGCGCAAGCCGACGAAGGTGCCGGTGGACACGTTCCGGCTTGGGCCGGACCCGGCAACCATGCAGGTGTACAGCAGGTCGACGCCGGTGGGCTTGTTCGGCCAGTCGATGGCGAAGCATTCGATGAAATCGTCGCTGCCTGGCGAGCCCACCCACCCTTCGGTCGATACCACCTCACCACCCCGATTGAAGTGGGCGGTAAGCTCGAAAGGCAGGGGGGCGGTACTGGGCGGTGCGAGAGAGGGGTCGGTGGCAACCACGGCGAAGGTGCGCATGATGGCAGGTGAGGTGTCGATGCGGTCGATACGCAGGTCGACGGGCTCGATCACGTCTTCGAACATATGGTATTCGGTGATCAAAACAGTGGTCACACCACCTTTGACGCGCGCCACAATGGTATCGCCAAGCTTAGTCAGCATGTTTTTGCTGACGCCTTCGGCAGGGAAAAAGTCGATGGAGCCTTTACCTAGGGGCGCTTGCTGAAGTGCAATGCAGACGGGCTTGTCGGCAGGCGGTTGCGAGGCGAACCGGAAAATGAACATGCCGGGCTCAAGCAACGTGACCCGGGTGCTTATCCTCAGGCCGTCAAGGGGTTGCGAAGGCATAGACATGGCGTTGTTTAGCTCCTTTTAAACAAAACACTGGTAGCTAACTTGCTCAGACCCGTGCATGCACACAAAACGGCCAGTGATGGCTCCCTGCGAAGGTGCGAAGATGCAATGCATGGGAAAAGTTGTCAACTCACAAAGGTAAAAAAAATTTCACCAAGAAATTGAACAAAATCATCCTCTTAGCAGTCTGCGGGTTGGCTTGCTCGATAACCTAGTGAGTTGGTCGGCCTTGTGATGCTACAAGAAAATCCATATTAATCAATGATTTAAAGATTTATCAGATAACGCTTGACAGCGTTGTGGCGGATTTTCGACAGGTCAAGAGTGGTTGCGATACAAGGGGTGCCGTCTGTCGCCTCGCTGATATGACAGCTTTAAGTCGGAGGTGCCGATTCGCGGTGCCACGGCTGTTCGGGATTGAATTGTGGCGTTTTGACGCTATTCACTATGTATTCACAAATTTTCAGGCGAGAGGCACAGGTGGACGCCAAGTCGCCAACCGGCGCCCTACTCGTTGGAAGTGGGTGGTACACTGCCGGCCGTTTTCGCCTTTCTCAGTATGGATACCATGAGTTCTCTATCTGACAACAACCTGCAAGCCGCTCTCAAAGCCTGCAAAAGCAGCTTCCTGTCGGTTGGCTTCTTCAGCTTCTTCGTCAACGCACTGATGCTGGTGCCCACTTTTTACATGATCCAGATATCGGGGCGGGTGGTCCCATCCAGCAGCACCTCGACCCTGTTGATGTTGACGTTGATCCTGACTGTGTTGGTCGCAACGATGGGCGCCCTGGAGTGGGTGCGTTCGCGAATCATGGTGCGTATCAGCAACCGTTTGGATGTGATGCTAAGCCGCGATGTCTATCGCGCAAGCTTCAAGCGCGCGCTCTCCAGCGGTGGTGCGGATGCCACGGCGCAGTCGCTGAACGACCTTACGGCGCTGCGCCAATTCTTTACCGGTTCGGGTTTGTTCGCTTTCTTCGATGCGCCATGGTTCCCTATCTATACCGTCGTGATGTTCCTGTTCCACCCTTGGTTCGGTTACATGACATTAGCGTGCGGGCTTGTCCTCGCTGGCTTGGCCGTGGTCAATCACCGGCTGACTGCCAATGCCTTGGCAAATGCCAACAAAGAGAACGTCGCTTCTAATATTGTCACTACCAAGACGCTGCGTAATGCGGAAGTCATCGAGTCGATGGGCATGCTCGAAACGCTCATGAACCGTTGGGCCAAGCGCCAGCGCCGCATCATGCTGATGCAGTCGGAGGCCAGTGATAAGGGGGGGATCGTCAGCACCATCTCGAAAACCTTCCGCACCTGGTCGCAGTCGATCATGCTGGCCATTGGTGCTTACTTGGTGGTTACCCACGAAATAAACCCAGGCTTGCTGATGGCAGGCTCGTTGCTGCTTGGCCGGGCATTGGGGCCCATCGATCAGATGATCGGCAGCTGGAAAGGCTTCGTCGCGGCCAAAGTGCAATACGACCGCTTAAGCAAGGTTTTAGACGCCCTGAGCAAGGAGCCAGAGCGTATGCCGCTGCCGGCACCCGAAGGCCAGATCCAGGTAGAAAACCTGGTTGTTGCGCCACCAGGCGCCAAGGCCCCCGTGATTCGTAACATGAGTTTCGTGGTGCCTTCCGGTTCCATCGTCGGTATCGTTGGGCCAAGTGCGGCGGGCAAGTCCACCCTGGTACGAGCGTTGATGGGCATCTGGCCGCCGCAGCATGGTGTGGTGCGTCTGGACGGCGCCGATATCGCCAGCTGGGACAAACAAGCGCTGGGTCAGTATGTGGGCTACCTGCCGCAAGATATCGAGTTGTTCGAAGGTAGCATCAGCGAAAACATCGCCCGCTTTGACAAGATCGACCCGGAAAAAGTGGTGCAGGCTGCACAAATGGCTGGCGTGCACGAAATGATCCTGATGCTGCCGGATGGCTACGACACCGTGATCGGTAGCGACGGTGTCAACCTGTCCGGCGGCCAGCGCCAGCGTGTCGGCCTGGCGCGGGCTATCTACGGTACCCCTCGCTTGATCGTACTCGACGAGCCTAACTCCAACCTGGACGATGTCGGCGAGCGCGCCTTGGGGGTTGCCTTGCAAAAACTCAAGGAAACCGGCGCTACGGTGTTCATCGTCTCGCACCGCCCCAATATCCTGACCCGGTTGGACCGCATTTTGGTCATGGCTGGTGGGGCCATTTCGCTGTATGGCGAGCGTGACCGTGTTATCGCCGAGTTGGCCGCGCAGCAAGCCAAGGGCCAGCAGCGTGTCGGCCAGGCCGCCGCAGCGCAGGCCCCTGCCGCCGCTACACCCAACCCAGCTTCCCCAGCGCCTGCTGCCGCAGCGCCGGTCGTACCGACCAGTACTGGCGCGTAAAAGGACTTTCAGATGAGCAGTAAAGCTATCAGCACGTTCGACCACAATTTTGATGACATGCCCACATCCGACCGGGGCATACGTCGTCTTGGCCTTACCATTGTGTTTGTCACCTTCGGCATTTTTGGTACATGGGCTGCGTTTGCACCCTTGAGCAACGCAGTGCACGGGTCGGGTGTGGTCACCGTGCAAAACTACCGCAAAACCGTGCAGCACCTTGAAGGCGGCATCATCAAAGAGCTGCATGCCCGTGATGGTGACTTGGTAAAAAAAGGCGACCCGCTGATCGTGCTGGATGAAAGCCAGCTGAGCGCCGAGTACGAGTCCACACGCAACCAACTGATCGTGGCCCGTTATAAAGAAGCAAGGCTGCGCGCCGAGCGCGACGGCCTGGATGCGATCCCGGCAGTTGAGATGGAGGGCACCGACTCGCCCCGTGCCGGTGAGGCGCTGAACGGTGAACTGCAGGTTTTCACGGCCCGTCGCAATTCGTTGCAGGGTGAGATCTCGGTAAACCGCGAACGCATCGAGCAGATGAAGCAGCAGATTGTTGGCCTTAACGAAATGATCCGCACCAAGCGAGGCCTTGAGAAGTCATACAGCGGCGAAATCAAGCAATTGCGAGAGCTGTTGGCCGAAGGCTTCGTTGATAACCAGCGCTTGTTGGAGCAAGAGCGCCGCCTTGACATGCTCAAGACCGAAGTGGCCGACCATGAGTCGACCATCAGCAAGACCAAGCTGCAAATCGGCGAGACCGAACTTCAGATCGTGCAACTGAAGAAAAAGTTTGACTCTGATGTGGCCAACGAACTGTCCGATGTGCAGGCCAAGGTGTTCGACCTTCAGGAGAAAGAAGCGGCATTGCGCGACCGGTTGTCGCGCGTCGTAATCCGTGCCCCTGAAAGCGGCATGGTGCTGGACATGAAGGTGCACACCATTGGCGGTGTAGTCAGCGCGGCCACGCCCTTGCTGGACATCGTTCCGGAAGCGTCGGAACTGGTTGTCGAAGCCAAGGTAGACCCCAAGGACATCGATCGGCTCAAGCTGGGTAAAACGGCTGATATCCGCTTCAGTGCGTTCAGTGCTGCCACCACGCCGGTTATCGAAGGCAACCTGGTGCGCATTTCGGCCGACCGCCTTACCGATGAGCACTCCGGCGACCCTTATTACCTGGTGCGGGTGAAAGTGTCGGAAGACGGCATGAAGAAGCTCGGCAACCGCAAGCTGCAGCCGGGCATGCCCGCTGACGTGTTGATCAATGCAGGCGAGCGCACGATGCTGGAATACCTGCTGAAACCGGCGAGCAACATGTTCGCTCAATCGCTGATTGAGGAATGATCGTGTTGCGTCTGCTACCTGGTGTACTCATTTGCTTGACGGCCTTGCAGGCAACGGCCGTCGAGTCGAAAAACCTGGCCACCGAGCCGGCCAAGAGTGTTTCGGCATCAACCTATGCCCTGGACCTTGCTGGCCTGTACCGCGAAGCGCGCCTTGAAGACCCGCGTGTGCTGGCGGCCTACGCCAACGCTCGCACCGCCACCGAGCAGCAGCGCGAGGCCCTTGGCCAGTTGCTGCCGCAGGTGTCGGCCAATGCCAATTCCAGCCGTGTACTGCGCAAGAACGAGGCCACCCGCGACATCTACAACAACGAAACCTATTCCCTTAGCCTCACGCAGTACCTGTACAACAAACCGGCTTGGGAGCGTTATCAGAAGTCCAAGAGTGTCAAGGCGCAGAAAGGGCAGCAGGCCGAGGACACCCTGGCTGAGGCGACGGTGGACCTGGCCAAGCGCTATTTCGTCGCCTTGGCTGCCGATGACGAGTTGGCGCTGGTTCAGGCGGAGCGCCGTGCCACGCAAAAAAACCTGGACCGTGTCAGCATGATGTTCGACCGGCAGATGGCAAAAATTACCGACAAGCTCGACATACAAGCGCGGGTTGATACATTGGCCGCCCAGGAGGTGGATGCGCGCAACCAGGTGCAGGTTAGTCGCGAGGCGCTGGCCGAAATTGTCGGGCGGCCTATCCATGAGCCGCTCAGCCGGGTGCGCAACGATGTAACCCTGCAGGCGCCGACGCGGCCGCTGCAAAGCTGGATTACCCAGGCAGTTGAAACAAACCCGATGCTCAAGGCTTCCCAAAGCAACGCCGAAGCGGCGAATGCTGCGGTGCGTGAAGGCAAGGGGGAGCATTACCCACAACTCGCCCTGAGCGTGAGTGCCCAACAGAGCGACCAGGGTTATGACAACACCCAGGCGCCGCGTAGCGATAGCTATGTCGCCAGCCTGGGGTTGAAGATCCCGATCTATAGCGGTGGCTCCACCTCGGCTCGCGTGCGGGGTTTGTATGACCAGCAGCTGGCGGCGGAGGTGCAAGCGGAGGGTATTCGCAGGCAGGTGGTGAAGGAAACCACCACGGCCTACCTGACAGCGCAATCCAGCGTCGAGAAAATACGCGCCAACCGCAATGCGTTGTCTTCGGCACAAAAGTCGAGCGTGGCGGCGCAGAAGGCATTTACCTTTGGTGTCGTGAATGCGGTCGATGTGTTAACTGCCGTGCAGAACGAGTTCAAGGCACGCCGCGATCTGCTCAAGTCTCAGTATGACTTCATCACCAACCTGTTCCTGCTCAGTCGATGGGCGGGCGAGTTGAACCAGGAGAGTGTCGACAACGTAAATGTGTGGCTTAGTCCGGTGCCTGAGACCACCCTGCCGGGTGGCGATGTGGCAAGCCTGGATGCGCGCACCTGAGTAGATGGGCAATGCACGGGCATGCAGAGGCTGTTCACTATGATATGTGGAGGCTGCCTTGCCAGGCAGCCCCAAGTCGGGCGCCGGATGCGCTTGGCTTTCTTCCTACAGAATCGGTGTCGAGCGATGTAGGCCTGAGATGTATACTGCCGCGTTTAATCCTCATTGGCGATAACGCCAACGAGGCGTTGCAAGCAGCAGGTTCCCGAGACAGCTTTCATGGATAGACGCACGATTCTTGTCACTGGTGCCAGTGGCTTCGTAGGGCGCGCGCTTTGCCATACGTTGAGCACGCACGGTGCCTTTGCCACCAGAGGGGCGGTGCGAGTGGCCGGCACACCGCTTCCACCTGGCGTCCAGGCTGCTACTGTCAGCGATCTGAATGCCTCTACCGACTGGGCTGCGGCGCTGGCAGGTGTTGATGTGCTGGTGCATGCCGCTGCGCGTGTGCACGTGATGAACGAAACTGCTGCCGATAGTTTGGCGGCATTTCGCCTGGTTAATGTCGAAGGTACCCTGAACCTTGCCAGGCAAGCGGCTGCTGCGGGGGTGCGGCGCTTTATCTACATCAGCTCCGTCAAGGTCAATGGCGAAACCAGTCAGCCTGGTCGTCCATTGCACGCAGACGATGTACCAGCGCCCGTGGATGCCTATGGTATTTCCAAGCAGGAAGCCGAGAAGGGTTTGTTCGAACTGGCAGCCAGCTGCGGCCTCGAAGTCGTGGTGATTCGCCCTGTGCTGGTCTACGGGCCGGGTGTAAAAGCCAATTTCCACAGCATGATGTGTTGGGTGCAGCGGGGCGTCCCGTTACCCTTTGGGGCAGTCGATAACCGGCGCAGCCTGGTATCGCTAGACAATCTGGTCGATTTGATCGTTACCTGTATCGAGCATCCCGCCGCGGCCAATCAAGTATTTATCGCCAGCGATGGTGACGATGTTTCGTTGCCTCGCTTGTTGCGTGGATTGGGCCATGCTTTGGGTCGGCCGGTGCGGCTTGTGCCTGTGCCTGTGGTGGCTTTGAAGTTTGCAGCGGGCATGGTCGGGCGAGGTGACCTGGCTTTGCGGCTGCTGGGATCGTTGCAAGTGGACATTCGAAAAAATCGCGACCTGCTTGCGTGGACGCCGCCTTTGACGCTCGACCAAGGCCTGCAGATAACCGCCCGCTCATTTCTGGAACACCGATATTGATGATTTGGCTCCTTCTTGTTGTGGCGGGATTGGCTTCGCTACTGATGACTGCCGCATTGCGCCGTTATGCCTTGGCACGCAGTATTCTGGATATCCCCAATGCGCGAAGCTCTCATTCCTTGCCCACGCCTCGTGGGGGCGGCCTATCGTTCGTATTTGCCTTCCTTCTAGGCCTGGTGGCGCTTCGCTGGTCTGGCGCACTCGCCAATGAGACTGTGTTTGCAATAGTGGGTGCTGGTGGTGTGGTAGCGCTGGTCGGCTTCATGGACGACCATGGCCACATCGCCGCGCGCTGGCGCTTGCTGGGGCATTTCATTGCGGCCGGCTGGGGGCTTTTCTGGATCGGCGGCTTGCCACCGATGATGATTTTTGGCGTGCCGTTATCTGCAGCCTGGCTCAGCATCATCATCGGGCTGCTGTACCTGGTGTGGTTGCTCAATCTGTACAATTTCATGGACGGCATCGATGGTATCGCCAGCATCGAGGCTATCTGCGTATGCCTTGGGGGCAGCCTGCTGTACTGGCTGACCGGCCATGCCCAGGAGGCCTTGTTGCCAATGTTGCTGGCGGCCACGGTGGCCGGCTTCCTGGTTTGGAACTTGCCTCCTGCACGCATCTTCATGGGCGATGCCGGCAGTGGTTTTCTGGGTATTGTCCTGGGCCTGCTCGCATTAATGGCAGGCTGGATAAACCCGCTATTATTCTGGGGGTGGTTAATACTTTTGGGGGTGTTCGTGGTGGACGCCACGTTCACCCTTGCACGGCGCCTGCTGCGCGGCGACAAGGTTTACCAGGCGCACCGCAGCCATGCCTACCAGTATGCCTCGCGTCGCTACGCCGGCCACCGCCCGGTCAGCCTGGCAGTGGCGGCCATCAACCTTGGCTGGCTGTTGCCTGTGGCCATGGCGGTGGTGTTGTTGAAACTCGATGGTGCGCTGGGAACGATGGTGGCGTATGCGCCTCTTATAGTGTTGGCGCTGATCTATCAGGCAGGGAAACAGGAATAGGATGGTCGAACAAGGAAGGCGTCGTATCGCGCTGCTGAACCTTCGGTTCTGCTCAGAAGCGCTCTGGTCAGTCAATCGAAGCCCCGATGCGCAGAGGATAACTGGATGAGCGACGCAAAAAATAAAAAAATGCGTGAGTACCTTGTCAGCTTGTCCCGGCGGGAGAAACGCCTGGTACAAGTGTGCACCGACATTGTGCTCATCTGGTTTGCGTTGTGGCTGTCCTTTATCGTGCGCCTGGGCGTCGATGAAATGTACAACCCTATCGTCGAGCATGGCTGGCTGTTCCTCGCCGCACCGGTAGTTGCCATACCGTTGTTTATCCGCTTTGGCATGTACCGGGCGGTCATGCGCTATTTCGGCAATGATGCGCTGGTGACCATCATCAAGGCCGTAACATTGTCGTCACTGATTCTGGCGGTGGTGGTGTACTGGTACAGCAACCATCAAGTTGTCGTGCCGCGGTCGATCATTTTCAACTACTGGTGGTTGAGCATGGTCATCATCGGGGGCCTGCGCCTGATCATGCGCCAGTACTTCCTGGGGGACTGGTTTACCGGGTCTCATCAGATACCATTCGCCAACCGCGACGACGACCTTATCAAGGTCGCCATTTATGGTGCAGGTACCGCTGGCAACCAGCTGTTGGCAGCCCTGCGTATGGGCCGGGTCATGCGCCCTGTGGCCTTCATTGACGATGACAGCGATCTTGCCAGCCGTGTGATTTCAGGCTTGCAGGTGTACAAACCCAAGCACCTCGACCAGTTGATCAAAGAAACCGGCGCCCAGGAAATTCTCTTGGCGCTACCATCCGCTTCGCGAGCACGGCGCAGGGACATCCTCGCCTTGCTCGAACCCTACCCATTGCACGTACGGAGCGTGCCAGCTTTCGCCGACCTGGCCAGTGGCCGGGTAAAAGTGGATGACATTCAGGACGTAGACATCGCCGATCTGCTGGGGCGTGACCCGGTTCCCGCCCAGGAAGGGCTGCTTGAGCGCTGCATCTACAAGCAAACCGTGTTGGTCACCGGGGCGGGGGGCTCCATAGGTGCCGAGCTGTGCCGCCAGATCATCGGGCTGGGGCCTACCACGCTACTGTTGTTCGATCACAGTGAATTCAACCTTTACAGCATTTTGAGTGAGTTGGAACAGCGCATCTTGCGTGAGTCGCTATCGGTAAGGCTGTTGCCGATTCTGGGCTCGGTTCGCAATCAGCAGCACCTGGTTGATGTAATGGCCACCTGGCGCGTCGATACGGTCTACCATGCGGCAGCCTACAAGCATGTGCCGATGGTCGAGCACAACATCGCCGAAGGTATTCTCAACAATGTTTATGGCACGTTGTGTACTGCCCAGGCAGCACTGCAGACCGGTGTCGCCAACTTCGTGCTCATTTCCACTGACAAAGCCGTGCGGCCGACTAATGTCATGGGCAGCACCAAGCGGTTGTCCGAGCTCATCCTGCAGGCGCTGAGCCGCGAGGCGGCACCGGTGATGTATGGAGACAGCAGCAAGATTGCCCGGGTGAACAAGACCCGGTTCACCATGGTGCGCTTTGGCAACGTTCTGGGCTCTTCCGGGTCGGTGATTCCGCTGTTTCACAAGCAGATCAAGGCGGGTGGGCCGTTGACGGTAACTCACCCGAAAATTACCCGTTACTTCATGACCATCCCCGAAGCTGCCCAACTGGTGGTGCAGGCAGGTGCCATGGGGCAGGGCGGCGATGTGTTCGTGCTGGATATGGGTGAGCCAGTACGCATTGTCGAGCTGGCCGAAAAAATGATCCACCTCTCGGGGCTGAGTGTGCGCAGCCAGGGCAACCCGCAGGGCGATATCGCCATCGACTTCACGGGGCTACGCCCCGGTGAAAAGCTCTACGAAGAGTTGCTTATCGGCGATGACGTATCGCCCACAGCCCACCCGATGATCATGGCCGCCAACGAAGATTTCCTGGCGTGGGATTTTCTGCGTGAGCGGCTGACCCAGTTGCTGGCTGCGGTTGCCGACGATGACTTCACCCGTGTGCGACAGTTGTTGCGAGAACTGGTCAGTGGTTACTCGCCTCAGGGAGAAATTGTGGATTGGGTGTATCTGCAGCGGCGCCAAGGGCTGTTGGACCGATAGGGCGGCAGCTAATGCGGCCCGCTTGCCGGCGATGGCCGCATAACCGCCTTGATTGATTAACCGCTGCCCTGGGGCAAGTTCGTCGCTACAGCTTAAACCCGCTCTGGCCCTACCAACGGCTCTGCAGTACGCCGTTGTTGAAGATGTCACGCCGCTCCAGGCGCCCCACCTCCTGATGCTTGGCCAATGCATAAATGCGGTCGAAACCCGCGCGGCCAATGTTCGGGAAATACGTGGCCAGCGCCTGCTCTACCGCGCTGTCATAGTCCGCTTCGGTGATGTACCGATAAATCTCTCGGAAGTAGATAAAACCAAACTGGAAGCCCAGGATTTCATCCGGGTAATCCGTTTGGCCGAAGAAGCAGTTTTCCAGGTCGATGGCGCGAGCTTTACCCTGTTGGGGCAGCATGACATTGGCAACCCACAGGTCCATATGCGTAATGCCTCGGCGGTGCAATGCATGCAGCAGCTCGAAGGTAGCCTCTATCACGGCGCTCACTGCTGCGGGCGCCTCACGGGCTTTGCTCAACCCGTCGACGTGATCGTGCAGCAACTCGGTAATCAGGAAAAAGTCCTGGATCAGCCCAAGTTTCGAGCTGGTGTATCCATAACCGATCAGCCCCGGTACCCGGGCGCCTCGCTTGGCCGCTTCACGCGTGTTAATCAGCTCTTCAATGGGCCAGTCGTACATCCCGTTGCGCTTTGGGTTACCACGTTGCATGCGCCATTTTTTTTTCAGTGAGTCGAGCTTTTCGCGTTTGGCAAAAAGCTTGCTGGCGCTACACGGGAGCGGCGCACTCACGCGTTTGGCGGTTGGCGTCTGTTCCACCAACTGCTCGATAGCTTGCCGGGTATGGCTGGGGAGGACGGTTTGAAAATGCAGGGTGGCATCACGATAACGCACAACATGGGGGTACTCGTTTTGCCAAACCCGGGGATCGCCTACCACGTCACATCCTTATGGAATCAAAATGCCATCAGCCTAATGGATCCAATGATACATTTCTCTGCCTTATTCCGTACACTTTTTTACAATTCTGCACGATGAGCGGGAGAAGTCACCTTCATGGCTGGCAACCGGCTATTAGCAGCACATACAATGCCAGGTTGCTTTACATGGGCACGCAAGCACCAAGCAGTCTTTCAGTTCAGGGGCCAAACAGTTGCTGCTACCCAGGCCCCGCTGCAGTGGGGCTATTCAAGGAACGATGTACATGAAGGAACCGAGTTGCAATGTCGTATTACCGTAACCCCCATGATGTAACGCGCATGCCCGCCTGGCAGGCGCTGAATGAACATCGCAAAGCCATGCAAGGCTTCAGCATGCGCGAAGCCTTCGCCGCCGATGCCCAACGCTTTGACCAGTTCTCACTGAGCTGCTGCGGCCTGTTCCTCGACTACTCGAAAAACCTGATCACCGAAAAAAGCCGCGACCTGCTGGTGAACCTGGCCAACGAAGTGGGCCTGCAGGGCGCCATCAAGTCGATGTTCAGCGGCGAAATCATCAACGCTTCCGAAGGCCGCCCGGTGCTGCACACCGCCCTGCGCCGGCCGGTGGGCGACAAGCTCAGCGTCAACGGCGTGGACGTCATGCCGGAAGTGCACAAGGTGCTCAACCAAATCACTGAACTGGTCGGGCGCATCCATTGTGGCCAGTGGCGCGGCTACAACGAGACGCCGATCACCGACGTGGTCAACATTGGCATCGGTGGCTCGTTCCTTGGCCCCGAGCTGGTTTCCGAAGCGCTACTGCCTTACGCTCAGCGTGGCGTACGCTGCCACTACCTGGCGAACATCGACGGCAGTGAATTCCACGAGCTCTCGGCCAACCTGCGCGC
>NZ_JAJSRO010000013.1:0-165693 GCF_021283425.1 Pseudomonas sp. NMI542_15 | reverse complement strand
CTATCAGTCCGTACTCACAAGCACCCACACGAATTGGTTGATTCGATTTGTTAAAGAGCGTTTGGTTAAGAGCTTTTCGTCTCAACCGAGGCGCGCATTATACGCTTTCCTCAGAGCCTGTCAAGCGTTTATTTTGAAGTTTTTTGCGAGAAACTCGTTTAGCTTCAAACACTTAACTCGCTGCGATCTCTCGTAGCGGGAGGTGAATCATACAGCGTTTAGAAGCGCTGTCAACCACCATTTCAACCGCTTGCGATCTTTCGATCGTAGCCCTTTCAACGCCACCTTAACTACCTAACTCATTGAATCTCAAGGAGTTTGTCGTTCCGATGTCGCTGGAAGTGGGGCGCATTATAAGGGGATTCAGAAGGGCGTCAACCTTTAATTTCAAGAAACCCTGATATTGCTGAAAAACAAAGCGGGGAGGCCTTTCGGCCTCCCCGCGTTATTGACCGACCTTAAAGGCTAGGGAATGCAAACTGCGACGCTTCATGGCTGGAACGCTGCGGCCAGCGCTGGGTAATCGCTTTGCGACGGGTATAGAAGCGCACCCCATCCGGCCCATAAGCATGCAGATCACCGAACAGCGAACGCTTCCAGCCGCCAAAGCTGTGATAGGCCACCGGGACCGGCAGCGGCACGTTTACACCGACCATGCCCACTTCGATCTCGTCGCAGAACAGGCGCGCCGCTTCACCGTCACGGGTAAAGATGCAGGTACCGTTGCCATACTCGTGATCATTGATCAGCTGCATGGCCTGCTCCAGGCTGTTCACACGCACTACACACAGCACCGGGCCAAAGATCTCTTCTTTATAGATGCGCATCTGCGGGGTCACCTTGTCGAACAGGGTGCCACCCACGAAGTAGCCATCTTCATTGCCGGCCACACGCAAACCACGGCCATCTACCACCAGCTTGGCACCAGCAGCAACACCGTCATCGATATAACCCACTACCTTGTCACGGGCAGCAGCAGTCACCAGAGGGCCCATGTCCAAGCCACACGAGGTGCCGGCACCAATCTTCAGTGCCTTGATCTGCGGCTCCAGTTTGGCAATCAGGGCATCGGCCACCTGATCGCCCACGCAGACCGCCACCGAAATAGCCATGCAACGCTCGCCGCACGAACCGTAGGCGGCACCCATCAGTGCGCTGACGGCGTTGTCCAGGTCGGCATCCGGCATCAGTACTGCGTGGTTCTTCGCGCCACCCAAGGCTTGTACGCGCTTGCCGCGCTTGGTGCCTTCGGCATAGATGTATTCGGCGATCGGCGTTGAACCGACGAAGCTCAGTGCTTTTACTTCAGGCGCTTCGATCAGCGCATCCACCGCTTCCTTGTCGCCGTGCACCACGTTCAGGATGCCCTTCGGCAGGCCGGCTTCCAGCAGCAGCTGGGCGATGTACAGGGTCGAGCTCGGGTCACGCTCGGAAGGCTTGAGGATGAAAGCGTTGCCGCAGGCGATAGCCAGGGGGTACATCCACAGCGGCACCATGGCCGGGAAGTTGAACGGGGTGATGCCAGCGACCACGCCCAACGGCTGGAAGTCGGACCAGGCATCGATGTTCGGGCCGACGTTGCGGCTGTACTCGCCCTTCAACACTTCTGGTGCTGCGCAGGCGAACTCAACGTTCTCGATACCGCGCTTCAGTTCGCCGGCTGCGTCTTCCAGGGTCTTGCCATGCTCTTCGCTGATCATCTGCGAAATCTTGGCTTCGTTCTGCTCCAGCAATTGCTTGAAGCGGAACATCACCTGGGCGCGCTTGGCCGGCGGGGTGTTGCGCCAGGCCGGGAAGGCCGCTTTGGCGGAGTCGATCGCTTCTTGCACGGTCGCGCGGCTGGCCAATTCGACCTTGCGCACAGCCTGGCCGGTGGACGGGTTGAAGACATCGGCGGTGCGCTCACCCTTGGAAACCAGCTCGCCATGGATCAGGTGCTGAACAATGCTCATGCAAAACTCCAGATAAAGAAGGTAAATGCAGGCGCGGGACACGTGCACGCGCCTGGCATCAAAATCGGAAAGATCAGTCGATCAGGTTCAGGTTTTCGCCAACGGCGTCGAACAGGCGATCCAGTTGCTGCGGCGTGGTGTTGAATGTTGGGCCGAACTGCAAGGTGTCGCCACCGAAGCGTACATAGAAGCCTGCCTTCCACAACTTCATCGCCACTTCGTAAGGGCGGACAATGGCATCACCGTCACGGGCGGCGATCTGAATGGCGCCGGCCAAGCCGTAGTTACGGATATCAACGACGTTTTTGGTGCCTTTCACGCCGTGCAGCAGCTTCTCGAAGTGCGGCGCCAGCTCGGCGGCGGACTGCACCAGGTTTTCCTTCTGCAACAGGTCCAGCGCGGCGATACCGGCGGCGCAGGCTACCGGGTGAGCCGAATAGGTGTAGCCGTGCGGGAATTCCACGGCGTATTCAGGGGTCGGCTGGTTCATGAAAGTCTGATAGATCTCGCTGCTGGCAATCACCGCGCCCATCGGGATGGCGCCGTTGGTTACCTGCTTGGCGATGCACATCAGGTCCGGGGTCACGCCGAACGCTTCGGCGCCGGTCATCGCCCCCATGCGGCCGAAGCCGGTGATCACTTCGTCGAAGATCAGCAGGATGTTGTGCTGGGTGCAGATTTCACGCAGGCGCTTCAGGTAACCCTTCGGCGGCGGCAGTACACCGGCCGAGCCGGCCAGCGGCTCAACGATCACCGCAGCGATGTTGGAGGCATCGTGCAGCTCGATCAGCTTGAGCATTTCGTCCGCCAGGGCAATACCGCCCTCTTCTGGCAGCCCCTTGGAGAAGGCGTTCACCGGCAGTACGGTGTGAGGCAGGTGGTCGACATCAAGCAACTGGCCGAACATCTTGCGGTTACCGTTGACGCCACCCAGGCTGGTACCAGCGATGTTCACGCCGTGATAGCCACGGGCACGGCCAATGATCTTGGTCTTGGTCGCCTGGCCTTTGAGGCGCCAGTAGGCACGGACCATCTTCAGCGCGGTATCGGCGCACTCGGAACCGGAGTTGGTATAAAAGACGTGATTCAGTTCACCAGGGGTCAGCTGGGTGATCTTCTCGGCCAGCTGGAACGACAGCGGGTGGCCAAACTGAAACGCCGGAGAGTAATCCAGAGTACTCAGCTGGCGGGTCACCGCGTCGGTGATTTCCTTGCGGGTGTGCCCGGCGCCGCAGGTCCACAGACCCGACAGGGCATCAAAGATCTTGCGCCCTTGGTCATCGACCAAATAGTTGCCTTCGGCCGCCACGATCAACCGTGGGTCACGGTGGAAGTTGCGGTTGGCGGTGTAGGGCATCCAGTGGGCATCCAGCTTGAGCTGGCTGGCGATACCGACGGTAGCGGTTTCGGGCATGTTCATCGGCGGTTCCTCGAAAGACGATTAGGCAACGATGGATGTTGTTGCAGCTAAATTGGCACGGCGATAAAGTCTGAAAAAGCCAACATTTCTAATCTTCAGACAGGCCGTGACTAAACTGATGAGCCGACGCCCCGATCCACTCGCCCAAGTCAGCGATTTCGACATCCGCTTGCTGAAGATCTACCGCAGCGTGGTCGAATGCGGCGGCTTCTCGGCCGCCGAAAACGTGCTGGGCATTGGCCGCTCGGCCATCAGCCAGCAAATGAACGACCTTGAGCAACGCCTGGGGTTGCGCCTGTGCCAGCGCGGCCGCGCCGGTTTCTCGCTGACCGAGGAAGGCCGCGAGGTCTACCATTCGGCACTGCAACTGCTAAGCGCCCTGGAAAGCTTTCGCACCGAGGTAAACGGCCTGCACCAGCACTTGCGTGGCGAATTGAACATTGGCCTTACCGATAACCTGGTCACCCTGCCGCACATGCGCATCACCCATGCCCTGGCCGAACTCAAGGACCGTGGGCCCGAGGTGCGTATCCAGATCCGCATGATCGCCCCCAGCCAGGTCGAACATGGCGTGCTCGACGGCAGCCTGCATGTCGGTGTGGTACCCCAAACCAGCCCGCTGTCGGGCCTTGAGTACCAACCGTTGTACAGCGAACGCTCGCTGTTGTATTGCGCCGTTGGGCACCCGCTGTTCTATGCCGATGACCAGCAGGTCGACGACGACCGCCTCAACAGCCAGGAAGCCATTACCCCCACCTTCCGCCTGCCAGCCGACATCCAGGCCCATTACCAGGCGTTGAACTGCACGGCCAGTGCTTCGGACCGCGAAGGCATGGCGTTTCTGATCCTCACCGGGCGCTACATCGGCTACCTGCCCGACCACTACGCCACGTTCTGGGTGCAGCAAGGCCGCTTGCGTGCCCTCAAACCCCAACAGCGCTTCTATGACCTGAGCCTGAGCTGGGTAACCCGCAAGGGCCGGCGGCCGAACCTGGTTCTGGAAAGCTTCCTGGAGAGCCTGGCTGCGACACGTTGATGCCAGTCTCTGCCGCAAACGCTTGTCACTTCGGCGCAGGCAGGTAATCTTGTCCGACAGCCGCAGCCACTGACCCGTACGGAATCGTCCATGACCCTAGAAGTCCCTGCGCACCGCCTCTCCGCCTCGGGCAAGCCCGCGGGCCGAATCCGCCAGAAAAACGAACAGGCCATTATCCAGGCAGCCGAAGACGAGTTCGCTCGCCATGGGTTCAAGGGCACCAGCATGAACACCATCGCCCTCAAGGCGGAACTGCCCAAGGCCAACCTGCACTACTACTTCACCAACAAGCTGGGCCTGTACATTGCCGTGCTCAGCAACATCATCGAATTGTGGGACAGCACCTTCAACGCCTTGAGCGTCGATGACGACCCGGGGGAAGCCCTGAGCCAGTACATCCGCACCAAGATGGAGTTCTCCCGGCGCAACCCACAGGCTTCGCGGATTTTCGCCATGGAAGTGATCAGCGGCGGCACCTGCCTGACCGAATACTTCAGTGCCGACTACCGCGAGTGGTTCCGTGGCCGGGCTGCCGTGTTCCAGGCGTGGATCGATGCGGGCAAGATGGACCCGGTCGATCCGGTGCACCTGATCTTCCTGCTATGGGGCAGTACCCAGCACTACGCCGACTTCGCCACCCAGATCTGCCAGGTCACCGGCCGCAGCCGCCTGACCAAGCAGGACATGGAAGAGGCGAGCAACAACCTTATCCACATCATTCTGAAGGGCTGCGGCATCAAGCCGGCTGTGTAACCGTCATTTATGCCTTCTACCCTGCTCGACCTCTGCGAATACCGCGAGGAAATACGCAAAAGCCGCTTCATCACCCTTGCCGGGCCGATCAGCAGTGCTGCCGATGCGATGAGTTTCATCGAACGCCACAGCGACCTGGCTGCCACTCACAACTGCTGGGCCTGGAAGCTCGGCGCGCAGTACCGCAGCAGCGATGACGGCGAACCCGGCGGGACCGCAGGCAGGCCGATCCTGGCCGCTATCGAAGCGCAGGACTGCGACCAGGTCGTGGTGCTGGTGATCCGCTGGTACGGCGGCATCCAGCTGGGCACTGGTGGCCTGGCCAGGGCCTATGGCGGCGGCGCCAACAAGTGCCTGCAACAGGCGCCCAAGCGGCTGCTGGTGCAGCGCAGCGAATTCACCTGCAGCTGCAGTTTCAGCGAACTTGCGCTGGTAAAACTTCGGCTGGCGGAGGTCGACGGCCTGGTACTGGATGAACAGTTCACTGCCAATGGCGTCGACCTGCTGATTGCACTCGGTGACGCCCACCTGGCGCCGCTGCAGCAGCAACTGGCGGACCTGAGCCGCGGGCGCATCCTGCTCGAAGCACGCTGAACATTGCCCACAACAACTGTGGGCCCGCCTGTGGATAAGCTTGGGGCAATCGCTTGCAGGCTACAGTTTTCATAGCCTGCAGAGCTTTGATCATATTTTGATCACCGTTTGATGACAGCCGCAAAGTGCTGAAAGCCCAAGAGTTATCCCCAGTACGCAACCCGACGGGCGGGCCTGCACCGCCCTGAGCTTGCACACAATAACTGTGGACCAGCTTGTGGATAACCCGTGCGCCAACAGGCGCAACGCCCGGCCAGGCAAGGCCCGGGTGCAGCTGATCACTTTTTATACAGCCATTGGCAAGGCAGTGACTGCCGCTGTGCATTATCCTCAATACCTTTCCTTACCACCGACCATGGAGCGCGTTCACATGGCTAACGCAAAAACCGCACTTATCATTGGCGCCTCGCGCGGGCTTGGCCTTGGCCTGGTGCAGCGCCTGAACGAAGACGGCTGGAACATCACCGCCACCGTGCGCAACCCGCAGCAACCCGGCGCCCTGGCAGACGTGCCTGGCGTGCGCATCGAACAGCTGGAAATGAACGAAACCGCCCAGCTCGATGGCTTGCAACAACGCCTGCATGGCCAAGTGTTCGATCTGGTGTTCGTTAACGCGGGCGTCATGGGGCCCCTGCCGCAAAACCTGGAAACGGTACAGCGCAGCGACATCGGCGACTTGTTCATGACCAATGCCGTGGCCCCGATCCGCGTGGCCCGTCGCCTGGTGGGCCAGGTACGCGAAGGCAGCGGCGTGCTGGCCTTCATGAGTTCGATCCTGGGCAGCGTGACCATCCCCGACGGTGGTGAAATCTGCCTGTACAAGGCCAGCAAGGCAGCGCTGAACTCAATGATCAACAGCTTCGTGGTCGAGCAACAGCGCCCCGACCTGTGCGTACTGGCCATGCACCCAGGCTGGGTGAAAACCGACATGGGTGGCGAAAACGCCGAAATTGACGTGTTCACCAGCACCCGCGGCATGCTCGACCAGATCAATGCACAAAGCGGCACCGGCGGCCTGCGCTTCATCAACTACAAGGGCGAACCCTTGGTCTGGTGATTCACCGGGTCGCAGCCTGGCCGGGCGCAATGCCCGGCCAGGCCCTGTAGAATGGCGGCAACCGTACCTGATTGAGATGATCCACTATGTATGACTGGTTGAACGCCCTGCCCAAGGCCGAACTGCACCTGCACCTGGAGGGCTCGCTGGAGCCTGAGTTGCTGTTCGCCCTGGCCGAGCGCAACAAGATTGCCCTGCCCTGGGCCGATGTGGAGACCTTGCGCGGTGCCTATGCCTTCAACAACCTGCAGGAGTTCCTCGACCTGTATTACCAGGGCGCAGATGTGCTGCGTACCGAGCAGGACTTTTACGACCTGACCTGGGCCTACCTGCAACGTTGCAAAGCCCAGAACGTGATCCACACCGAACCGTTCTTCGACCCGCAAACACACACCGACCGCGGCATCCCCTTCGAGGTGGTGCTCAATGGCATCAACCAGGCGCTGAAGGATGGCCGCAAGCAGCTGGGCATCAGCAGTGGCCTGATCCTCAGTTTCCTGCGCCACCTCAGTGAAGAGGAAGCGCAAAAAACCCTCGACCAGGCCCTGCCGTTCCGCGAAGCGTTCATTGCCGTTGGCCTGGACAGCTCGGAAATGGGCCACCCGCCGAGCAAATTCCAGCGCGTTTTCGACCGTGCCCGCAACGAAGGCTTTGTTGCCGTCGCCCATGCCGGCGAAGAAGGCCCGCCCGAGTACATCTGGGAAGCGCTGGACCTGCTGCAAATCAAGCGTATCGACCACGGCGTACGCGCCATCGAAGACGAGCGCCTGATGCAACGCATCATCGATGAGCAGATCCCGCTCACAGTGTGCCCGCTGTCCAACACCAAGCTTTGCGTGTTCGACCATATGAGCCAGCACAACATCCTGGACATGCTGGAGCGCGGCGTGAAGGTCACGGTGAACTCGGACGACCCGGCCTACTTCGGCGGCTACGTGACGGAAAACTTCCACGCCCTGCACACCCATCTGGGCATGACTGAAGACCAGGCCCGTCGCCTGGCGCAGAACAGCCTGGATGCCCGGCTGGTCTGATTGCACGACGGCGTTGCGCTTACCCAACCTGCAACGTTGCCACGCGGGCTATGCGATTGATCTGCTGGATGCCCAGCGCCGAGATATGCAATGCCCGCGTGTCCTCGGCCTCACGCATCCAGCCCGATTGCAGGAATAGCCTGAACAGTGCCTGGCCCAGCACACCGCCCAAGTGCGGGGCCTGGTCGTCCCACTCGGTGCAACGGCAAATCACGCAACCACGTTGCTGGTGGGGCGCCAAGGCATCGATGTAGACCCCGACCGAGGCCAACTGTAAACGCCCCTCGTCACTGACCATCAACTGTCGACCGCTACCTTCCAGCCAGCCGGCCACCACCAGTCGATGGTACAGCTCGCTGGCCAGTTCCCCGCCAAGGTGATCGCCACAACGGCGCGCCCGGCGCATCGACATGGGCAGCGGTGAGACCGGCGCCTTGGCACGCGCCCCTCTGGCGCTCTCCAACTGAACGCTGGCCAGGGCCTCCACGGCTGCCCCCACCTGCGGTGTCGCCAGGCGAAAATAACGCTTGCGGCCCCGCGCTTCATGCCTGAGCAAACCGGCCGACGACAGTAACGAAAGGTGCGCGCACGCCGATGACGAGGTCAGGCCGGTCATTATGGCGAGCTCATTGGCCAGCCGCGGCGTACCATCGATCAGTGCCCACAACATGGCACTACGCTTGGGGTCGGCCATCAGGCTGGCAATCTGGCTGATACTGCTGGCTGCGTTCATATCCCTGTAACTCCCTGCAAGTTCACTGTGTGGATGCGATGGCCAACTCTGGCAGGGCAGCGCCTCTCGCTGTCACTGGCCCGGGTCGCCAGTATAGGCCGCAGAAAACGCCGTTCAGGCGACCAGGTACCGACGCACCTACGGCGTAAAGCCACTGGGTATGCCTACCCATGGCAACCAGTGAAACGGCCTTGCAAAACTGCCCGAAGCCCGGTCAGTCAACGCTCTCACATACGCTCGCAATGGGGCTGAAATATCTTGATAAAAATAGACGCCCTGCAATTTCAGATACGGCCTACAGCGATGTTCCACAAATAGCGCGAAACGAAGCGAAGGTTCTGCAGATTTGCGGGCATTACGCCCAAAGCAGGAAACGTGGTGTGGAAAATGCGCCTGTCGACCGTCAGTCAGGACACGGATACAGCTCGTGGCAGGCTAGAGGGGCAGCGCTACACTTGAGCGGCTCCCCCCTTCTGGAGGTATGCCGCGATGAAAATTGTCGTCAGCGCATCGAGCCGAAACCCTGCCTGCCCCTGGCAGGTCCAGCTCGATCAACACGTGGTCAGTTTCCGCAGCGAGGCTGAGGCGCGGGCCTTTGTCGCCACGCTGGAAACCCGCCTGCAGGCACCTCACCCGCTTATGCGGGACGCCTGGCCTGCAAGCGCCGGGTCAGCAGCGCGACACTGACCGCCAGTGCACCGCACACGCTGATCACCATCGCCATCGGTACCGCACTGCCATCATGCAGCACACCGACAAGTGCCGCCGCCCCTGCGGCGACGCTGAACTGCAAGCAGCCCATCAGTGCCGAGGCGCTGCCAGCCCGCGCACCCTGCCCGCTCATCGCGCATGCAGAGGCGTTAGGGATGATGCAGCCCAGGCTGGCGATGCAGATGAATAGCGGTACCAGCAGCGGCCACAACTGTGTCGGCTGCAAGGCAGCCACACCCAACAGCGCCAGGCCTGCCGCCAGGTACACCCACACCCCGCGCGCCAACAGAAACGCCGGCCCACGCTTGGCCAACAAACGTGCATTCACCTGCGCCACCAGGATAAAGCCGGCAGCGTTGGTGCCGAACAGCCAGCCGTAGTGCTCGGCCGGCACGTCATACAGCCTGATGAACACGAAAGGCGAACCAGCGATGTAGGCAAACATGCCGGCAATGGCGATGCCGCCGGTCAACGCATGGCCAAGGAACAACCGGTCAGCCAGCAACCGCAGGTATTGGCGCAAAGCGCCAGACAGCGGCTGACGCGGCATGTGCGCAGGCAGGCTTTCCGGCAGGCCCAGGCTGACCGCCAGCAGGCAGCCGGCACTGAACAGGCTCAAGGCCAGGAAAATCGACTGCCAGCCCGCGAGGTTCACCAGCACCCCGCCCAGCATCGGTGCCAGGATCGGCGCCAGCCCCATGACCAGCATCAGTTGCGAAAACACCTTGGCCGAGGCCACCGGGTCGCACTTATCGCTGACGATGGCCCGCGACAGCACCATGCCGGCACAACCACCCAAAGCCTGGACGAAGCGTGCCAGCACCAGGGTGTCGAGGTTGGGGGCATAGGCACAGGCCAGCGACGCCAGGGTGAACAGGGTTACCCCGAACATCAGCGGTATGCGCCGGCCAAAGCGGTCGGCTACCGGGCCATAGGCCAACTGGCCGATAGACAGGCCGAGGAAGTAGGCGGCCAAAGTGGCCTGGATGTGTTTTTCATCGGTGGCGAACGCCTGCGCCATGGCCGGGAAGGCGGGCAGGTAAAAGTCGATCGCCAAGGGCCCGAACGCACTGAGTGCACCCAGGATGAGCACCATTCGCAGGTTCATCAGGAATCCATAGCAGGCTAAGCAAGTGCACAATTCTACCTGCTGTGGGGCCTACCAGGCTGAAAACATTTGCAACAAACCTGCGCGTTGCGAGGACAACTGCCTCGCTCGGAACCTGAAAACTGCCGTAGTCCCTGTGGGACCGGGCGTGCCTGCGAATCAGGCAACGCGGTGGATGGCACCGGTTACGCCGGTGTTCGCGGGCACGCCCGCTCCCACAGGTGAGTCTCCCACTGGCAAGTCTTCAGGCGAGTTCGGCCTGATAACCTTCATCACGAATGGCGGTAAGGATCTGCTCCTGCCCCAGTTCACTCTGCACTCGTACCTGCTTGGCTGCCAGGTCGATCTCGACCTTGGCCGCTGCATCCTGCTCCTGCACCGCGCGGGTCACGGCTTTCACGCAATGGCCACAGGTCATGCCTTGTACATTGAACACTTGCATGGGGGTTGCCTCCTTCAGGTTTTCAACGAGTCTCAAGCTTGCCATCGGGGCAAGGTCAAGCCCTGCCAGCAACACCTGGGCTGGAAATCCGCGCCCGCGTCGGCCAAGCTTCGCGTTTGACGATCAGGCAAGCAGGAGATTCTTCATGTTCAGGGCAGCATTGGGCGTGGTCGGGCTATTGAGCACTCTGGCTGTGGTGCCACCGGCCAGCGCCGAGGGCAACTCGGACTACAGCGTACTGATCATCTCCCGGGAACGCCTGGAAGTGGCCACCAACTGCGAAATCGGCGTCTACCTCAACGATCAGCTTTCCGGGCGCGTGTTCCAGGAGCAGTCCACCTCCTTCAACCTGCCGCCCGGCCCGGTGGATGTGCGCCTGCGCCTGCTACCAGGGCAGGTGCCAGGCTGTGCACAGGGTATCGAAGATCAACGCAGCACACGTTTGAACTTGCAGTCGGGCCAGATCAACAAATACCGCATCGCCATGGGGCAATATGGGTTGGAGTTGAAGCGAGCCGGCCTGGGCTATTGACCTTACCTGCATGGCAAGGTTGATGCTGGAGGCCTGTCCAAGGAGGAGAGCCATGCCCGCATCCACCACGTATGACCTGCCGATCGCCGGCATGACCTGCGCCAGCTGTGCCGGCCGGGTCGAGCGCGCCCTGCGCAAGGTCACCGGCGCTGAACAGGTCAGCGTCAACCTCGCCACCGAACAGGCCCGGGTCCAGGCCCCGGCCAACAGCCTGCCCGCCCTGGTCGACGCCGTGCGCGAAGCCGGCTACAGCGTGCCCAGCCGTACTGTCGAATTGCAAATTGGCGGCATGACCTGCGCCAGCTGCGTCGGCCGCGTGGAGCGCGCCCTGGGCAAGCTGCCCGGGGTCGAGCAGGTCAGCGTCAACCTCGCCAGCGAACGCGCGCACCTCAAGGTGCTCGAGGCCCTCGACGACAGCCTGCTGATCGACGCGGTGCAAAAGGCCGGCTATAGCGCCAGCCTGCCGCAAACGGTCAAAGACGAACAAAACGCTGCCCAGCGCAAATTGCGCAATGAGCGCCTGGCGGTCGGCGCAGCCTTGCTGTTGGCCCTGCCACTGGTACTGCCAATGCTGGTGCAGCCGTTCGGCCTGCACTGGATGTTGCCCGCGTGGGCGCAGTTCCTGCTGGCCACACCCGTGCAGTTCATACTCGGCGCACGCTTCTACGTAGCGGCCTGGAAGGCCGTGCGCGCCGGTGCCGGCAACATGGACCTGCTAGTGGCCCTGGGCACCAGCGCAGGCTACGGCTTGAGCCTGTACCAGTGGGCGCAGGCGCCTGCCGGCATGGTCCCACACCTGTACTTTGAGGCCTCGGCCGTGGTGATTGCCCTTGTGCTGCTGGGCAAGTACCTGGAGAGCCGTGCCAAACGCCAGACCGCGAGTGCCATCCGCGCTCTTGAAGCGCTGCGACCGGAACGCGCCGTGCGTATCGTCGACGGCCAGGAGCAAGATGTGGCCATCGCCCAGCTGCGCCTGGGCGACCTGGTACTGGTCAAGCCCGGCGAGCGGTTCCCGGTCGATGGTGTGGTCGAGGACGGCAGCAGCCATGCCGATGAAGCCCTGATCAGCGGCGAGAGCCTGCCGGTGCCCAAGCAACCCGGCGACAGTGTCACCGGTGGTGCCATCAATGGCGAAGGCCGGTTGCGGGTGCGCACCCAGGCGCTGGGCACCGAAACCGTGCTGGCCCGTATCATCCGCCTGGTCGAAGACGCCCAGGCCGCCAAGGCGCCGATCCAAAAGCTGGTCGACCGGGTCAGCCAAGTGTTCGTCCCGGCTGTGCTGGTGCTGGCACTGATCACCCTGATCGGCTGGTGGCTGGCCGGCGCACCGCTGGAAACCGCGCTGATCAACGCCGTAGCGGTGCTGGTCATCGCCTGCCCCTGCGCCCTTGGCCTGGCCACGCCTGCAGCAATCATGGCCGGCACCGGGGTTGCCGCCCGCCATGGCATCCTGATCAAGGACGCCGAAGCCCTGGAGCGTGCCCATGCGGTCAACTGCGTGGTCTTCGACAAGACCGGCACGCTTACCTCCGGCAGCCCACGGGTGGTCCACAGCCAGGCGCAAGTAGGCAGCAGTGCCGACCTGCACCGCCTGGCCGGTGCCCTGCAGCGCGGCAGCGAGCACCCACTGGCCAAGGCGGTGCTGGATGCCTGCGCCGATCAGGGGTTGGAGGTGCCAATTGTTACCGGCAGCCAGTCGCTGACCGGTCGCGGCATCGCCGGGCGTGTAGAGGACCGCGAGCTCGCCCTGGGCAACCGCCGCCTGCTCGACGAAAGCGCTCTGCAGCCCGGTGACCTGGCCGCCAAGGCCCAGGCCTGGGAAGCAGAAGGGCGCACTCTGTCGTGGTTGATTGAACGCGGCACTCAACCTCGTGTGCTGGGCCTGTTCGCCTTTGGTGACAGCCTCAAGCCCGGCGCCGCGCAGGCTATCGACACCCTGCGCGCACAGCACATCAGCAGCCACCTGCTGACCGGCGACAACCGCGGCAGCGCCAACGTGGTGGCTGACGCCCTGGGCATCGATGATGTCCATGCCGAAGTGCTGCCCGCAGACAAGGCCGCCACCGTGGCTGCGCTCAAGCAAAATGGCGTGGTCGCCATGGTCGGCGATGGCATCAACGACGCCCCGGCCCTGGCCGCCGCCGATATCGGCATTGCCATGGGTGGCGGTACCGACGTGGCCATGCAGGCCGCCGGCATCACCCTGATGCGAGGTGACCCGCGCCTGGTGCCTGCAGCCCTGGAAATCAGCCGCAAGACCTACGCCAAGATCCGCCAGAACCTGTTCTGGGCGTTCATCTATAACCTGGTCGGCATCCCGCTGGCGGCGCTGGGTTACCTCAACCCGGTACTGGCCGGCGCCGCCATGGCCTTGTCCAGCGTCAGCGTGGTCAGCAACGCGCTGTGGCTCAAGGCATGGAAACCCACCAGCACCACCGAGGAGGCGCCATGAACATCGGCCAGGCCGCCCGCCGCAGCGGGCTTAGCACCAAGATGATCCGTTATTACGAATCCATCGGCCTGCTCAAGCCTGCCACGCGCAGCGACAGCGGCTACCGCCTGTACCAGGCAGAAGACTTGCACAGCCTGGCCTTCATCAAGCGGTCACGCGACTTGGGCTTTTCCCTGGAAGAGGTCGGCAAGCTGCTGACCCTGTGGCAGGACCGCCAACGTGCCAGCGCCGATGTGAAAGCGCTGGCCATGCAGCACATTAATGAGCTGAACCGGCGCATCGAAGAGCTGGTGAGCCTGCGCGATACCCTCGGCGAGCTGGTTTCGCATTGCCAGGGGGACGACCGCCCGGACTGCCCTATCCTCAAAGACTTGGCCAATGGAGCTGCTGAAAGCTGCTGTCGCTGATCGTTCACCCGCGTTTGGTATGCCAAAAGTGTCCAAACACGACCGAATAGTCACCAACTGCGACTTTATCCAATAAATACGGGGGTTTTGCTTCATAAAACCGGGATGCTGCCGATGTATTGGCTACCTGCCTCGTGGGTCGACAATAAAAATTCCGGGAGCGTCGATGAGCATCAAACAGAAATTGACCTGGGCATTCGCGGTCATCGCCGGCTTGCCCATTGTCCTCGTGGCCACGCTGGTGGTCCTCAACCTGCGTGGCGAAGCCCGCGACGGATTCCTCGACGGTAGCAGCCGGGAAATCCGCCAGGTCAGCAACGCGATGAACATCTTCTTCCAAGGCATCAACCAGAACGTCGAGTACATGGCTTCCCAGCCAATGGTCGCCGCCACCGGCAGCGAGCTGAACAAGTACATGAGCGCCGCCCCGTCCTACGAACTGGGCGAGCAAGCCAGCAAGCTCCTTGATTTCATGACCCGTCTGGCCAACGCACACCCCTCCTATGCCTACCTCTCTTACGGGGTGAACGATGGCGGCTACACCGGCTGGCCTGCCGGGCAAAAGTTCGTCAATTACGACCCACGCACCCGCCCCTGGTACCAATTGGCCATGGCCAACCCGGGCAAGACCGTGCGTACCGGTGCCTACTACTGGGCCGCCGACGACGCGGTGCTGGTCAGCACCGTGCGGGCCGTGGCGAACCAGCTGGGCAACCCCGGCGGCGTGGTCAACATCGACGTATCGCTCAAGGGCCTGACCGAGATCGTCAAACAGATCAAGCTGGGTGAAAGCGGCTACCTGATGCTGGTTGAAAGCAACGGCAACGTCATGGTCGACCCTCGCGACGCCGCTCACAATTTCAAGCAGCTGGCCAGCTTCGGCGACGGTTATGCCGCACTGGCCAAGGCCGGCAAAGGCCTGGTGGAGGTCGAGCTCAATGGCGTGCGCTACATGGCTAACGTCTACCCCGACGAACAACTGGGCTGGACCTTCATCGGCCTGATCGAACAAAGCGAAGTGATGCAGAACACCACCCGGCTGACCTGGCTGATCGGCGTCATCGCCTTGGTGCTGGCCGTGCTGTTCGCCGTGGTCGGTGCGGCTTTCGCCAAACTGATCGTGCGCCCGATCAACAGCGTCACCAATGGCCTGGAAGACATTGCCCAAGGTGAAGGCGACCTGACCCGCAACCTGGAAATCCGTGGCCGCGACGAAACCGCGCAACTGGCCAGCTGGTTCAACCAGTTCCTCGGCGCCATTCGCAGCCTGATCCAGCACATCGGCGCTGCTGCCGGCAAGATCCTCAGCACCTCCAGCAGCTCCACCCGTGTTTCCAGCGACATGGCCGAAGCCGCAGGCCGCCAGCGCGAAGCCGTGGACATGGTGTCAACCGCCTTTCACGAAATGGTCGCCACCGCCAACGAAGTGGCGCGCTCCTGCAGCCAGGCGGCGCAGTCGGCCGACAGCGGTCAGCAGCAAGCCCGCGAAGGCCAGCAGCAGATCGATGCCGCGGTGCAAAGCGTCGACCGCCTGAGCCAGGAAATCGAACAATCTGCGCAGTCGATCCAGCAACTGGAGCGTGACAGCAACGCCATCCAGTCGATCCTCGGTACCATCCGCTCGATTGCCGAACAGACCAACCTGCTGGCCCTCAATGCTGCCATCGAAGCCGCCCGTGCCGGTGAACAGGGCCGTGGCTTTGCCGTGGTGGCCGACGAAGTGCGGGCCCTGGCCAAGCGCACTGCCGACTCCACTGCCGAAATCGACGGCCTGTTGGGCAACCTGGCCAGCCGCACGGCCGAAGTGGCCGAGCAGATGCATGCCAGCCTGGAAGTGTCGCAGCAGTCGGTGAGCCGTATCGGCCTGGCCCGCGACAGCTTCGGGCAAATCCGTGAGTCGGTGGATGTGATTCGTGACATGAACACGCAGATCGCCACGGCGGCCGAGGAACAACACCAGGTGGCCGAAGACATCAACCGGCACATCAGCCAGATCCACGGGGATGCGCAACTTGTGGCCGAACTGGCCCAGGCGGCGCGACAGGACTCCGAGAGCCTGGCTGGGCTGTCCAATGAACTGGACTCGCTGGTGCGCAGGTTCCGCACCTGATTGATGCATTGCCTGTACCGGCCCTGTCGCCGGCAAGCCAGCGCCCACTGGACCCCGCTGCCCTCAGGGGCTTTGCAATCCCAGTGGCAGCTGGCTTGCCGGCGAGAGGGCCGGTACAGGCAGACCATGCCTAGAGTTTCAACTCGCCAGGGGTAGCCCCAAACAGCTGCTTGAACGCCGCAATGTAAGCCGAGGTGGAGTCATACCCACACCCCAACGCCGCCTCGGTCACATTCTCCCCCGCCTCCAGCAACGCCAGCGACGACAACAGCCGCATGCGCTGCCGCCAGTTGCGAAAGCTCAACCCCGTCTCCCGCTGGAAAAGCCGCATCAGCGTCTTCTCCGAACACGCCAGCTCCCGCGCCCATTGCTGCAAGGTCTGCGATTGGTCCGGTGCGGCGATCAAGCCATTGCACAGCGCCAGCAAGCCCGGGTGGCGTGGCAACGGCAGCGAAAACCCGACTTCCGGCAAGGTACGCAGCTGGTCCAGCAGCACTGCCACCAGACGCGCCTCGGCGCTATCGCCCTCCGGGTAGTCAGCCGGGAACAGGCAGAACTGCTTGATCAGCTCGCGCGCCAGTGGCGTCACCTCCAGCACCCGGCATTGCTCCGGTGCCCATGGGCAGGCATCGCGGCGCACATACAGGCTGCGCATCTCCGCCTGCATCGAGGTGACCACCTCGTGCTCGGCATCGGCAGGGATCCACACCCCCCACTGGGGCGGCGCAAAGTAGCTGCCGTCGCGCGTGTACACACCGAGTACGCCGCTGATGGCGTAGGAAAACTGTACCCAGTCGTGCTGGTGGCGGGTGGTCCAGGAGCCGGCGCCGAGGCTTTCGGCACGGGCGTAAAGAGGCCTGGGCAAGTGGTCCAGCGCCGGGAGAGCGCGGGGGCGTCCGATGATCGGCATGGCGGTTTCTTATCGTTCTGAGCAGACAAGCCTAACAGCTCGGGGATATGACTGTGGCACCTGCGCTGCCTTCTTCGCGGGCTTGCCCGCGAAGCGGTCAATGCAATTTCTCTGGTACTCACCGCTCTACGATAACAGTCACCCCCTGCCCACCTGCCGCACAAATCGAAATCAGCCCGCGCCCCTTCCCCGCCGTCGCCAGCACCTTGGCCAGGTTGGCCAATATCCGCCCACCGGTCGCGGCGAACGGGTGCCCAGCCGCCAGCGAGCTGCCCTTGACGTTGAGCTTGCTGCGGTCAATCGCCCCAAGCGGCGCATCCAGCCCCAACCGCTCGCGGCAGTAGTCGGCATCCTCCCAGGCCTTGAGCGTGCACAGCACCTGGGCGGCAAAGGCTTCATGGATCTCGTAGTAATCGAAGTCCTGCAGGGTCAGGCCATTACGCGCCAGCAAGCGTGGCACGGCATACACCGGCGCCATCAACAGCCCTTCTCGACCCGTGACGAAATCCACTGCCGCAGTTTCACCATCGACCAGGTAAGCCAACACCTCAAGCCCTTGCTGCGCAGCCCATTGCTCCGTGCCCAGCAACACCACCGAGGCGCCGTCGGTCAGCGGCGTGGAATTACCCGCCGTCAGCGTGCCTTGGCCACTGCGATCGAAGGCGGGCTTGAGCCTGGCCAACTGTTCAAGGGTCAAGTCGGGACGCAAGTTGTTGTCCCGTGTCAGCGACAGAAACGGCGTCAGCAAGTCATCCTGCCAACCCTCGGCATATGCGGCGGCCAGCTTCTGGTGGCTGAGCAATGCAAGCTCGTCCTGCTCTGCACGGCCAATGCGCCAGGCCTGCGCCATGCGCTCGCAATGCTCGCCCATGGATAACCCTGTGCGCGGTTCGCCATTGCGTGGTAACTCGGGTTTCAAATGGTGAGGCCGCAGCTTGAGGAAAGGCTTGAGTCGCCCGCCCAGGCTTTTGCCACGATTGGCCTGCAGCAGGATGTGGCGCAGGCCTTCGTTGACGGCAATCGGTGCATCAGAGGTGCTGTCTACGCCGCCGGCAATACCGCAGTCGATCTGCCCCAGGGCAATCTTGTTGGCCACTAGCAGCGCAGCCTCAAGCCCGGTGCCGCAGGCTTGCTGGATGTCATAGGCCGGGGTCTGCGGCGACAGGCGCGAACCCAGCACACATTCCCGGGTCAGGTTCATGTCACGGGAATGCTTGAGCACCGCGCCAGCCACCACCTCGCCCAGCCGCAGCCCATGCAGGCGATAACGCTCGATCAGCCCTTCGAGGGCGACGGTGAGCATTGCCTGGTTGCTGGCGGTGGCATAGATGCCATTGGAGCGGGCAAAGGGAATTCGATTGCCGCCCAGGATCGCGACCCGGCGAGGTGAACGCATGTACATGTTCCTCCTGTAACAATTTGATCCGTACAGCCTAGGTGTTTTTACCGCATTCGAACGACCTTGCCACAAAGTTGGTCCACACTTTCATGCTTGCCTTTGCGGAGACCCAGTCATGAGCGATCGCTACCTCGGTTTTGCCAACTCCAACCTCGGCCGCCGCCTCGTGGATGCCCTTGGCCTGCCACGCCCGGCGCCGCTGGAGCGCTGGCAGGCCGGCCGCCTGCGCCCGGTTGAAGGGGCCCTGGTACTGGGTGGCGGGCCGTTGGCAGGCCAGGTCGAAGCCATTGCCCCGCGCCTGACCGACGCGCTTTACAGCTTTAACGCCGAGCACCTGCAGGCCGAACCCTGGGTAGCCGGCCTGGGGCCGAAAATCAAAGCCGTGGTGTTCGATGCCAGTCATCTGTCCGACAGCGATGCGCTGAAGCAGTTGCGCGAGTTTTTCCAGCCACTGCTACGCAGCCTGGCCCCATCCGCCCATATCGTGGTGCTGGGGCGCGCTCCGGAAAGCCTCGCCAACCCGTTGGCCAGCGTGGCCCAACGGGCCCTCGAAGGCTTCAGCCGCTCGCTGGCCAAGGAACTGCTCAACGGTGCGACCGCCCAGCTGCTGTATGTCGGGCCCGGTGCCGAAGACCAGCTGGAAGGCGCCTTGCGCTTCTTCCTCTCGCCCAAGAGTGCCTTTGTTTCAGGCCAGGTACTGCGCCTGGAAGCCTGCACACGCCAGGTAGGCGACTGGACCCGCCCGCTGGGTGGCCGTCGCGCCCTGGTCACGGGTGCAGCGCGCGGCATCGGCGCGGCCATTGCCGAAACCCTGGCGCGGGACGGCGCCGATGTGCTGCTGCTCGATGTGCCGCAGGCCAGCCAGGACCTCGACGCCCTCGCAGCACGCCTCGGTGGCAAGGCGTTGCCACTGGACATCTGCGCCAGCGATGCGGCAACGCAACTGCTCGCGGCCCTGCCGGACGGCATCGACATCGTGGTGCACAACGCCGGCATCACCCGCGACAAGACCTTGGCCAACATGACCCCGGAATACTGGGACGCGGTCATGGCCGTCAACCTCAAGGCACCGCAAATACTGACCAAGGCGCTGTACGACAACGGCGCACTGGGGGAAAACGCGCGCATCACCCTGCTGGCCTCGGTCAGTGGCATCGCTGGCAACCGTGGGCAGGCCAACTATGCCGCAAGCAAGGCCGGGCTGATCGGCCTGGCCCAAGCCTGGGCGCCACTGCTAGCCGCGCACGGCGGCAGCATCAACGCGGTCGCCCCCGGTTTCATCGAAACCCACATGACTGCGGCCATGCCCATGGGCCTGCGCGAGGCCGGGCGGCGCTTGAGCTCGCTGGGCCAGGGCGGGCGGGCGCAGGACGTCGCCGAGGCCATTGCCTGGCTTAGCCAGCCAGGCTCCGGGGCGGTCAACGGCCAAGTGCTGCGCGTATGCGGCCAAGCCTTGATGGGAGCGTGAACATGAGCACAAGCTGGCACGACCTGCAAAGCCCGGCTACCCGCGCCAGCCTGTACCTGCGTGCAGCCAGCAAGCGCGGCATCAGCGGTGACCGCTTGCCGGACGATGGCCTGCGCTGTTTCATTCCGGTTCAGCCGGGCAACCTGGCAGCTTATCGACGGCTTTGCCACTTTACCGACGATGGCCGCTTGCCGGGCACGTATCCCCATATCATGGCATTCACGCTCCAGCTGCAGTTGATGACCGCCCCAGGCTTCCCTTTCCCGCTGCTCGGCCTGGTGCATCTGCACAACCGCATAGAGGTGCTGCGCCCGCTTGGTGGTATCGAAGGGCTGCGCTTTGCCGTGTATGCACACAACCTGCAGGCACATGCCAAGGGCGGCACCTTCGACCTGGTTACCGAGGCAAACGACGGCATTGGCCTGCTCTGGCGCGAGACCAGCCGCATGCTGGTGCGCGGCTTGAAGCTGGAGGGCGAAGCAGGCGAGCCTGCCGACGTTGAACCTGAGCCATTGCCCGAGGCCACCCGCTGGTACGCCGACAGTGACATAGGCCGGCGTTATGCCAAGGTGTGCGGGGACTACAACCCTATCCACCTCAGTGCCGCCAGTGCGCGACTGTTCGGCTTTCCTACGGCCATTGCCCATGGCATGTGGAGCAAGGCCATGGCCCTGGCGTCACTGCGCGGGCACCTGCCGCACAGCGGCTATGCCTTTGAAGTGGATTTTCGCAAACCGGTGAGGCTGCCTTCGGAGGTGGTGCTCAGTGCCAGTGAGGCAGGGCCTGTGGGGGCGTTGCGGCTGGATGGGCATGCCGGGGTGCTGCATATGGTCGGGCGCTGGGCTCCCCTGTAGAAGCGGTCTGCGCTTGCTTTGCATCGGGCCTGGGCCGAAGCTATGCAGCATTAGGAGACCCCCGATGAACCTGCAAGAACTCACCCAACGCCTGCACAAGATCCGCGACGAGAATGACTGGCGCGGCTTCCACAGCCCAAAGAACCTGGCCATGGCGGCCAGCGTCGAAATGGCCGAGCTGGTGGAAATCTTCCAGTGGCTGAGCGAAGACCAATCGCGCCAGCTGCCTGCCGACAAACTCGCCCACGCCGGCCAGGAAGTCGGTGATGTTGTGCTCTACCTGTTGCTGCTGTGCAGCGAGCTGGGCCTGGACATGGACCAGGTGGTGCGGGCCAAGCTGGCCGACAGCGAGAGGCGCTTCGCCCGATGAATGACCGTCACTTCGATGAGCTGGCCACCCGCTTTGCCGAGAAGATCTACGGCGGCGCCAAGGGCGCGATTCGTCTGGCCGTGCTGCAGGCCGACCTGGCCGAGGCGCTGCCCGATCGCCCGCTGCGCATCCTCGATATCGGCGCAGGGCTGGGCCACATGGCTTTGTGGCTTGCCCAGCGTGGCCACCACCTGACCCTGGCCGAACCCGCCGCCCCTATGCTCGACAGCGCCCGGGCGCGCTTTGCCGAGGCCGGCCAAAGCGCCACGTTCATCCAGGCCCCTTGGCAAGACCTGCTCGGCCAACTGACCGAGCCCTACGACCTGGTGCTGTGCCATGCTGTGCTCGAATGGCTGGCAGAGCCCGAAAGCATCCTGCCCGTGCTGCACCAGCTCACGGCCCCTTCGGGGTGGCTGTCACTGGCCTTCTACAACCGCGACGCGCTGGTTTATCGCAACCTGCTCAAGGGCCATTTCCGCAAATTGCGCAGCAACCGGCTGGAAGGTGAAAAGCAGAGCCTGACCCCGCAAAAACCCCTTGATCCACGCGAGCTCAAGGCGCAACTTGATTCTATGTGGCAGGTTGAAAGTGAGAGCGGCGTGCGGGTGTTCCACGATTACATGCCCAAAGACTTCCAGGGCAAGGCCGAGCTGCTCGACCTGCTGGAAATGGAACTGGCTTACCGCCGCCACCCCGGCTTCGCCGGGCTTGGCCGTTACCTGCACTGGGTCTGCCGCCCCCGTTGACCCGCCCGCCGGGAGGATACATGCCGTACCGTCTGCTGTGCCTGGCCCTGCTGCCGCTTGCCTTGGCTGCCTGCCAGGGCAGCAACCCCTATGTGGCCAGCAGCCGCCCGTTGCCCCCCGCCCCCGCCCAGGCGGCGACCACCTTCGACGCCAGCGCCTACCCGGCGCCCGCCCGGGATTACGGGCACTACCGCAGCTGGAGCTGGCGCGACGGCCAGCTGCCCAGCGGCTCGGCCAATGCCGACCCGGCGCAACTGGCCGATGCCGTCAGTGGCGCACTCGACCAGCATGGCCTGCGCCCTGCCCGAGGGGCCTCCGGCGATTTGCTGGTCAGCGCCAACATGCGCCTGGAAAAACGCTTGCGCCAGGTGCGTGACTACGACACCTACGACCCCTACTACGGCCCCTACCCCTATGGTGGTGTCGGCTATGGCGGCTATCGCCATGGCTACGGCGGCTATGCCAGCGTGCCCATCGTGCGCACCTATGAGGTTGAGGTGATGGTGGTGCGCATCGACCTGTACGACGCCCGCAGCGGCCAGCCGGTGTGGAGCGCCAGTGCCGAAAGCAGCAGCGACAAGGACTCGCCCCGTGAACGCGAAAGCGCCTTGCGCGATTCTGTGCACAAGGCGCTCAGCGGCTATCCTCCCAGTTAATCGCTAACGGAGAACCATCATGTTGCGCCGTCTCGTTCTACTGTCATTCGCGTTATTGCTTGCCGCCTGCTCCAGCAATAATGTCCAGCAGGACTTCGATGCCAGCCGCGATTTTGCCGCCTACCGCAGCTGGGCATGGCAGGAGCCGGGCCTGCAGTACCGCCCGGACGACCCACGCATAAAAAGCGACCTCACCGAACAGCGCATCCGCCAGGCGGTGGCTGGCCAGCTCGACCAACGCGGCCTGCGCCCGGTACAAGGGGGAGCACGGCCTGACCTGACCGTACGCACATACCTGATCGTGGAGCAGCGCCAGCAACAGATCACCACCAACTACGGCGGTGGCTGGGGGGGCTACTGGGGCGGCTACTGGGGCGGCCCGATGTACAACGAAACCCGCAGTGTCGACTACAAGGTCGCCACCATTCAGGTCGACATGTTCGACGGGCGTGACGGCAAGCTGGTGTGGCGGGGCAGTGCCGAGCAAATCATGAACAACTACCCGCCAAGCCCGGAAGAACGCAACAGCGCCATTCAAAACACTGTGAGCAAGGTGCTGGCCAACTACCCGCCGGGTAGCAAGAAGTAACATTCAAACGCGGCTTTAGCATGCACCGCAACGCCTGTGGGAGCGGGCATGCCCGCGAAGCAGACACCGCGGTGCATGGCACGGGCTTCGCCCGTTTTCGCGGGCGCGCCCGCTCCCACTGAGACCGCGCCAGCTTTTGAATGTCGAACAAGGCAGTAGCACCCACCGGAACGGTGTCATGAGCGACAAAATCCATTTTGACCCCGCCTTTTTTGCCTTTCCAACACCACTCGTGCGCAGGTTCTTGTCTATCTTCACATAAGGAAACCTGACTGACCGGGTAGATGTGTTCAACATTTGGGAAAGGCGACCTGCCAATGCAAAGCATTGTTCTCCTGCTGTGGCTTGCCTTGTGCTCCGAACAGGATGTGCGTCAACGCCAGATATCCAACCTGCTGACCCTGGGCGTGGCTGCCGGCGCCCTGGTCTGGCTGTTCGCCACCGGCCACAGCTGGATCGGTGCCGAGCCCAGCGATGCCGGCTGGGCGCTGGCCATCGTCATGCTGCTGACCTTGCCCGGCTACATGCTCGGCCGGTTCGGTGCCGACGACGTCAAGCTGATGGGCGCCCTGGCGCTGGCCACCAGCCCGCAATACGTGCTCGGTACCTTCATCGGTGCCGGTGTCAGCGTGCTGGTCTGGCTGCTCACCCGTCGGCGCCTGTGGACGCTGCTCAACCCTAAGGTGAAAAAGCGATTACAGGCCCTGACCGAAGAAATGGGCGACAAACAGGCATTTGTACCCTATGTGTTAGCAGGTTTTCTTCTAACGGCTGTGTGGATCCAATAATCCCTCCCGTGGTCCCATGCCTTGTACATAACTTGTACATAAACGCAAAGTGCGACTATTTTTAAACTGCCAGCGTGTCTGGCACGGGAGCAGGGCCGTATAAGAACAGGGAGTTGATTGTGTCCAGACCAGTGAGTGAAGTGAAGGTATTGGTGGTTGATGACCAACCGGTCATTGTCGAACAGCTGAGTGAATTCCTCGAAACCAAGGGCTATGTCTGCGTAGCAGCCCACTCAACCGACGAAGCCATCGAGCACTATGTGTCAGACCCGGCTATAGGCCTGCTCATCTGTGACCTGCACATGCCGGATCGCGATGGCATCGAGCTGGTGCGCGCCTTGAAGGAGCTCAACGGCAGCCAGCGCATGTTCGAGGCCATCATGTTGACGGGTCGTGCCGATAAACAGGACGTGATCCGGGCGCTACGCGAAGGCTTTGCCGACTACTACCAGAAACCGATGGACCTTGATGAACTGCTGGAAGGCGTACGCCGGCAGGAAGAGGCCTTGCTGGAGCGCCAGCGCAACCTCCGTGACCTTGGGGGATTGAACCAGCGTTTGCAGGAGCTGGCCGAGTCGGTAGACGAGCTGTATCAGGACCTGGAAAAAGCCCGTGGTCAAGGGACGCACCGGCGTGCCACTGATGCTGAAGAAAGCGAAACTGAGCTGCCAGCAGCGTTCGAGAAACTGTCACCACGCCAGCTGGAGGTGGCGCGCCTGGTAAGCAAGGGCAAGACCAATTACCAGATCGCCTGCGAACTGGGCATTACCGAAAACACCGTCAAGCTGTATGTGTCGCAGGTCTTGCGCCTGACCCACATGCACAACCGTACCCAGCTGGCATTGGCGCTGACGCCCAGCTCGTCGCCGGTACATCTGAGGTTTACTACCCATTGAGGGGTTTGCTTGGAGATTGCCGGGGCTGCTTTGCAGCCCATCGCGACACAAGGCCGCTCCCACAGGCACCGCGCAACCCTCAGGATAGCGGTGGACCTGTGGGAGCGGTCTTGTGTCGCGAAAGGGGCGCAAAGCGCCCCCCTACATTTGAAAAGCCAAACTCAGGGTCAGCCGGGGGCCGCGGTCCAGGCTGTCCAACGCCACATCCGCCAAAGGCTTCGCCACCTCCAGCGCAACGTTGAAGTAGCGTCCATCCCCCAACCGTGCGCCAAGTGCCGCCGAAGCCAAGTGCGCATCCTCCACCGCGCCCCGGTTATGCCAGGCCTGCGCCATATCCACTGCCGCATAGGGCTGAACCAACCCCAGCCCGTGATCTCGCAGGCTGTAGTTCAGCTCGTAAGATACGCCCCAACCCTTGTCGCCCTCTGCCTGGTCACGCGGGTAGCCACGGCCGAAATGCTGCCCACCAAAGCCAGCCCGTTCGCTGTCGGGCAGCCGGTCGTCACTCCAGTACAACGCCCCCGACACTACGCCCTGCCAACGCGGCGACAGCGGGTCACTTTGCAGCCCCGACAACCTGAGCCGCAGAAAGTCCATGTCGTAGCCGGCGTCGCTGCGCGCGCCCAGGTAATCCAGCCCCTGATAGACCCCGGCACTGACAATACGCAGGCGCCTGCCGTCCACTGTGCGCCAGTCACCCTCAAAGGAAACCGCGCGCACACCGGTGTCGTAGTCCCGTACCGAAGGCTGCCCACCCAGTGCGTCTTCGACGTGCTCACTGACCGCATACAAGTGCCCCTGCACAGCCATCCATTCATCCGCCCTGACAATCACTGGCTGGCGCAGGCCCACCGCATAGCGTTCACTGTCGCGCTTGCGGGTAATGTCACGGCCATCGTCCAGGCGAATACGCGTGCCCGGATCACTGCGGTAGCGCGAAGCCGACAGCAGCAGTTGGCTACCGGCAGCGTCAAGGTACTGGCTGTAGTCCAGCCGCTGGTAATGGACCTGGTCATCCCCCGGCGGCAGCAACAGGCTGGCCTTGAACTGTTCGGCCAAGCGGGTCTGGGCATTGCTGCTTGCCGTCAGCAGCGCCTGCGGATCGTCGCGACTGGAGTCGGTCACGATAACGGCGGCGTTGAACGCCTTGCGCCGCGCCTGCACGTTCAGGCGGGCTGCACCGTCAGCGGTTTGCGCCACGGCCAGCTCAGCCTCTATGGAGACACCTGGCAGGCGTTCGGCGAGCCCCAGGTAGCGCTCCAGCGTTTCCTGGGTCAGCGGGCGCTCGGCTTTCAGCCGCGCCAGCAGCTGCTGCAAATAGTCACTGGCCGGGCCGATATCGCCGGCCACGTGATAGTCCCGAATGTAACCTTCGACCAACACGACATTGACCCGGCCATCGGCCAAGTCCTGAGGGGGCAGGTAGGCGTAGGAAAGCAGGTATCCCTCCTGCCGATAGCGCTCGGTCAGGCGCTCGGTGTACTGCTGCAACTCACCAAGCGTGATGAGGTGCCCGATCAGCGGCTGGTAGTGCTCGCGCAAGTCGCTCAGGGGGAACACCGTACCGCCTTCGAAACGCACCTTGTGCAGCATCACGCACGTATCCGCAGGCGCCCAGGCCAGGCTATCGGCACTGGGCCCAGGCAATCGCAGGTTGGGGCTGACGGGCCAGTAGGTGTCCACCGGCAGATCAGTGTCGGGCAGGCGCCGTTCGTACTCATGGCTGTCGAGAAAACCCGGCAACGACCCGGCTTGGGCCGCAAGCGCCCAAGGCAGCAACAACAAGGGCACGGCCAGAGGACGCATAGGGCGCTCCACGTTCCCACGGGTTGCGGGGCACCAGCCGGTCACACCCGTCATTTGCAAGCGTAGGTGCTGGCCCGGCTGCCGTCGAACGCCTACTCGCTGACCTGGAACGCTACCCTCGCCGTCTCGCCGCTTTCATCCAGCGCACTGAGCTCGGCCTGCCCGGCCTGCGGCAAGCGCACCAGCAGGCTGTCCTGCCCCTGGGTCTCGCCCAGTGGCTGACCATTGAGGAACCACCAGCGTCGGCCGCCACCGCCCAAGGCCGACACATGCAGTTGCAACGGCTCGCTGCTGGTAGCCGGTTGGCGCAGGTTGTCACCCGGGCGCACGCCGACGATCGACAGCGGCGGCGCGCTGGCCGGCACCTGCGGTGGGCAGGTCGGGTCGATGGCCGGCAGCCGCGCCGCGCGCCGCTCGACGCGGGGCAACCAAGGTTCCAGCGGGGCCGGCCACAAGGCGATGTCGCGAGCCTTGGCGCCTGGGCAGCCGCCATCGACGCGCAACCCCTGTTCGTTGACCCACACGCTTTCACGCAAGCCCAGGCCAAGCGGCTGGTCGGCGGCTTGCAGCGTCGGGGGCGTGGTGCCGTCCAGGGTCCAGGCAAAACGCTGACGCCGGCAGTTGGGGTCCTGTTTGCTCATCGGCTGGCCCAGCGGCCAGCAGATCGCCGCCACACCGACATTCGCCGGCACCCGCTCCACCGGTGTGCTGATGCCGCGCTGGCTGTCGCGGTTGCTCAGCAGGTCATGCACCTGCAGCATCAGCGGCGCCGCCGACGCCAGGCCGAACTGGCCGGGTACCGGCGTGCCATCGGGGCGGCCGATCCACACGCCGATCAGGTAGCGCGGGCCCACGCCAATCGACCAGGCATCGCGAAAGCCATAGCTGGTGCCCGTCTTCCAGGCCAGTTGCGGGCGCTGTACCAGCTCGGCATGCGGGTCGCGGTCGGGGCGCGCCTGGCCACTGAGGATGCGCCGGATGATCCACGCCGCCCCCGGGGACAGCAGCCGGCGTTCCACCAGTGGCTCCTGTGGCTGCAAGCGCACCCGTGCACTGTTGCCACCCCGCGCCAGCGCCGCGTAGCCACCCACCAAATCCTCCAGGCGGCTGCCCGCACCGCCCAGGATCAGCGACAGGTTAGGCTCGGCCAAGGGCGGCAATGCCAGTGGCATGCCCGCCATGCGCAGCTGCGCGGCAAAGCGTTTCGGGCCATAGGCCTCCAGCAATTGCACTGCCGGCAGGTTGAGGGACAGGGCCAGCGCCGAGCTGGCCGACACGGGCCCGCTAAAGCCCATCGAGAAGTTACCGGGGCGATAGTCACCATAACGGCGTGGCACATCCTGCAACAACGATTCGGAATGGATCAGGCCATCGTCCAGCGCCATACCGTAAAGAAACGGTTTGAGCGTGGAACCGGGCGAGCGTAGCGAGCGCACCATGTCGACGTGCCCGAAACGGCGCTCGTCGGCCAGCTCGATCGAACCCAGGTAGGCACGCACCGCCATGGTCTGCGCCTCGACCACCAGGATGGCGGCAGAGGTGCGCTCCGGCAGCCGCGCGCGCCAGCCCAGCAGCAAGTCTTCCAGGCGCCGCTGTAACGCTGCATCGAGCGTGGTGCGGATCAGCGGCGGGCTGTCGGCGCTGTTCAGGCGCCGGGCGAGCAAGGGTGCCAGGGCTGGCTCCTGGCGTGGCGCCAGCACCAGCGGCTCTTCGGCTGCCTCGCGGATTTGCTGCGCAGGCCACACCTGGTATTCGGCCAGGCGCTGCAGCACCTTGTCCCGGGCACGCTGGGCACGCTCGGGGTGGCGATCCGGGCGCAGCCGGCTGGGTGCCTGGGGCAGCACCGCCAGCAGCGCCGCCTCGGCCGGGGTCAAGTGCATGGGTGACTTGCCCAGGTACGCCCAGCTGGCTGCGGCCACACCCTGCAAGGTGCCGCCGAAAGGCGCGCGGTCCAGGTAAATCTGCAGGATCTCGCGCTTGGACAGGTGCCACTCCAGTTGCAGCGTACGCCACAGCTGGCGCAGTTTGCCGGCCAGGGTACGGTCATGCGGATCAAGCAGCCGTGCCACCTGCATCGACAGCGTACTGCCGCCCGACACCACACGCCCACCCCGCAGGTTCAGCCAGGCCGCACGTGCCAAGGCCAACGGGTTGACCCCAGGGTGACGGTAGAACCAGCGGTCTTCGTAAGTCAGCAAGGCCTGCAGGTACAACGGCGATACCTGGTCGGGGCTGACCGGGTAGCGCCACACCCCCTCGGCATCGGCAAACCGCCACAAGGGCGTGCCGTCTTCGGCCAGCACTACCCGGGCCAGATCGTCGCCCGGCAACGGCAGCGGCCAAAGGCGGTCAGCCAGCCACAACAGGCCGCACAACACCAACAGGCCAAACAGCGTGGCGCGCAACAGCCTGCCCGCACGCGCTAAGCTTGGCATCGGGAACCGACCTGGCCAGGTAATGGCCAAAGGCTTGGGAACGGCAACCTCGCCAATTCGTTCATCAGGAAGCAACTATGCATGTAGAAGGTTTTTTCGAGTGGCTGGGCCAGGCACTGGGGTCGTTGATCCGCGTCATCGTCGACGCATTGAGCGGGCTGTTCAACCTGCTGGCCAATGCCGGTGGCAATTTCATTGACGGCCTGGCGCGCACGCTGGGCATGGATACCTCGCTGGTCAGCATCCTGGCCCTGATCATCGGCCTGATGCTGCTGTACTCGGCAATCCGCGCGTTCATGCGCGCCTCGATCATCCTCGGGATTATCTGGCTGGTGCTGGGGCTGTGGGTGATGAGCTGGGTGATTCACTGAATGACTCAGCTGATCTGCGCGGTGTTTGTGGGAGCGGCCTTGCGTCGCGAAAGGGCTGCACAGCAGCCCCAGGCTTTCAGCTTCGCCGCTTGAATTGCCGGGGCCGCTTTGCGGCCCTTTCGCGACGCAAGGCCGCTCCCACATGGTCCGTGTAGAGCGGGTCTCTAGCGGGCTTTTACGGTCATTTCACCCTGCCCATCCCCCACGGCCTGCAGGTTCGGCCGGTACATCGACTCGACCTGCGGCGGCGGCACACGGTAAGTGCCCGGGGTTACTGCCCGCGCCAGGTACAGCAGGTGGGTGGTGCCGTAGCGATCGAGCTTGAGCGCTGCAACATAACGGTCATCACGGTACTCCTGATGCACCACGCTGGCGTTCTGCATCGACTCGCGCCATTCCTTCACAGCGCTGCTGGCATTGTCCAGGCTCGCGGCGCTTTGCGCCAGGTTCTGGTTTTCCAGCTCCAGGCCGGCCGGCAGCAGGTCGACCACCAGTGCATCTGGCACTCGGTCTTCGGCCTTGAGCGCCAGGTGTACCAACACCAGGTCGCCACTGCGCAGGTTGTGCAGGTCCAGCGCCTGGCCGTTCATGCCCAGGTACTCACGACGAATCTGCATACCATTGCCGCCGGCCGCAGGTGCCTGGCGTGGGTAACCGGACAAGGTCAGTTGCTGGTACAGCGTCCCGCTGCCTTCGTTCTGTACGCTCAGTGGCGAGGCCAGCAACGGGCCTTCCAGCTTCATGCCGGCCTCGGCGTTGTTGAGCGCGCGGACCTCGCCCGCACTGTCCAGGCGTGCCTGCCACTTGCCTTCCGGCTTGCCCAGCAGGCCACGGCCGGCCAGGAACAGTGCATTGCGCTCCTGGGTCGACAGCCAGCGGTTGGCCGCCAGTTCATCCGACAAGGCGAACAGGCGCTGGTCGACCTGGCTGCTGGCCAGGTTGCTCTCCTGCAGCAATGCCAATATCAGCGCCTGGTCACGCAGGGCGCTGCCGTAATCGGCCATCCAGCCTTTGCCACGGCTGATGCCCAGGCCCGCCTGCAAAGCTTGCTCGGCGCGCGGTTTGTCGCCCATCTTGTCCAGCGCCACCGCCAGTTGCACCAGCGGCAAGCCCGAGCGGGCATCGGCACGGCGCTCGAACAGGCCACGCAGCGCACCCAACGGCGCTTGCTGGCTGCGCGACAGCACCAGCGCCGCGTAGGCCTGCACGGCAAAGCGGGTATGGTCGGCGTTTTCGCTGTAGTCGACTTCGATCAGGTTGCGCTCCTGCAGGTAGCGCAACAGGCGCTCGCTGGCTTTCTTCAGCGCTTCGGCCGGCACGCCATAACCCTGGTCACGTGCACGCAAGAGGAAGTCGGTAACGTAGGCGGTCAGCCAGTACTCCTCTTCGCTGTCCGAACTCCACAGGCCAAAGCTGCCGTTGTAGCGCTGCATGCCCAGCAGGTGCTCGATACCCATTTCAATCTTGCGCTTGCGCACATCCGCCGGCTCGCCCTTGATACCCAGGCGCTTGAGGCTGTCGGCGTCCGCGTACAGCGACGGATACAAGCCGCTGGTGGTTTGCTCCAGGCAACCGTAAGGGTACGCCTCCAGCGCACGGATCTGCTCGGCCAGGTTCAACGGCGGCCGGCTCGACAAGGCCAGGCTGGCCTCCAGGCCAGCGGGTTCGAACGCAGCCAGGTCTGCTTCGGGCAGTGTCCATGGCTGATCCTTCAAGGCCACGCGGTAGTGCTTGAGCATTGCCGGGTAGGCCGGGCGCACGCCCAGCGTCCACTCACGTTCGAACGCGGTGGTCGGCTCGTTCGGCAGTTGCAGGCCAGTGACCCGCACATGCACCTTGCCCTGCCCCAGACCACCCTGGGCCTGCACCGGAATCATCAGGGTCGAACGCTGCCCCTCGGCCAGGGCGACGGTCTGCACGGCATTGGTGGCCAGGCTCAGTTGCCCTTCGGTGGTGATTTCAACGTTCAGTTGCTGGGCACGGCCCGACAGGTTGGCCAGGTCCAGTGCCAGGCTGGTGCGGTCGCCACCGGCCAGGAAGCGAGGGGCCGAAAGCTCGGCAATCAGCGGCGCAGCGACCACGGTCTTGCCTTCGGCCATGCCGAAGTGCTCTTCGGTCCAAGCCTGGGCCATCAAGCGCAGCTCGCCGTTGAAGTCAGGGATATCGACCGTGGCCTGGCCCTCACCCTTGTCGTCCAGCGTCACCGGCAGGCTCTGCTGGGCGACGATGGTGACCGTGGTGTTAGGCCGCTTGCCGCCCTTGGCCATCGCCGCATCACCACCAAACGCCAGGCTGGCAAGGCGGCCCTGCCCGGCTTCGATCAGCTGGCCATAGATGTCCAGCTGGTCGGCACCGTACGCCTTGCGCCCGAACAGGCTGGCAAACGGGTCGGGGGTTTTGAAATCGGTGATGTTGAGGATGCCCACATCCACCGCCGACAACAGCACATGCACCTGCTTGGGTACGCTGCCATCAGCATTCGCGGCCTTGACCTTCACGGTCAGCGGCTGTTTCGGACGCATTTTCTCCGGTGCCTGCAGGCTCACCGCCAGCTTGCGCTCGGCGCGGTCCAGTGGCAGGTGCAGCACGCCTACTGAACGTTTGGGGGTGGCGTTGGCCTTGCGCTCACCCGGGCGGATCACCAGCGCGCTGATGTACAGGTCGTGGCGTGCCCAGGCTTTGTCCAGTTGCACATCGAAAGCCTTGCCCTCGGCGGGCACTTCGATTTCCTGCCACCACAACGGGCCATCGCTGGACTCGATCATCAGGTAGCCGCTGCCAGCGGCGGGTGGGGTGACGGTGACCTTGGCCGTGGCACCGTCGGCGTATGACGGCTTATCCAGGGCCAGCTTGACCTGATCCGGGCGCACGGCGCCGCCTTCAGCGTTGTCCTGGGCGCGATAGCCGGCCCAGAACCGCTCGCTGGACACAAGGCCGGTCTGCGGGTCTTCCACTTCGACGCGGTACGGCCCCCATTCAACCTGAAAACTCAGCTTGGCCGTGGAGCCCGCCTTGACGCTGACTGTCTCTTCGTCCTGGGTCAGGAACTTCTCGTTGTAGGCGTAGCTCCAGCCGTCGCTCTGCGAGTAGTTCCAGTAGTAGTCGCGGCGCTCGCGGATCAGCCGCACCTTGAGGTCGTTGGCCGCCAGTTTGTTGCCATCGCGGTCGGCCACCAGGAACTCGAATTCCACCGGCCCGTCGCTATTGGTTTCCTCGCCATCGAACAGGCCACGCAGGCCCGGCAGGCGCTCGGCTGGCCAGACAGGTTGCTCCAGACGCCGGGTGATTGGCCGGCCACCCGACTCCTGCAGGCTGGCCTGCACGGTCAGTTGCAGCGGCGAGCGGGCTTCGGCCCAGCGGCTTTCGATGTCGATCACCGCCTTGCCGGCCTGATCGAGCGTCACTTCGTCCAGCTCAAGGTCCTGGTTCAGCTCGGTTTCGGTGACCGAGCCAAACTGGTAGCCAGGCAGCGCCGGCACCGCCTCGCGAAGGGGGCGCACATAGGCCTGACCACTCAGGCGATTACCGGCAGCCGGGGCGCCATAGAGGTAACGGCCATTGACCTGGATGCGCGCATCCTCCTCGGGCGACAGCGGCGTGCTGCTGCCCTTCAGTTCCAGCGCCAGGCGCTCGGGCAGGAAGTCTTCGACAAGAAACTCATACACCTGCTTGCGCCCGCCCCCCAGGTCCAGCAGCAGTTGCCAACGCCCAGTGGGTGCCTCGGTGGCCAGTTGCAACTGGTATTGGTACAAGCCATTGCTGTCGGCTTCCCAGACAAACTTGCGGCTTACCTGCTCATCCGGGCGACGCACTTCCACGCTCACCGGCTGGGCTTTGACAGGCTTGCCGTCCTGGTCACGCAGCAGGCCGTTGAGCAGTACTGTTTCGCCTGGGCGGTACAGGTCACGCGGGCCGAAGATGAAAAACTGCAGCGGGTTGGCCTGGGGCCCAGTGATGTCGAACTCGGCCAGGTCCAGGGCGGCGGTGTTCAGGCGCAACAGCGTGGTGTGCACACCTTGGGTGGCGATCAGGGTATCGGCTTTGGGCGTGATCGGCAGCTGAGCGTGGCCTTTGCCGTCAGTGCTTGCCTGGGCCAGCAACTTGCCCTTCTCGTCATGGATTTCGAGGTTGACGCCGTTCAGCGCCTTGCCGCCTTCCAGCGCCTGGGCGAACACGTCGAGGCGGTCGCGGTAACGGTGCGCCGACACACCGATGTCGCTGAGGGTGAACAGGGTCGCTGGCTGCGAGTAGTCATAGGTGCCCGAGGCACGCATCACCGCCAGGTACACGCCCGGGTCCTGCAGCGGCTTGATGCCGGCGATGGGCAGCAGCACCGTTTCGCGGGTGTTACGGGCGGGGTTGAGGTCGAAGCGGCCGCTATAGACCAGCTCGGCCATGTCCAGGGTTTCCTTGGACTGGTAGTAGTACAGGCTGCTGTTGCGCCCCCAACTGGCGAGGAAGGTCGAGAGCATTTGCGGCTTGACGCGGAAGAACTCGACATCGACTTTGTCGACGTTCAGGGCAATCACCGGCAGGCCTTCGGCCAGGCGCGTGGGCAGCAGCGAACCGCGGCTGGCAAAGCCGATGGTCGGCTGCATGTCGCGGGTTTCCAGGCGGGTGACCGACTCGCTGTCCAGTTGCTTGCCGTTGACCGCGAGCAAGCCCTTGTCGACGGTCAGCACCAGCTTGCGCTGCGGCTCCAGGTGGCGCAGGCGCAGCTCCATCTGGTTGTCGGAGAGTTCCCAGGCGCCGTCGAGCTTACCCTTGACGGTGTCGACCAGGTGCACCTTGGTGGCGAAGTCCTGCTTGGCATCCAGCGGTGCGGAGAAGCTGATCGACAGCGTTGCCGCGCCATCGAGCTGCACTTCAGAAACATCCAGCACCGCAAGCTCGCGGCCCTCGTAGCGCTTGGCGAGCACAGCAGGGTCTTCGCGCTTGGGCGCTTGGGTTTCGACGGGCGCTGTAGCTACGGGTTTCTCGACCGGCGCCGGTTTGTCCGGCGTCGAAGAGTCACAGGCACTGAGCAAAGCCAGCGCGCAGGCCAGCAACAATCCTTTGTTGAACATGGAGTAGGAACTCTTAGGCAGCGTGTACGTGAGGGCAGCAACTATAGCTCAACGTCAGGTGCAGCACCCGGGCGTTGCGCGGCAAGTGAGACCATGGTCGCGCTAAATGGTTGCCGGTCGTTACACTGTGGCATTCGTTAAAGGGGGCCGCTGTGCGCCCCTTCGCGGGCCTGCCCGCTCCCACAGGTTTGGCGCCGGCCGCAAGAGCAACACTTTCCTGTGGGAGCGGGCAAGCCTGCGGAGGGGCGCACAACGGCCCTAGGTCTCATGGAATGCAAATGCCCCAACTCGCTGCCGACTGGCGCCACCGCCCCACCCATCACAAGGTCTGGGCGCTGGCTGCGCCGATGATCCTGTCCAACATCTCTGTGCCGCTGGTGGCGCTGGTCGACAGCACGGTCATCGGCCACCTGCCCCACGCCCACCAGCTGGGTGCCGTGGCGGTGGGCGCCACGCTGTTCACCTTCATGGTCGGCCTGATGGGCTTCCTGCGCATGGGCTCCACCGGCTTCGCCGCTCAGGCCGCTGGCCGTGGTGACGGTGCAGCGTTGCGCCAGGTGCTGGTGCAAGGGTTGCTGCTGGCGGTCGGTTTTGCCGTTGTGATCGGCCTGCTGGCCCTGCCGTTCAGCCAGCTTGCACTTCATGCGATGCAACCCAGCGCAGCCTTGCAGCAATCCACCGAAAACTTCTTCCACACGCGCCTGCTTGGGCTGCCTGCAGCGTTGGCCAGTTACGCGCTGGTTGGCTGGTTTCTGGGGACCCAGAACGCCCGGGCACCGCTGGCCATCCTGCTGACGACCAACCTGCTGAACATTGTCTTGAACCTGTGGTTCGTCCTGGGGCTGGATTGGGGTGTACTGGGTTCGGCGCGGGCATCGGTGATCGCCGAGTGGAGTGCAGCCCTGCTGGGCCTGGCCCTGACCCGCCCGGCCCTGCGGGCCTACCCGGGGCAAGTCGTATGGGCGGCGCTCAAACGCTGGCAGGCCTGGCGCCCGCTGCTGGCGGTAAACCGCGATATTTTCCTGCGTAGCCTGGCGTTACAACTGGTGTTTCTGCTGATTACCGTGCAGGGTGCGCGCCTGGGTGAAGCCACGGTAGCGGCTAACGCCCTGCTGCTCAACGGCCTGTTGCTGACGGCCTACGCACTCGACGGCTTGGCGCATGCTGTGGAAGCGCTGTGCGGCCATGCCATTGGCGCCCGCGACCGCGACACCCTGCGCCGTTCGCTGGTGGTGGCCTGCGGCTGGTCGCTGATCACCAGTCTGGGGTTTGCCGGGTTGTTCCTGCTGGGTGGGCACCTGTTCATCGACTTGCAGACCGACATCGACAGTGTAAGGGCGGCGGCTTATCCGTACCTGCCGTACCTGGCGTTGCTGCCGCTGATTGCGGTGTGGAGTTACTTGCTGGACGGCCTGTTCATCGGCGCGACCCGGGCACGGGAGATGCGCAATGCGATGTTGGTGTCGGTGCTGATTGCACTGCCGGTGGCGGTGGCCATGAGCGGGTTCGGCAACCATGGGTTGTGGTTGGCGTTTCTCGGGTTCATGGGGTTGCGGGCGGTGACGTTGGGCTGGGTGGGGTGGCGGTTGCAGCAGAAGGGTGAGTGGATTCGGTGATGTTGGGGCCGCTTTGCGGCCCATCGCGACACAAGGCCGCTCCCACAAAAGGCCTGCATACGCCGGTCAATGTGGGAGCGGCCTTGTGTCGCGAAATGAGGGCGAAGCCCTCACCTGCGGTTTCACAGCCACACACAATCCCAATGCGGATACTCGCCCGCTCGCCGGACCAGGCCAGCCCGAATGGGATTGGCGATGATGTAGCGGGCAACCGCCCGGACATCCTCCTCACGTCTCAGAGCCCGGTCATGAAAGCTGGTCTGCCAGATATGTCGCCTGTCAGCGCCCACCTTGTACAAAGCACAACTGCTTCTGGACTTGAACCCACACATCAGCGTCCCCAGGTTCGTCGGGCCAAGCTCGATAAGCCAGTGAAGATGATCAGGCATCAAGACCCAGGCCAGAGATCGACAAGCCATGCTCTCTTCACTGAACCGCAATTGCTGGACCACGGTCCTGGCGAATCGAAAATTATTGAACAACGGCGTTCGGTTACGAGTGGTTGTGGTGAGCAGATAAAGGCGCCCGGATTCAGACACTCGACCGCCACGTAAACGATGGGAGCCTGGACGTTGCATGTCGTCCTCCTTTGAACATTGCATTCAAAGGTAGCGGCATTGGTGCGATGGACCAGGGCCGGAAATTTACCGGTTGTGACGCTGGTGAGGGCTTCGCCCTCATATCGCGACGCAAGGCCGCTCCCACAAAAGGCAGCACAGGCTTTTGCAGGAGCGGCCCCAGCAATTACGACGACAGGTACGAAGACCGGGTCAGCCCAAGGCGCAAGGCATCCAGGTACTGCGTGCGCTCACGCGCAGTGATTTTGGCGCTGGCCACCTTGTCGCGGTAGTGAGTCATCAACTCCTCCGGCGACAGGTGCACGTAGCGCAGCATGTCTTCGATGGTGTCGTGGGTCTCGATACCGGCGTGGTACACGCTGCCGTCAGCGTTCTGGTAGATGTTCACCGAGTCGGTGTCACCGAACAGGTTGTGCATGTCGCCCAGGATTTCCTGGTAGGCACCGACCAGGAACACGCCCAGCAGGTAGTCCTCGCCCTCCTTCAACGCATGCACCGGCATGCTGGTCTCGATGCTCTGCTCGTCGACGTACTGGTTGATCTTGCCGTCCGAGTCGCAGGTCAGGTCCTGCAGTACGGCGCGGCGCAGCGGCTCTTCGTCCAGGCGGTGCAGCGGGATGATCGGCAGCACCTGGCCAATGGCCCAGGTGTCCGGCAGGCTCTGGAACACCGAGAAGTTGCAGATGTACTTGTCGGCCAGCTTGTCGTTCAGCTCGTCGAGCACCTGGCGGTGCGAGCGCTGGCGGGCTTTGAGCGAATTATGCAGGCGACGGCACACGGCAAAGTAGCACTGCTCGGCCAAGGCTTTCTCGCTCAGGCTGATCTTGCCATCGGCGTACTGTGCCGCCACGTCACCCATGTAGTGGGTGGCGCGCCAGTAAGTCTCGGTCACCATCTCGATGTCAGTCGGGCCAAGCAGGTCGGCCAGCCACTGCACGGTCTCGGGCAGGGCTTCTTTGTTCTCGATGGTGGGTACGTCGTCGTTGTGTTTCTCGACGTCGGTGACCTGGATCACCAGCATGGCATGGTGCGCGGTCAGCGAGCGGCCACTCTCGGAGAAGATGTGCGGGTGCGGCAGGCCCTGCGCGTCGCAGAACTCCTTGAGCATGCCCACCACCACGCCAGCATAGTCGTCCATGTCGTAGTTGATGGAGCTGGCATTGCGCGAGTGGGTACCGTCATAGTCCACGCCCAGGCCACCACCAACGTCGATGTGGTCGACCGGCAGGCCCAGCGCACGCAGCTCGCCGTAGTAACGGATGGCTTCCTTGAAACCGTGCTGGTAGTCGGCCAGGTTGGCGATCTGCGAGCCCATGTGGAAGTGCAGCAGGCGGATGCCCTGGTCCAGGCCGGCATCGCGGAAGCGTTGCACCACCGAGATCAACTGGGCAGCCGACAACCCGAACTTGGACTTCTCGCCACCGGTGTCGGCCCATTTGCTGGAGGCCAGCGACGACAGGCGCACGCGCAGGCCGACCTGGGGTTTCACCTTGAGCTCGGCGGCCTCGTCGATCACCAGGGCCACTTCCGACTCTTTCTCGATGACGATGAACACGTTGTGGCCAAGCTTCTGGCCCATCAACGCCAGGCGGATGAACTCACGGTCCTTGTAGCCGTTGCAGACGATGGTACCGCCCTTCGGTGCCAGCGCCAGCACTGCCAGCAGCTCGGGTTTGGAGCCAGCTTCCAGGCCGATGGAGACGTTTTGCGTGGCGATGATGTTTTCCACCACCGCTTCCTGCTGGTTGACCTTGATCGGGTACAGCGCGGTGTACTGGCTCTGGTACTCCAGGCGCGCGATATTGGCATCGAACGCACCGGTCAGCTGGCGTACGCGGTCCTGCAGAATGTCGGGGAAGCGCACCAGCAAGGGGAGCGACAGGCCGCTTTGGCGCAATTCGTCAACCTGCTCGTACAGGTCGATCGGCGCGCTGTCGGGGCCGTTGGGGCGCACTTCGACGCGCCCCGCTTCATTGATGGCGAAATAACCAGCGCCCCAATGGCGGATGCCATAAACACTGCGGCTGTCGGCCACGGTCCACTGGCTACCATCGTCTTTGCGTGTGCGTCGTACGGACATTCAAGTCCCCTATAGATAAGTCGAAGACACTGCCCCGCAGGCAGCGGAGCGAGTGTAAAAGCTGAAAATGACGATTCATCCGTGCTCAGGCATAGACCCTGACCACGGGAACGAGTTTAGAAAGCGCTGGGCAAAAAATCGCGCGATGGCCTCAGCCGCCGGACTTTTTCGCCTTGAAACCCTGTTTGGTCAGCTCGCCGATCAACAGCTCGACATGGTCGCCCTGGATCTCGATAACCCCGTCCTTCAGGGCGCCGCCGGTACCGCAGCGGCGCTTGAGCGTGGTCGCCAGCTCTTTGAGCTGGTCGGGCGGCAGCGGCACGCCGGTGACAGTGGTCACGGTTTTGCCGCCACGGCCTTTGCTCTCACGGCGCACACGGGCAATGCCGTCACCTTCGGGGATGATTTGCTGCTTGCAGATGCATGCATCCACCGGCTGGCCACAGTCGGGGCAGTGCCGACCGGCATCGGTGGAGTAAACGAGACCGCCAAGGGCGGAAAAGGAAGAAGCTTTCTTGGCCACTTTTGTTCCTCTGTGCTGAGGACAAAAACTGGTCGTGCCCTGGGGTTGAGGCCGACCGCGAAGCCCCACTCTGGCAGGGGCGGCGCTACTGCCGCAAGACTTGCGACAGCCCGAAAAGGGCGCGCAGTGTAACGATAAATCCGGCTGTTGCTAAGTACTGGAATGCGCCATTTTGCGAATGTTTTGCGACTTCAGCGCCTGTCGTCGCCCGCGCGGGTGCAAACTGGGGCGCCTTCCTCAGGAGACAGGCCCGTGACGATACCTGAAATCGGCGTATTCATTGCCAAGTGGCCCAAGCTGGGCGTAGCGCACGCGACACCATGGCAGGTAACCCTGACATGTGAAAGCAACGTCCTGTCACTCATTGAGCAGCTCGAAAGGGGCTATCGGCGCGAAGGCGATTGCGCCATTCACGAAACGGCCATCGTCGAACCCGGTGCAGTACTGAAAGGGCCGATTATCATTGGCCCGCAGGCTTTCGTGGCTGCGGGCGCCTACCTGCGCGGCGGGGTATACATCGGTAGCAACTGCATTGTCGGACCAGGCTGTGAGGTGAAAAGCAGCTTCATGCTCAGCTCAAGCAAGTTGGCACACTTCAACTTCGTCGGCGACTCGCTGATCGGCGAAAACGTCAATATCGAAGCCGGGGCAATCATCGCCAACTACCGCAATGAACTGGACGGGGCAATGATCAGGATTCGCCATGGCCAGGCGGTCATCGCCACTGGCGCAAACAAGTTCGGTGCGTTGATAGGCGATGGCTGCAAAATTGGCGCGAATGCAGTCATCGCGCCGGGTGCGTTGCTTCTGCCGGGTACCCGCGTGCCGCGCCTTGGGCTAGTCGACCAGTTTGCCTACGACTGACTGGCCTTGTAGCGCTGCAATGCCACTAAAGAGTCCGGACAGTAGGATTGGGTCTGGCTTTCTGACTCTGCCTGCTCCAACCCGATGAAGCGCGCCTCGATTACTTCTTCTGGCTGCAAACGCAAAGGCGCATCCGACACCGCCGAATACACAGCACACCACAGGCGGTTGTCGGGCTGGTCAAAGTAGAACCGCTCGTGAAAACGCAACTCGACACCTTCGATTCCCAGCTCTTCGGCCAGCTCACGGGCCGCCGAGTCGGCATAAGCCTCCCCTGCCGACACCATGCCGCCGGCCGCCACATCCCAGTAACCGGGGTATAGCGCCTTGCTCAGGGTACGCCGATGCACGCACAGCTCACCGGCACTGTTGAACAGCAGGATGAACGTGCAACGCCCGATCAGCCGTCGCTCACGCAGTTCGGCGCGGGGCAAGGCCCCCAGCACCTGGTCGGCTTCGTCCACCCAGGCAACCAGCTCGCGGTCGGAGGCCGCCCGGTGGGCGGCCTCGCTTGGGCTGATGGCCATTCTCAACCCTGCGACAGCAACTGACGCAGGTCGATGACCGCAGCGTTGGCCCGGGAAATGTAGTTGGCCATGACCAGCGAGTGGTTGGCCCACATGCCAAAGCCACTGCCATTGAGCACCATCGGGCTCCACAGCGGCTCTTGCGAGGCTTCCAGTTCACGGATGATCTGACGCACGCTGACCGTGGCATTCTTCTTCGCCAGCACGTCGGCGAAGTCCACCTCAATGGCGCGCAGCAGGTGCGACAGCGCCCAGGCTTGGCCGCGGGCTTCGTAGAACACGTTGTCGATCTGCAGCCATGGGGTTTCCACCACCTCCTCGTCCACCTGCGGTGCCTGGCCGGCAACGACCGACTCGGTCTTCAACGTGGTGTTGAGCTTGACCCGGCCAACGCTGGCCGACAGGCGCTGCGACAGCGAGCCAAGGCGAGTGGCCACGTCACCCAGCCAGTTGTTCAGGTTGTCGGCGCGGGTGTAGAAGATCGCACCCTTGTCGCCAGAAGCCAGACGCGTCTGGTAACGGGACAGCGACTTGATGCCCTCTTCGAACTCCGACTCGCTCGATGGCAGGATCCAGCTCTTGTTGTCGAAGTTGAAGCGCGGCTCGGCCTTGGCCAGGTCGGCATCTTCGGTGGACTGCGACTGCGAGCGGGCAAAGTCCTTGCGCAGGGCGCGGGACAAGTCGCGTACCTGGACCAGCACGCCATATTCCCAGCTCGGCATGTTGTCCATCCACAGCCCTGGCGGGAAGCGGTCGTTGGAGATGTAGCCACCAGGCTTGTTCAGCAAGGTACCGGCCACGGTCTTGAGGGTTTCGATGGTGGTGTAGCCCACCACCATCTGCTGGCCACCGCGCTCAGCGGCAGACTGGGCATTCTGCTGAACCGGGAACAGGTCCGGCTCCTGGCTCCAGTACCAGCCCAGGCCGATGCACACCAGCAGGTACAACCCGATCAGGGTCCCCAGGGCACGGCTCCAAAGGCCGCCCAGGTAGCTACGGGCGGCAGCGCCGCGGCCGTCGACACGCTCACGGGGCTCGGCTTTGGCCTCGCGGTTTTTCCAGTCCAGCATGGCTTTGTCCTTAATCAGTCACGACGGTTCTAGGGCTTGGACCACAGGCCTGCGCCAGGGTGCCACGGCAAGCCCGCATGGCAGCACTATAAAGCAGACACCACCGTACGCATAAGCGACCTGTCAGTCAGCAACTGAATATTCGTTCTGGCCGCTTTGTTGATACAGGGCAGTCACGTCTTTGAAAAGAGCTGCTAGCATAGAGCCATCATCGCCCCTGCACACCCCAACCTATAAGTAGCCAGGACATGAGCCAAGCAGTCGAGCCGAGCCCGCTGTGCCCCGCCCAGCAGCTGACGCGTAGCGGCCTGCGCAAGGATGACCCACTCGATCAGGTGCTCAAGCCGCCCCTGCGCAAACCGGTGTACATCCTGCTGCAGGACCACGAGCGTGCCCAGCGCCTGGCTCAACAACTGGAATTTTTTGGTCTGCTAGTGCAAGCGCTGCCCAGCGCTGCGGCGTTTCTCGCCTCGATCAGCGAATACCCGCCCTCGGCCGTGATCATGGATGTCGACTTCACCGGTGCCGGCCAAGGCCTGCTGCTGGCCACCCAGCTGCAGAAGGGCGTGGCGCAACCTGTTCCGCTGCTGTTCTTCAGCCACCATGAAGCCGACACCCCGACCCGCCTGGCGGCCGTGCGCGCCGGCGGCCAGGACTTTCTCACCGGCAGCCTGGAGGCTTCCAGCCTGCTGGAAAAGGTCGAGTTGCTGACCAACGCCGCCCCGCACGACCCCCTGCGTGTGCTGATCATCGACGATTCGCGCACCCAGGCCCTGCATACCGAGCGCGTGCTGGCCAGCGCCGGCATGGTCACCCGTAGCCTGACCGACCCGATCCGCACCATGGCAGAGCTTGCCGATTTCCAGCCCGACCTGATCATCCTCGACCTGTACATGCCAGCCTGCACCGGCCCGGAACTGGCCAAGGTGATCCGCCACAGCGACCGCTATGTGAGCGTGCCGATCATCTACCTGTCTGCCGAGGACGACCTGGACAAGCAGCTGGATGCCATGAGCGAGGGCGGTGATGATTTCTTGACCAAGCCGTTTCGCTCACGCCACCTGATCACCACCGTGCGCAACCGTGCCGCCCGCGCCCGGCACCTGAAGGCGCGCATGGTGCGCGACAGCCTGACCGGGCTGTACAACCACACCCACATCCTGCAACTGCTGGAAGACTGCAGCTTCCGCGCCCGCCGTGAGCAGCAGCCGTTGAGCTTTGCCATGCTCGACATCGACCACTTCAAGAAGATCAACGATCGCCACGGCCACCCCATGGGCGACCGGGTAATCAAGAGCCTGGCGCTGTTCCTCAAGCAACGCTTGCGCAAGACCGATTTCATTGGCCGCTATGGCGGTGAAGAGTTCGCCATTGTCATGCCCAATACCGCGCTGGACGCGGCGCACAAGGTGCTGGACGAGATTCGCCGGCGCTTTGCAGAGATCATCTACCCGGCGCAGCCGCGGGATTTGCAGTGCACCTTCAGTGCCGGGGTGGTGCAGCTGGATGAGGTGCTGGACGCGCTGACCATGGCCAGTGCAGCGGACGAAGCGCTTTACCGGGCCAAGCATGCGGGGCGTAATTGCGTAGTGCGAGTGGAGCCTTGAAACAGATTTACCCGCGAAGAGGCCGGAGCAGGTGAAACAAATGAAGGCACTGTGCCACTTTTTTCTGGCACCAAGCCCCTGTCGTCATCACCCCGTCACAAAATCGCAATAACTTCAGGCGCCTACCTCTCCCCTTCGCAGGAAGTTCGCGGCGATGCGCCTGAAGTGGCTGACCAATTTCAACACCCTGTTGCTGGTAACGGTGTGTCTCGCCCTGGGCGCCACCCTGTGGTGGTCGCAGCGTGCCCTGGAGCGCCCCTACCAGATGATGGAGCGCTACCTGGGCCTGTCTCAGCAGTTCCAGAACCAGGCAGCACGTAATATCCAGTTCTACCTTGGCAGCGGCGATGCCCTGCGCCATGCCGCCGCCATGGAGGCCAACCAGCAGCTTCAGGCCACCCTGACCGAGTGGCCCACTGAGCTGGCTGGCAAACTGCGCCCCAGCCTCGACAGCCTGCAGGCCTTCACCGCCAACGAGCTGCTGGCCGCCGGTAAACTGGCTGGTGACCCGCAAGCCCTGCTGTTGCAGGCCGAGCGGGAGCTGGGGGCCAACCTCGAACAACTGGCCGGCTACGCCCGCGACAGCGGCAGCGCCGATGCCAACCGCTACCTGTTGCCAGTGCTCGACGCCACCGTGCACCTCGGTCGCCTGTCGCTGGCAAGGGACAAGCTGGTCAGCAGCGGCCGCCCGGAGCTGGCCGACGAAGTAGAGCGTGAACTGCAACTGATCCGCACCCAGGCGCAAGCCATCGACGGCGTGCCGTTGTTGGGCGTGACCCGCGCAGCCGAATCCGTTGCCGACGACTTCGCCGCCATGATGGGCCTGGAAACCCAGGCCAGCGCCCAGCAGGAAGACATTGCGGTGGGCCTGAAGCGTGAACTGCAAAGCCTGCTAAGCCGCTACCCGGCCGAACTGCAACGCACCCGCGAACAGATCGAACGCCGCGCCGCCCTGGCCGCCAGCACCAGTCAGCGCCTGGAGGCGGTGCAGCAAGCCATTGCCGCGCTGGAACCCGAAGTACGCGGCGAGCATGCAAAGATCGCCGCCGAGGTGCGCATCATCCAGGGCCTGATGATCGGCCTGATACTGCTCATCGCCTTGCTGATCGACACCTTGCAGCGGCGCCTGACCCGCACCCTCACCAGCCTTGCCCCAGCCTTGTCATGTTGGGCCGAGGGCGACTTTGCCCAAGCCATCTCCCTGGGCAAGACCAACCGCGAACTGCACGATATCCAGGAGTCGCTCAACCGCCTGCGCCAGTACCTGGTGGAGCTGGTCGGTACCATCCGCCACAACGCCGAGCAGGTGGCTGGCAGCAGCCACGCCCTGGCCGGCATGAGCGCTGCCCTGCACGACGGCGCCGAGCGCCAGGCGGGCGATACCGGGCAGATCCGCGACGCCTTGGGTGAACTGGAGGCGACCATCCAGCAAGTGGCGGGGGATGCCAGCGCCGCCGCCGATGCCAGCCGCGATGCCGGGCGGGCGGTGGAGCAGGGCCAGGCGGTCATTGGCCAGAGCCTGTCGGGCTTGCGCGAGCTGGTTGATGAAGTGCAAGGCAACGCCCGCATGATCGAGCAATTGGCGGAAGAGTCGGCGACCATCGGCGGGGTGCTGACAGTGATCCGCTCGATTGCCGAACAGACCAATTTGCTGGCGCTGAACGCTGCGATCGAAGCGGCACGAGCGGGGGAAATGGGCCGTGGCTTTGCTGTGGTAGCCGATGAAGTGCGTTCGCTGGCGCAGCGCACCACGGGGGCGACCGGCGAGATTCAGGCACTGATCGACCGCCTGCAGCAAGCGGCGAAAGGTTCGGTGGCAGGGATGCGCGCGCAGCTTGAGCATGCCGAGGCTACGGCCAGCCAGGCTCAGGCGGCGGATGGCGCGCTGGACGAGATTGTCTGTGCCATCCGCACCATTTCCGACACAGCGGTGCGCATTGCCGATGTCACGGCGCAGCAGAGTGGTGCGGTGAGTGACATTCGTGACCACAGCGAGCGGATTCACGAGCTGGGCGAAGACAACCTGCAGCGCATTGGTGAAGGGCGCGTGCAAGGCGAGCAGTTGCTCAGCCTGGGCGGTGAGCTGAACCGGGCGGTGCGGGCTTTTAGGGTTTGAGTTGGGCCTTTCAGCGCCTGGCAGATCGAGCGCCGCCCGCGCGGCGCATCGCGAGCTGCGCCGCGCGGGCGGCGCTCGATCTGCCAGGCGCCAAACATGTCACGGCAAGCGCTGCTGGCCCCAACCCGCACCAACTCCGCTATCATGCGCAGCACGTTCCACCTCGCGAGTCCGCCATGCGCCGCCTGTTTTTCCTGCTGTTCCTGCTGCTGGCCAGCCCTGCCTTCGCCACGGGCCTGCTCGACAACCGCCCCAGCGCTACCCTCGGCGCCGCTTCGCTGGCCAACAACGCCGACTTCCTGCCGGTTCACGACGCCTTCAAGCTCAGCCTGGTCCAGGCCGACGCGCACACCCTCAAGCTGCGCTTCGTCGCCACCGAGGGCTACTACCTCTACCGCCACCGCTTCCAGTTCCACACCGAGCCGGCAGACATCACCCTGGGCGCGCCGAACATCCCCAAGGGCGAGGCCAAGCACGATGAATTCTTCGGCGACGTCGAGGTGTACCACGGCGTGCTCGACATCGAACTGCCGCGCACCGACCCGCGTGCCTTCACCCTGCTGGTGGGCTACCAAGGCTGTGCCGATAAAGGCCTGTGCTACCCACCGGAAACCGCACGCCTGAGTATTGATGGCGAAGGCGGTGCCAACGCACCCGCAACGGCCGAACACGGCTGGAACTGGAAATCGCTGCTGTTGTTCTTTCTCGCCGGGGTCGGCCTGACCTTTACCCCGTGTGTACTGCCGATGCTGCCGATCCTGTCGGGCGTAGTGCTGCGCGGCCAGGTGGGTGGGCTGCGCGGGCTGGCGCTATCGCTGGCGTACGTGCTGCCGATGGCGGCCAGTTTCGCAGCGCTCGGCGCGCTCATGGGCCTGTTCGGCGCGGGCCTGAACCTGCAGGCGCGCCTGCAGTCGGCCTGGGTGCTGGTGCCCTTCGCCCTGTTCTTCGTGGTATTTGCCTTGGCCATGTTCGGCCTGTTCGAGCTGAAGCTGCCCCAGGCCCTGAGCAACCGCCTGAACAACGTCGCCAATCACACCCGGGGTGGCTCGCTGCTGGGTGCGGCAGTGCTGGGCGTGCTCTCCAGCCTGCTGGTTTCGCCTTGCGTATCAGCCCCCCTGGCTGGCGCCCTGCTGTATATCAGTGCCAGCGGCGATGCCCTGGGTGGCGCACTCAAGCTGTTTGCCCTGGGCCTGGGCATGGGTGCACCCTTGTTGCTGGTGGCCACCGGTGGCGCGGCCTGGCTGCCAAAAAGCGGCCCGTGGATGAACACGGTGAAAAACGCCATCGGGGTGCTGCTGCTGGGGCTGTCCATTGGCTTGCTCAGCCGCGTGCTGCCGGGCCCTGTGACCTTGCTGCTGGTGGGGTTCCTCGCAGCCGGCGTGGCACTTTTCCTGGGCGCCCTGGAGTTCGTCGTCAAGACCGCACGCCAGCGCCTGGCCCAACTGCTAGGCCTGGCTTTGCTGGTATACGCCCTGGCCTGCTGGTACGGCGCCCTCAGTGGCCAAGGCGACCCGCTTCGCCCGCTGCCCGTTGCAGCACTTGCGGCCACCGGCAGCAGCCAGGCGGCAAAGACGGACGCCTGGCAGACCATCACCACCCCCACCGCACTGGACGCCGCACTGGCCCAGGCCAAAGCGGCCGGCCAGCCGGTGCTGCTGGACTGGTATGCCGACTGGTGCATCAGCTGCAAGGTGATCGAGCATGAAGTGCTCAACGCGCCGCAGGTGCAGGCGCAGCTGGCCGGCTTCAAGCTGTTGCGTTTCGACATCACCGAGAGCAATGCCGAGCAACGCAAACTGCTCGATCGCTACCAGCTGTTCGGCCCACCTGCCCTGTTGTTCTTTGCCGCGAACGGCAGCGAAATTACCGCTGATCGGGTGATTGGCGAGATAAACGCCGGTGAATTCGCGCAAATTCTGGCCCGCGTGCGCGGCAAAGTAGGTCTATAACTTCCCGCGTGCCGGGAAAAATCCTGAAATAGATGACCAGATTTAATTATTTGGTCACATACTTCGCGCGAATCTCGGACATCGTGCTGGCTATTGCCGGGAACTGGACACTTGCCGTCGCTTTACGGCACACTCGCCGCGCTGTGTCGAATTGCCCTACAAATCCAAGGAATCCGCAGATGGCAACGCTACTGGTGCTCCACGGCCCCAACCTCAACCTGCTCGGTACCCGCGAGCCAGGCCATTACGGCGCCGTGACCCTGGCCCAGATCAACCAGGACCTGGAGCAACGTGCCCGCGCGGCAGGCCACCATCTGCAGTACCTGCAGAGCAATGCCGAATACGAACTGATCGACCGCATTCACGCCGCACGCAACGAGGGTGTGGACTTCATCCTGATCAATCCGGCTGCTTTCACCCACACAAGCGTCGCATTACGTGACGCATTGCTTGCAGTGAGCATCCCATTCATCGAAGTGCACCTGTCCAACGTGCACAAACGCGAACCGTTCCGTCACCACTCCTACTTTTCCGATGTTGCCGTAGGGGTGATCTGCGGTCTGGGCGCCAGCGGTTATCGCCTGGCCCTGGAGTCCGCGCTGGAACAACTGGCTGCCAACGCACAGCCCAAATGATGAAAACCCTGGCCTCAGTCGGCCAGGGTTCGATAGAAACGTATCGATACGTTTTTTAAATTTCGCCCCCTGACCGAACCTTTGGGAGTTGATGATTAATGGATATCCGTAAAGTCAAGAAACTGATCGAGCTGCTGGAAGAGTCTGGCATCGACGAACTGGAGATCAAGGAAGGCGAAGAGTCGGTCCGTATCAGCCGTCACAGCAAGACCCCAGCTGCCCAACAGTTCTACGCACCAGCACCGATGGCCGCTGCACCTGCTGCTGCCCCGGTTGCCGCTGCTGCTCCAGTCGCCGAAGCCGCTGCCGCAGCCCCGGCCCTGAAAGGCACCGTGATCCGCTCGCCAATGGTAGGTACCTTCTACCGCAAGCCTTCGCCGACCTCGCCGAACTTTGCTGAAGTTGGCCAGACCGTGAAGAAAGGCGACACCCTGTGCATCGTCGAAGCCATGAAGATGATGAACCACATCGAAGCCGATGTTGGCGGTGTCATCGACGCCATCCTGGTAGAAGACGGCCAGCCGGTTGAGTTCGACCAGCCGCTGTTCACCGTCGTTTGAATCGCGGAGAGCCAACGATGTCTGGGAAGCTCGAAAAAGTCCTGATCGCCAACCGTGGGGAAATTGCCCTGCGGATCCTGCGTGCCTGCAAAGAGCTGGGCATCAAAACCGTCGCTGTGCACTCCACCGCCGACCGTGAACTGATGCACCTGGGCCTGGCAGACGAGTCGGTCTGCATCGGTCCTGCATCGTCCAAGGATTCCTACCTGCATATCCCGGCAATCATCGCTGCCGCCGAAGTCACCGGCGCCACCGCGATTCACCCGGGCTACGGTTTCCTGGCAGAAAACGCCGACTTCGCCGAACAGGTTGAAAAATCCGGTTTCGCCTTCATCGGCCCGAAAGCCGATACCATTCGCCTGATGGGCGACAAGGTTTCGGCCAAGGACGCGATGATCAAGTCGGGCGTGCCGACCGTACCGGGCTCTGATGGCCCGCTGCCAGAAGACGAAGAAGTCGCCCTGGCGATTGCCCGTGACGTCGGCTACCCGGTGATCATCAAGGCCGCCGGTGGCGGTGGTGGTCGCGGCATGCGCGTGGTGCACAAGGAAGAGGACCTGATTTCCTCGGCCAAGCTCACCCGTACCGAAGCCGGTGCTGCCTTCGGCAACCCGATGGTCTACCTGGAGAAGTTCCTGACCAATCCACGCCACGTGGAAGTACAGGTTCTGTCCGACGGCCAAGGCAACGCCATCCACCTGGGCGACCGTGACTGCTCGCTGCAGCGCCGTCACCAGAAGGTTCTGGAAGAAGCACCAGCCCCGGGCATCGACGAGAAAGCCCGTCAGGAAGTGTTCAAACGTTGCGTCGATGCGTGCATCGAGATCGGCTACCGTGGTGCCGGTACTTTCGAGTTCCTGTACGAGAACGGCAGCTTCTACTTCATCGAGATGAACACCCGTGTGCAGGTTGAGCACCCGGTGTCGGAGATGGTTACCGGTATCGACATCGTCAAGGAGATGCTGAGCATCGCCGCTGGCAACAAGCTTTCGTTCCGCCAGGAAGACGTTGTGATCCGTGGCCACTCGCTGGAGTGCCGGATCAACGCCGAAGACCCGAAGAAGTTCATCCCGAGCCCAGGCAAGGTAAAACACTTCCACGCCCCGGGCGGCAATGGCGTACGCGTCGATTCGCACCTGTACAGCGGCTATTCGGTTCCGCCGAACTATGACTCACTGATCGGCAAGCTGATCACCTACGGCAAGGACCGCGAAGAAGCCATGGCGCGCATGCGCAATGCCCTGGACGAGATCGTCGTTGACGGCATCAAGACCAACATCCCGCTGCACCGTGACCTGGTACGTGATGAAGGTTTCTGCAAAGGCGGCGTGAACATTCACTACCTCGAGCACAAACTGGCTAACCAGGACTGATCGAGCAGTGCGATGTCGAAAAACCCCGGACTGGTTCCGGGGTTTTTTATTGCCTGCCGGGGCCCTACCCCTTCATCCGCGGCATCTCGATGCAGTGCTCATGCACACGCCGATACAAGGTAGCCCGCGATATCCCCAACGCCCGCGCCGCATCGGCCGGTTTCCAGCGATGGCGGATCAGCGCGTCCAGCAGCAACTGCCGGGCCGGGCACGATACACCGCTGTCACTCGAAACGACTGCCTCGCCCCGCACCGCTTGTGGCAAATCCAGCAAGCGAACCTGCCCGACTTCACTCACCGCGCAGGCATAGCGCAAGACCTGCCGCAGCTGGCGCAGGTTGCCCGGCCAGCGATAAACCAGCAACGCCTGTAGCGCATCATCGGCCAGCACCACGTCGACCCCACAGGCTTCGGCTTCTTCGGCCAGCAACTGGTGGATCAGCCCCAGGCGGTCCTCGCGCTCACGCAAGGGCGGCAGCTCGAAGCGGGCATTGGCCAGGCGGTAGTACAGGTCTTCACGAAAACGCCCGTCCGCCACCATCGTTGCCAGGTCACGGTGGGTGGCGCAGATCACCTGAATGTCCACGCGTTCGCGCCGTGCAGCACCCAGCGGCGCCACTTCGCCTTCGGCCAGCACGCGCAGCAGGCGGGTTTGCAGGTTCAGCGGCATGTCGCCGATTTCGTCAAGGAACAGGGTGCCGCCATCAGCCTGCTGCAACAGCCCCTGCATGCCTTTGCTGGAAGCCCCGGTGAAGGCCCCGGCCACGTAGCCAAACAGCTCGCTCTCAATCAGGTTTTCCGGGATGGCGGCGCAGTTCAGCGTGACAAACGGGCCGTCGCGGCGCTGGCTCTGCTGGTGCAACTGACGGGCGAAAACTTCTTTGCCGACCCCCGTCTCGCCTTGTACCAGCACCGCCAGGTTGCAGTCCTTGACCCGCGTGGCCAGCCGCAAGTGCTGCTCGATGCGGGGGTCCTGAGCCTGACGCAAGGGCTGCACGCGCGGGCGCTGCTGCGGGGCGCTGACACGGCCATACAGCCCGCCCAGGCCCGGCAGGCGCTGGGCGGACGAGGTGTTGACGCGCCGTAGCTGCCCCATGTCGAACAGTTCGCCAATGTGCTCAGGCAAGCGCCCCAAGTGCTGTACCAGCCGCTTGCGCGCCAGGCTGTTGATGGCTTGCAAGCGGCCGTCGGCATCCCAGGCCAGCAGGTAGTCGGGCTGGCTTTCCACATAACCCGGTGTGCCATGGGCACGCATCACCCAGTGGCCCTGTGCACTGTGCATGAAGAAGGCGTTTTCGATTTCACGGGCAGTCTGCTCGACCAACTGGCGGATCAAGTGTTGGCTGCGGCGATCATCCGGTGACTGCAGGGCCGAAACATCCACCACGCCCAGCAACTCGCCCTGCGGGTCGAACACCGGCGCTGCGGTGCAGGTCAGGCCGATGAAGGCTGCGCGGAAGTGATCGCGCTTGTGCACCGTGACCGGCGCCTTGCTGGTCAGCACCGCCGCCACACCGCAGGTGCCCTCCTCACCTTCCGACCAGCAAGTGCCCAGGTACAGCCCGGCCTTGCGGCAGTCATTGCGGATGGCCGATTCGACCCGGTAATCAATGGTGCGCCCCTGGGCATCGGTCAGCAGCACGCAGTAGTCGGCGCCGCGCACCCGCTCGTGCAGGCGTGCCACGGCATCGCCAGCGATGCGCAGAAACAGTTCGGCGCGTTCGCGGCATTCGTTGAGCAGGCTTTGGGACAGGATGCGCGGCCCCTGTTGGGACCCGGGGTCGAGGCGGTACAGCTCCATGGAACGGCGCCATGAATCGAGGATCAGCGCTGGCACCGGTGCCTGGGGCAGGCGGTCGGCATTCTTCAGCACCCGGCTGACGCAGTCGACATGGGCTCGGGAGTTCGCGGCAAGCATTCAGGCCCTCCGGTTCTCGTTGCTGTTTTTATCGTTGTCCGGCCATTAAGCGCTTCCACGCATGCCCCGACAAGCACTGTGTGATTACCGGCTGGCTTGAGACGCTGCGTCTCAGCGTCTCATCAACCAACGTCCCCCGTTGGCACCCAGCGTCTCGTGGACGCCACCAGGGGCACGTACTGCCGTGCAAGCAAACCGCTCTGGCACGGGCGCTTCAGCCAAGCCATGAAAAGCTGGCACCGGGCTTGCTCCTGCCCTTGCAAACAAAAATACGAGGTGCGCCATGCCGCTACCCGCCCCGATCGTCGGGATCATTGCCAACCCTGCCTCTGGCCGCGACCTGCGCCGCCTGACCGCCAATGCCGGGCTCTATTCGAGCACCGACAAGGCCTCGGCGATCCAGCGGCTGCTGGCTGCCTTCGGTGCTACCGGCGTCGGCCAGGTGCTGCTGCCCAGCGACATGACGGGCATCGCCGCCGCCGTGCTCAAGGCCAGCCAGGGTCCGGTCGCCCGTGACCAGCATTGGCCAGCCATCGAAATACTCGACCTGCCGTTGACCCAGACCGTTGCCGACACGCATCTGGCTACCCGCCGCATGGTCGAGCGTGGCGTGGCGATGATCGCCGTGCTCGGCGGCGACGGCACCCACAAGGCGGTCGCTGCCCAGGCGGGTGACGTACCGCTGCTGACCTTGTCCACCGGCACCAACAATGCTTTCCCCGAACTGCGTGAAGCCACCAGCGCCGGTCTGGCCGGCGGCTTGCTCGCCTGCGGGCGGGTACCGACCGATGTCGGCCTGCGCCGCAACAAGCGCCTGCTGGTCAAAGTGCCCGAACAACAGCTTGCCGAGTGGGCACTGGTGGAGGTGGCAGTCTCGCCCCAGCGCTTCATCGGCGCCCGTGCGCTCAGCCGCAGCGAAGACCTGTGCGAGGTTTTTGCCTGCTTCGCCGAGCCCCATGCCATTGGCCTGTCAGCCCTGTGCGGGCTGTGGTGCCCGGTATCGCGCCAGGCCCCCCATGGCGTCTGGGTGCGCTTGAACCCCGGTGCCGAACAGGCGCTGCTCGCGCCCCTGGCGCCCGGCCTGCTGCAAGGTTGCGGCATCACCGCCAGCGGCACGCTTATGCCTGGCGTCGCCCATCGCCTGAGCCTTTCCAGCGGCACCTTGGCCCTGGACGGCGAGCGCGAAATCGAATTCGCCGAACACGATACACCCACCATCACGCTCGACCACCAAGGGCCGCTGAGCGTGGACGTCGAGGCGGTCCTGGCGCATGCCGCCCGCCATCACCTGCTGACCGTGCCGCGTGGCCATCGGCTGCACCCTGCAACCCCGCGTTGAGACAACCCTGGAGAACAACAAGATGTCCAATCAACTCAGTACCGAACAACTGCTGCATGCCTATGAAGTGATGCGCACCATTCGCGCCTTCGAGGAACGCCTGCACGTGGAGTTTGCCACGGGCGAGATCCCCGGCTTCGTCCACCTGTATGCCGGCGAAGAAGCCTCCGCCGCCGGGGTCATGGCCCACCTGCGCGACAGCGACTGCATTGCCTCGACCCACCGCGGCCATGGCCATTGCATCGCCAAGGGCGTGGATGTGTACGGCATGATGGCCGAAATCTATGGCAAGAAAACCGGCGTGTGCGGCGGCAAGGGCGGCTCGATGCACATTGCCGACCTGGAAAAGGGCATGCTCGGTGCCAACGGCATCGTCGGCGCCGGTGCACCGCTGGTGGCCGGGGCGGCATTGGCGGCCAAACTCAAGGGCCGTGATGACGTGTCGGTGGCCTTCTTCGGCGATGGCGCTTCCAACGAGGGTGCTGTGTTCGAAGCCATGAACATGGCGTCGATCATGAACCTGCCGTGCATCTTCGTGGCCGAGAACAACGGCTACGCCGAGGCCACCGCCGCCAATTGGTCCGTCGCCTGCGACCACATTGCCGACCGCGCCGCCGGCTTCGGCATGCCGGGTGTCACCATCGACGGCTTCGACTTCTTTGCCGTGTACGAGGCCGCCGGGGCCGCCATAGAGCGCGCCCGTGCGGGGCAAGGGCCGTCACTGATCGAGGTCAAGCTCAGCCGCTACTACGGCCACTTCGAAGGCGATGCGCAAACCTACCGCGCCCCGGATGAAGTGAAGAACCTGCGCGAATCCCGCGACTGCCTGATGCAGTTCCGTAACAAGACCACCCGCGCTGGCCTGCTCACTGCCGGGCAACTGGACGTCATCGACGGGCGCATCGAGGACCTGATCGAAGACGCCGTGCGCCGCGCCAAGTCCGATCCCAAGCCACAGCCCGCCGACCTGCTCACCGACGTCTACGTCAGCTACCCCTGAGCCGCGGATTACAAGAACAACAGGAGAACCACCATGGCAAGAAAGATCAGCTACCAGCAGGCCATCAACGAAGCCCTGGCCCAGGAAATGCGCCGCGACAACACCGTGTTCATCATTGGCGAAGACGTTGCCGGCGGTGCCGGTGCACCCGGCGAAGATGACGCCTGGGGTGGCGTGCTGGGCGTGACCAAGGGCTTGTACCACCAGTTCCCCGGCCGCGTGCTGGACGCACCGCTGTCGGAAATCGGCTACGTCGGCGCTGCCGTCGGTGCCGCCACGCAAGGCCTGCGCCCGGTGTGCGAACTGATGTTCGTGGACTTTGCCGGCTGCTGCCTGGACCAGATCCTCAACCAGGCCGCCAAATTCCGCTATATGTTCGGCGGCAAGGCGGTCACCCCGCTGGTGATGCGCACCATGTACGGCGCAGGCCTGCGTGCGGCCGCCCAGCACTCGCAGATGCTCACCTCGCTGTGGACGCACATCCCCGGCCTGAAAGTGGTGTGCCCGTCCTCGCCTTACGATGCCAAGGGCCTGTTGATCCAGGCTATCCGCGACAACGACCCGGTGATCTTCTGCGAGCACAAGTTGTTGTACAGCATGCAGGGCGAGGTGCCGGAAGAGGTGTACACCGTGCCATTCGGCGAGGCCAACTTCCTGCGCGATGGTGACGACGTGACCCTGGTCACCTATGGCCGCATGGTCCACGTGGCACTTGAAGCAGCCAACAACCTGGCCCGCCAGGGCATCGACTGCGAAGTGCTGGACCTGCGCACCACCAGCCCGCTGGACGAGGACAGCATTCTTGAAAGCGTAGAAAAAACCGGGCGCCTGGTGGTGATCGACGAAGCCAACCCGCGCTGCTCGATGGCCACCGACATCAGCGCGCTGGTGGCGCAAAAGGCCTTCGGCGCACTCAAGGGCCCGATCGAAATGGTCACCGCACCGCACACCCCGGTGCCGTTCTCCGATGCCTTGGAAGACCTGTACATCCCTGACGCGGCGAAGATCGAAGCAGCCGTGCGCAAGGTGATAGAAGCCGCAAGGAGTGCCGCATGAGCCAGATCCATACCCTGACCATGCCCAAGTGGGGCCTGTCGATGACCGAAGGCCGGGTGGACACCTGGCTCAAGCAGGAAGGTGACGAAATCAACAAGGGCGACGAGGTGCTGGACGTCGAGACTGACAAAATCAGCAGCAGCGTCGAAGCCCCGTTCAGTGGCGTACTGCGCCGCCAGGTGGCCAGGCCGGATGAAACCCTGCCGGTCGGCGCGCTGCTGGCAGTGGTGGTGGAAGGCGAAGCCGAAGAAGCGGAAATCGATGCGGTGGTGCAGCGCTTTCAGGCCGGGTTCGTCGCCGAAGGGGGGGGCGATCAGGCACAGGGGCCGGCCCCACAAAAGGCTGAAATAGGCGGCCGCCTGGTGCGCTGGTTCGAGCTGGGGGAAGGCGGCACGCCGCTGGTGCTGGTGCACGGTTTTGGTGGCGACCTCAACAACTGGCTGTTCAACCATCCGACGCTGGCCGCCGAACGCCGCGTGATCGCCCTGGACCTGCCAGGGCACGGCGAGTCCGCCAAAGCACTGCAACGTGGCGACCTGGATGAGCTGAGCGAAACCGTGCTGGCGCTGCTCGACCACCTGGACATCGCCAAGGCCCACTTGGCCGGGCACTCCATGGGCGGCGCGGTAAGCCTCAACGTGGCGCGCCTGGCGCCGCAGCGGGTGGCAAGCCTGAGCCTGGTGGCCAGCGCCGGCCTGGGCGAAGCGATTAACGGGCAGTACCTGCAAGGCTTTGTCGCCGCCGCCAACCGCAACGCCCTTAAACCGCAGATGGTGCAATTGTTTGCCGACCCGGCGCTGGTGACCCGGCAAATGCTGGAGGACATGCTCAAGTTCAAGCGCCTGGAAGGTGTTGATACCGCATTGGCCCAGCTGGCATCGGCCATCGCCGACGGCAACCGGCAGCGCCACGACCTGCGTGGGGTGCTGGGGCAGCATCCGGCGCTGGTGGTGTGGGGCGGGAAGGACGCGATCATCCCGGCCAGCCATGCCGAAGGCCTGGAGGCCGAGGTGCTGGTGCTAGCCGACGCCGGTCACATGGTGCAGATGGAGGCGGCTGAAGAAGTGAACCGCAGGATGGTGGATTTTTTGCGGGGGCATTGAAGGGTATGACTTGAGTCGTTCATCGCCTGTGAGATCGAGCGCCGCCCGCGCGGCGCTTCGCGGGGCAAGCCCGCTCCCACATTTGTTTCGGGCCAGTCACTCCTGCACCCTAGGCGCGCGCCCCCTGGATGTATGACATGAGATTAATGAAGAGCAGCTGCTTACCCTTCGATATCGAATGGAACAAACAAGGGGCCGCGCGGAAAAGGTTCAGGTAGTACTGGCCCGACACAGATGTGGGAGCGGGCTTGCCCCGCGAAGCGCCGCGCGGGCGGCGCTCGATCTCACAGGCGATGAACAACTCAAGGCATGCACTTGTCTGCCCACCCTCGATCCCCCGACATTCACCCCACAGCCATCTCGCCGCGCCGGTCCGTTGCCTCATCTGCTTGTGCCCTATCTGTCTCGGCCCCTTATTCTGCGTCATACTCGGCAAACCTATTGCCCGGTCCTCGCCATGCGTCCACTGCTCCCCATTACCTTGGTCCTGCTGCTCGCCGCCTGTGGCGATGGCGAATCGCTGCTTGCGCCGGACGCACGCCTGCCTGACGGGGGGCGTTACCGGGGGCAAGTGGTCGACGGCCTGTTGCAGGGCGAGGGCCGTATCGACTACCCCAACGGCAGTTGGTACGCCGGCGGCTTCAAGGACGGGCAATGGCATGGCCAGGGCGAATGGCATGGCCAGAACGGCGAGGTTTACCGTGGCCAGTTTGCCGAGGGGCTGTTCGAGGGGCTGGGCGACCTGACCACCCCGGGCAGCCACTACAGTGGCACCTTCAAGCACGGCCGCCGCGACGGCGAAGGCACGCTCAAGCAAGCCGACCAGACCTACCGCGGCCAGTTCAAGGACGACCTGTACGAAGGCGCGGGCGAGCTGGAGCTGGCCGACGGCAGCCGCTATCAAGGCCTGTTCGCCAAGGGCAAGCCCAACGGCGCCGGCGTACGCAGCGATGCCAGCGGCAACCAGTTCAGCGGGCGCTTCGTCAACGGCCAGCTGCAAGGCAGCGGCACTTACGACAGCGTCGACGGCGAGCAGTACATCGGTGAGTTCAAGGACAACCGCCTGGAAGGCCGTGGCCGCTATGAAAGCGCCGATGGCGATGTGTGGATCGGCGAGTTCAAGGATGGCTCGCTGGTGGGCGAAGGCGAACTGCTGGGCAGCGACGGCAGCCACTACAAGGGCGAGTTCATCGACTGGCGCCTGTCGGGCCAGGGCAGCCTGCAGCTGGCCGACGGCAGCACGTATGTCGGCGGCTTCCTGAACGATGCCTACCACGGCCATGGGCGGCTGACCCTTGCCAGTGGCCAGGTCGAAAGTGGCACCTGGGCCAACGGCGTTCGCGTACGCGACCAGAAAGGCAAGCTGCTGCCCGACCATCTCGACCTGGCCCTGCTCAACCAGGGCCGGCTGCTGGAAGAGGCGCTTGCGCGCGTACCGCGCTCGGCACCGCCCATTCAGCTTTACAGCCTGGTAGTGGCCGGCGATGGCCAGCAAAGCGTGTTTCTGCGAGAAGCCGACTATGTCAGCAACATGCTCAAAGTGCGCTTTGGCGCCCGTGGCCAAGTGACCTTGGTCAATCACCGCGACCACATGGCCACCCGACCTATGGCCACCCGCGAGACCCTCACCCGTGCTGCCATCACGCTGGCCGAACGCAGCGGCCCCGAAGACCTGGTGTTCATCTACCTCACCAGCCACGGCAGCCAGGACCACCAGTTGGTGCTCGACCAGCCGCGCCTGCAACTGGCCGACCTTACTGCCGACCAGCTGGCCACCGCCCTGGCGCCGCTGAAAAACCGCGACAAGGTAATCGTCATCTCGGCGTGCTATTCAGGCGGCTACATTGCCCCGCTCAAGGATGAGCGCACGGTGATAATGACCGCCGCTCGGGCCGACCGCGTGTCCTTCGGGTGCTCGGAAGAAGCCGATTTCACCTACTTTGGTGACGCCCTGTTCGCAGAAGCACTGAACCAGACCGACGACCTGAAACAGGCGTTTGAACTGGCACGCGCCAGCGTTGCCGAAAGAGAACAAAGGGAAGGCTTCGAGGCTTCGGAGCCCCAGCTGTGGGCGCCGCCAGCAGTACTTGAACACTGGCAGCACTTGCGCCGGCAACAGGCCGAAGAAGCATTGCGTAACGCCGCACAGGCCAACGTGGGAGGACAGGCAAAAATGCCTGGCAGCCACTAGACTTGTGTGTAACAAGGGAGAGACATCATGTATTTGACGCCTCAGCATGTCCTGCTTGCCGGTGCCACCGGCCTGACCGGTGAGCACCTGCTTGACCGCCTGCTCAACGAGCCCACCATCACCCGCGTACTGGCGCCTACCCGCCGGCCGCTGGCCGGGCATCCGCACCTGGAAAACCCGGTCGGCGACCCGGCGGTATTTCTTCCACAGCTGGCCGGGCGTGTTGATATCGCCTACTGCTGCCTGGGCACCACGCTGAAGCAGGCCGGCTCCGAATCGGCTTTCCGCGCAGTGGACCTGGACATGGTAGTGGCGTTCAGCAAGCGTGCCCGGGAGATGGGCGCACGGCATTTGCTGGTGGTCAGTGCGCTGGGCGCCGACCCGAAATCGTCTATTTTCTACAACCGGGTGAAGGGCGAGATGGAAGAAGCGCTCAAAGCCCAGGACTGGCCGCAGCTGACCATCGTGCGGCCGTCTTTGCTATTGGGCGAGCGGATTGAGCCACGGCTCGCGGAACAACTGGCTTCGCCGTTTTCCCGGTTGATCCCCGGCAAGTACAGAGGGATCGAGGCTTGTACCCTAGCCCGAGCCTTGTGGCGGCTGGCGCTGGAGGAAGAGGACGGGGTGCGGATTGTGGAGTCGGATGAGCTTCGCAAGTTGGGCAAAACCCCCTGAAAGCTGCACTGGACCGTTGCAGGAGCGGCCTTGTGTCGCGATAGAGCCGCAAGGCCGCTCCCACAAGGGTGGACGGCGCTGGCTAGAGCCCGCCGGTGGCCTGAAAGCCTACCCCGGCCGCAGTCAGCAATGACAACGGCAACAACAGCGTATCGAGCAGCATGCTGCCGGGCAGGTCCAGGCCTGGATAGGCCGGTGCATCAGCCCCGTAGTGGTCCCGCGGGCAGCACCCGCCATTGATGACGTACAAATCCAGCCGGGTACCTGCATACACCACCGGTGCCCCTGGCTTGGCGGCATCCAGAGTGCGCGCAGTGGCGCAGCCGCCCAGCATCACCAGCGCCGCCACACCTAGCAACGCACGCTTCAATCATCCACCCCGAAATGATGCTCGCCCCAACGCGGCAACATGTCCTGGGGAATGGCCAGCAGGTTGAGGATGCGCGCCACGACAAAGTCGACCAGGTCATCGATGGTTTGCGGCTGGTGATAGAAGCCCGGCGCCGCCGGCAGGATCACCGCCCCCATTTGCGACAGCTTGAGCATGTTTTCCAGGTGGATAGTGGAAAACGGTGCTTCGCGGGGTACCAGAATCAGCTGGCGACGCTCTTTGAGGGTAACGTCTGCCGCACGTTCGATCAGATTGTTGCAGGCACCTGTGGCGATCGAGGACAGGGTACCCGTAGAGCAAGGTACCACCACCATCGCCGCCGGGGCGCCGGAGCCTGAGGCCACCGGCGACATCCAGTCTTCCTTGCCGTACACACGGATCTGCCCGTCGGCGGCGCCGGTATATTCGGTAAGAAATGCCTGCATCGCCTGAGGCTTGGCCGGTAGCACCACGTCGGTCTCGGTGGCCATCACCAGCTGCGCGGCCTTGGAGATCAGAAAGTGCACCTCGCGGTCCTCGCGCACCAGGCAATCGAGCAGCCGCAGGCCATACTGGGCGCCCGAGGCGCCCGTCATGGCCAGGGTGATGCGTTCCGGCCCGCTCACTTCAGGGCCTCGGCCAGCTTGCCGTGCAGGCCACCGAAGCCGCCGTTGCTCATGATCACCACGTGGGTGCCGGGGCGTGCCTGGCCTTTGACCCGCTCGATGATCGCGTCGAGGCTGTCGGCCACCACGCTCGGTACCTTGCACTTCGCAGCGGTGGCCGCCAAGTCCCAGCCGAGGTTGGCCGGGGCGTACCAGATCACCTGGTCGGCGTCGTTGACGCTTTCCGGCAATCCGTCACGGTGGGCGCCAAGCTTCATCGAGTTGGAGCGTGGCTCGATCACGGCAATCACAGGCGACTCGCCAACACGCTTGCGCAGGCCGTCGAGGGTGGTGGCGATGGCGGTCGGGTGGTGGGCGAAGTCATCGTAGATGGTCACGCCCTGCACTTCGGCAACCTTTTCCATGCGCCGCTTGACGCTCTTGAAGGCGCTCAGGCCCTCGATGCCCATGGCCGGGACCACGCCGACATGGCGGGCCGCCGCCAAGGTGGCCAGGGCGTTGGCAACGTTGTGCTGGCCAGTCAGCGCCCAATCCACCACGCCCTGCACCTCACCCTCGAACAGTACCTCGAAACGCGAGCCGTCGGCGCTGAGCAGGCGCGCCTGCCACTGGCCGCCTTCGCCCGTAGTCTGCACCGGGGTCCAGCAACCCGTGCCGATCACCCGCTCCAGCGCTTGCTCGGTGGTGGGGTGAATGACCAGGCCTTCGCCCGGGATGGTGCGCACCAGGTGGTGGAACTGCCGCTCGATCGAGGCCAGGTCCGGGAAAATGTCCGCATGATCGAACTCAAGGTTGTTGAGGATCGCGGTACGTGGGTGGTAGTGGACAAATTTCGAGCGTTTGTCGAAGAAGGCGCTGTCGTACTCGTCCGCTTCGACCACGAAGAACGGCGTATCGCCCAGGCGCGCCGACACCGAGAAGTTTTGCGGCACACCGCCAATCAGGAAGCCCGGGCTCATGCCGGCATGTTCCAGCACCCAGGCCAGCATGCTGCTGGTGGTGGTCTTGCCGTGGGTGCCGGCAACGGCCAGTACCCAGCGGCCCTGCAGCACGTGGTCTGCCAGCCATTGCGGGCCGGAAACATAGGGCAGGCCTTTGTTCAGCACGTACTCCACCGCCGGGTTGCCACGGGACATGGCATTGCCGATGACCACCAGGTCTGGCGCCGGGTCTAGCTGGGCGGGGTCATAGCCTTGGGTCAACTCGATGCCCTGGGCTTCGAGCTGGGTGCTCATCGGGGGATAGACATTGGCGTCGGAGCCGGTGACGCGATGGCCAAGTTCCTTGGCCAGCACCGCCAGCGAGCCCATGAAAGTACCGCAAATACCGAGAATGTGAATATGCATGGTTGACCTCGCAAAACATCGAGGCAGGGTAGCCCAGGGCGCGACAATTCGCACTCGCTGTTTCGCTTAGTCAACCCGGGTGATGCCGTGTTTGCGCAGTTTTCGATACAAGGTATTGCGGCTGATGCCCAGGTGCTCGGCGACGCGGGTCAGGTGCCAGTGTTTTGCCTCTAGTACTGACAGGAGAGCTTCGCACTCAGCGGTCTCAAGGCGCATTGGCGCGCTCTTGTGGGAGAGACTGTTTTGCTCATGATCTCCAAGGCTATTGCTGAACCCGTGTGGGAGCGGGCTTGCCCCGCGAACACCGGCAAGGCCGGTGCCATCCACCGCGTTGCCTGCTTCGCGGGGCAAGCCCGCTCCCACAGAGGCCGCATTACTGCGGAAGGTCGCGGGCAGGTCGCAGAGCTCAATGAAGGTGCTATCGCAAAGCGCTACCAATGTACGCAGTACATTGCGCATCTGCCGCACGTTCCCCGGCCAGGTGAAGTCCAGCAGCGCCTGGCGCGCACTGGGCTCCAGCTCGACCCGATGCCCCTGCGCCTCCTGACGCAGCAGGAAGTCCAGCAACTGCGCCTTGTCACTGCGATCGCGCACCGCCGGCAACGCCACCTCCAGGCCATTCAGGCGGTAATACAGGTCCTCGCGGAAACTGCCCTGTGCCACCCGCTCCAGCAGGTCGCGGTGGGTAGCGCTGACAATGCGCACATCAACCGCCTGCGGTTCACCCCCGATCGGCACCACCTGGCGCTCCTCCAGCACCCGCAGCAGGCGGGTTTGCAGGGCCAGCGGCATGTCGCCGATCTCGTCCAGCAGCAAGGTCCCGCCGTCAGCCTGCAGCAGCTTGCCGCGCATGCCTTCTTTGCGTGCGCCGGTAAAGCTGCCACCTCGGTACCCAAACAGCTCGCTCTCGATCAGGCTCTCCGGGATCGATGCGCAGTTGATGGCGACAAACGGCTTGCCGCGCCGCTCACTGGCCTGGTGCACGGCCTGGGCAAACGCCTCCTTGCCACAACCGGTCTCGCCACGCAGCAACAACGGCACATCACGCTCAAACACCCGTACGCAGCGGCGAAAGTCGTTTTGTAATGCCGGGTCGAGCAGGCAGATGGCCGGCTCCACTTCGCGCACGGGCTGGCGATAAGCGGTGGGCACTGACCATACCGGCGTACGTGCCTGGCCGCGCAGGCTGGCGAACACCTGGCGGCCGTCCCGGGTGTGTAGCGGCCATACCGTACTGCCAGCGGGCATGGCGCGGTTGAACAACTCGTCGTGGCTGCAGGCAAAGAAGCGCTGCATGGGTTTGCCCAGCACGCCACCGCGCACGGTCCCCAACAGGTTCAGCGCACTCTGGTTGGCCGCACAGATGCGCCCGTCACCGTCGAACGCCAGCAAACCTTCGCTGAACAGGCCAACCGATTCGGCCTGCAGGTGGAAACGCAGCAACCACTGCTGCTCGAAATGGCGCACGAAATAGCAGCTTTCTATCATCTTCGCCGAGAGGTTGACCAATGCCATGGTGTGAAACTGACTCTGGCGGGAAACATCAGGCCGGGCCGACGACACATCAAGCACCGCCAGCAGTTCGCCATGGGGGTCGAACACCGGGCTGGCCGAGCAGGTCAGCCCGGTATGGCGGCCCCGAAAGTGCTCATTCTGGTGGATGGTCAGGGCCTGGCGCTCGACCAGGCAGGTGCCGATGCCGTTGGTGCCCTCGCGCGCTTCGCTCCAGTCGGCGCCCAGCCACAGCCCGGCACGCTCGAAGCTGCGCCGCTCGGCGGGCGCGCTGACGCAATTGAGGATTACCCCGCGGGCGTCGGTCAGCAATACCGCGTGGCCAGCCCCGGAAAGCTGCTGGTGAAGGCTGTTCATCTCATGGTCGGCAATTTGCAGCACCTGGTGCAGGCGCTCGCGGCTTTCCAGCAGGCGCCCGTGCTCAAGCACCAGCGGGGCCTCGATCACAGCAGGGTCAAGGTGGTAGTCCTCGAGGCAGCGCAGCCATGAGCGGGCGATGGACGGGTCACTGCCCCCCTCCCCGGCCCCACCGTGGGCAACGGTATGGACTTGCTGGGCATGGCGACTGAAAGGATTGCTCTGCATTGTTGTAGTTCTCCGCAGATAGAGAGTCTGATCAGCATCCTCCACCCGGGATGGCTTTGCAATGCACCCTGCGGCAACGTGTCGCAAATGGCACAAAGTGTCACCCCACTGCGTACCGGCGCTGGTACAGCGCCCGTCAACCTGGCCCAGGCAACTGACCCAAGTCATTGATTTGCCTGGCGTGCCAAACGCTGGCCCAACCTTTGCTCTACGCTTCTCAACTCCCCAACAAACATAACAGCCAGGAGACACACCATGCGTTACGCACATCCCGGTACCGACGGCGCGAAGGTTTCCTTCAAGAGCCGCTACGGCAACTACATCGGTGGCGAGTTCGTAGCTCCGGTCAAGGGACAGTATTTCGAGAACACGTCCCCGGTGAATGGCAAACTGATCGCCGAATTCCCCCGCTCCACTGCCGAAGACATCGACAAGGCGCTCGACGCCGCCCACGCCGCTGCCGATGCCTGGGGTCGCACGTCGGTGCAGGACCGTTCCAACGTGCTGCTGAAGATTGCCGACCGCATCGAGCAGAACCTTGAGCTGCTGGCCATTACCGAAACCTGGGACAACGGCAAGCCCATCCGCGAAACCCTCAACGCCGACATTCCGCTGGCCGTCGACCACTTCCGCTACTTCGCAGGCTGCATCCGCGCCCAGGAAGGCGGCGCCGCCGAGATCAACGAAGGCACCGTGGCCTATCACATCCACGAGCCGCTGGGCGTCGTCGGGCAGATCATTCCGTGGAACTTCCCGATCCTGATGGCGGCCTGGAAGCTGGCGCCTGCGCTGGCCGCCGGTAACTGCGTGGTGCTCAAGCCTGCCGAGCAGACCCCACTGGGCATCACCGTGCTGCTGGAAGTGATCGGCGACCTGTTGCCACCTGGCGTGCTCAACGTGGTGCAAGGCTATGGCCGCGAAGCGGGTGAAGCGCTGGCGACCAGCAAGCGCATCGCCAAGATCGCCTTCACCGGTTCTACCCCGGTTGGCTCGCACATCATGAAATGCGCGGCCGAAAACATCATTCCGTCCACCGTCGAGCTGGGCGGCAAGTCGCCGAACGTGTACTTCGAAGACATCATGCAGGCGGAGCCGAGCTTCATCGAAAAGGCTGCCGAAGGCATGGTGCTGGCATTCTTCAACCAGGGCGAGGTCTGCACCTGCCCGTCGCGTGCCCTGGTGCAAGAATCGATCTACCCGCAGTTCATGGAAGTGGTGATGAAAAAGGTGCTGCAGATCAAGCGCGGCGACCCGCTGGACACCGATACCATGGTCGGCGCCCAGGCCTCGCAGCAGCAGTTCGAGAAGATTCTTTCGTATCTGCAGATCGCCCAGGACGAAGGCGCCGAGCTGCTGACCGGTGGCAAGGTCGAGAAGCTGGAAGGCTCGCTGGCCACCGGTTATTACATCCAGCCGACCCTGCTCAAGGGCAACAACAAGATGCGCGTGTTCCAGGAAGAAATCTTCGGACCGGTGGTCAGCGTCACCACCTTCAAGGACGAAGCCGAAGCACTGGCGATTGCCAACGACACGGAGTTCGGCCTGGGTGCCGGCGTGTGGACCCGCGACATCAACCGTGCCTACCGCATGGGCCGCGGAATCAAGGCCGGCCGCGTGTGGACCAACTGCTACCACCTGTACCCGGCGCATGCGGCGTTTGGCGGGTACAAGAAGTCCGGCGTTGGCCGTGAGACCCACAAGATGATGCTCGACCACTATCAGCAGACCAAGAACCTGCTGGTGAGCTACGACATCAACCCGCTGGGCTTCTTCTAAACCGCGTCGCGGCCTTCGCAGGCTCGCCCGCTCCCACAGGTTCACCGTTGCTTCCAGAACCGATGCAATACCTGTGGGAGCGGGCAAGCCCGCGAAGAGGCCGGACCTGATCTACACAAAACCCAGAGCGGCAACCGTGCACCAACCGCTCTGGCTCGCTTCCTGCAGTACACATCACCATCGGCCCGAACCCTTCCGGCCACCAAGAAAAAGAACAGGTGAATCTATGCCAAGCGATCATTCCGCCGGCTCGCCGGCAGGCTCTTCCGTCGATTTCGAAAAAGTTGGGTCGGACTATTTCCAGCAACGTGAACTGAAAAAAGGCGCCGCCGGCTGGGTACTGCTGGTGGGCCTGGGCGTGGCCTATGTCATCTCCGGCGACTATGCCGGCTGGAACTTCGGCCTGGCCCAGGGTGGCTGGGGCGGCATGTTCCTCGCCACCTTGCTGATGGCCACCATGTACCTGTGCATGTGCTTTTCGCTGGCCGAACTGTCGTCGATGATCCCCACCGCAGGCGGCGGCTACGGCTTTGCCCGCAGCGCCTTCGGCCCGTGGGGCGGCTTCCTGACCGGCACGGCAATCCTCATCGAATACGCCATTGCGCCCGCAGCCATCGCCGTGTTCATCGGCGCCTATTGCCAGTCACTGTTCGGCATCGGCGGGTGGATGATCTACCTGGCGTTCTACATCGTGTTCATCGGCATCCACATCTTTGGTGTGGGTGAGGCGTTGAAGCTGATGTTCATCATCACCGCCATCGCCGCCATCGCCCTGGCGGTGTTCCTGGTGAGCATGGTGCCCCATTTTGATGCAGCCAACCTGTTCGACATCGCCAAAACGGACGCAGTAGGCGCCAGCAGCTTCCTGCCGTTCGGCTATGTCGGCGTGTGGGCGGCCATCCCTTACGCCATCTGGTTCTTCCTTGCCGTCGAAGGCGTGCCGCTGGCCGCCGAAGAAACCAAGAACCCCAAGCGTGACCTGCCGCGCGGCCTGATCGGCGCCATGCTGGTACTGCTGGCCTTCGCCCTGCTGATCCTGGTGGTCGGCCCTGGCGGTGCAGGCTCCGAAGCGCTGAAAGCATCGGGCAACCCGCTGGTCGAAGCGCTGTCCAAGGCTTACGGCGGCAGCACCTGGATGGGTGGCTTCGTCAACCTGGTGGGCCTGGCCGGGCTGATCGCCAGCTTCTTCTCGATCATCTACGCCTATTCCCGGCAGATCTTTGCCCTGTCCCGCGCAGGCTACCTGCCGCGCAAACTGTCGGAAACCAACAAAAGCAAGGCCCCGGTACTGGCCCTGATCATCCCCGGCATCATCGGCTTTGCCCTGTCGCTGACCGGCCAGGGCGACTTGCTGATCCTGGTGGCGGTATTCGGCGCTACGCTGTCCTATGTGCTGATGATGGCCGCGCACATCACCCTGCGCATCCGCCGGCCGAAGATGGAGCGCCCGTACCGCACCCCAGGTGGCATCTTCACGTCAGGCGTGGCACTGGTGCTGGCCTGCATCGCCGTGGTTGCCGGTTTCCTGGTTGACCCGCGTGTGGTGATTGGCGCCGCAGTGATCTATGCGGTATTGATTGCCTACTTTGCTTTCTACAGCCGCCACCATCTGGTCGCTGGCACGCCGGAAGAGGAATTCGCCGCCATCCAGCAGGCCGAAGAGGGCTTGCACTGATTGCCGCCACCCGCCGCGGGGCAGCCCGCGGCTCTGGAGATTTGTATGGCAAGTTTCGTACACACGGCAGGCCACCTGGTCTACCGCTTCGACAGCCTCAAGGACGTGATGGCCAAGGCCAGCCCGGCACGCTCGGGGGACTACCTGGCAGGCGTGGCGGCCAGCAACGACGGCGAGCGTGTTGCTGCGCAGATGGCGCTGGCCAATATCCCGCTGACCCACTTTCTCAATGAAGCCCTGATTCCTTACGAAGCGGATGAAGTCACCCGCCTGATCATCGACACCCACGATGCCCAGGCCTTTGCCCCGGTCAGCCACCTGACCGTGGGCGGCCTGCGCGACTGGCTGCTGAGCGAAGAGGCCGATGAAGACAGCCTGCGCGCACTGGCGCCAGGGCTGACGCCGGAAATGGCGGCGGCGGTGTCGAAGATCATGCGCGTGCAGGACTTGGTGCTGGTGGCGCAGAAGATCCGCGTAGTCACCCGGTTCCGCGGCACCATGGGCTTGCGCGGGCGCTTGTCTACCCGGCTGCAGCCCAACCACCCGACCGACGAGCCGGCCGGTATCGCCGCCAGCATTCTCGACGGGCTGCTGTACGGTAACGGCGACGCGATGATCGGCATCAACCCGGCCACCGACAGCATTGCCTCGATCTGTGCCCTGCTGGAAATGCTCGACGCCATCATCCAGCGCTACGACATCCCCACCCAGGCCTGCGTGCTCACCCATGTCACCACCTCGATCGAGGCGATCAACCGCGGCGTGCCGCTGGACCTGGTGTTCCAGTCCATTGCCGGCACCGAGGCGGCCAACGCCGGGTTTGGCATCAACCTGAACGTGTTGCAGGAGGGGTACGAAGCGGGCCTGTCGCTGAAACGCGGCACCCTTGGGCAAAACCTGATGTATTTCGAAACTGGCCAGGGCAGCGCACTGTCGGCCAACGCCCACCATGGCGTCGACCAGCAAACCTGCGAGACCCGTGCCTATGCCGTGGCCCGCCACTTCAAGCCGTTTCTGGTCAACACCGTGGTCGGTTTCATCGGCCCGGAGTACCTGTACAACGGCAAGCAGATCATCCGCGCCGGCCTTGAAGACCACTTCTGCGGCAAGCTGCTGGGTGTGCCGATGGGCTGCGACATCTGCTACACCAACCACGCCGAAGCCGACCAGGACGACATGGACACCCTGCTGACCCTGCTGGGGGTGGCCGGGATCAACTTCATCATGGGCATCCCTGGCTCCGACGACATCATGCTCAACTACCAGACCACCTCGTTCCACGACGCGCTGTACGCACGCCAGACCTTGGGCCTGAAGCCCGGGCCGGAGTTCGAGGCATGGCTGGCCCGCACCGGCATCTTCACCCAGGCCGATGGCCGGGTGCGTTTCGGTGACAACCTGCCCCTGGCTTTCCGCCAGGCCTTGGCACAGCTTGCATAGGGATGACCATGGACCATCGCACGCCTACCCCCGACAACCCTTGGCTGGCCCTGCGCAACCTGACCCCGGCGCGCATCGCCCTGGGCCGCGCCGGCACCAGCCTGCCGACCGGGGCGCAGCTGGACTTCCAGTTCGCCCATGCCCAAGCCCGCGATGCCGTGCACCTGGCGTTCGATCATGCCGGCCTGGCTACCCAGCTGAGTGAGCGCGGACGCGAAAGCCTGGTGCTGCACAGCGCCGCCAGTGACCGCCATCAGTACCTGCAACGCCCGGACCTGGGCCGGCGACTGAACGATGCGTCGATTGCCACCCTGCGCCAGCACACCCAGGCCAACCCCGGCGGCGTCGATCTGGCCATTGTGGTCGCCGATGGCCTGTCAGCGCTGGCCGTGCACCGTCACACCCTGCCGTTTCTGAACCGTTTCGAGGAACAGGCCGCCGCCGACGGCTGGACCTGCGCCCCGGTTGTGCTGGTCCAGCAGGGGCGCGTGGCAGTGGCCGACGAGGTCGGTGAACTGCTGGGCGCACGGATGACGGTGATGCTGATCGGCGAGCGCCCGGGGCTGAGCTCACCCGACAGCCTTGGCCTGTATTTCACCTACGCGCCGAAGGTGGGCCTAACCGATGCCTACCGCAACTGCATTTCCAACATCCGCCTGGAGGGGTTGAGCTATGGCATGGCGGCGCACCGCCTGCTGTACTTGATGCGTGAAGCCTGCCGGCGGCAGCTTTCAGGAGTGAATCTGAAGGACGAAGCCGAGGTCCATAGCCTGGAGAATGAAGGCAGCGCCAGCCAGAAAGGCAACTTCCTGCTGGGTAAAGGGTAAAAGACCTGTCACGAAAGGCGGATTGCACTTGTGACATGCATTGGGCAGGATGCCCTTGAAAGCTGCTGGCATTCCGCTGTTTCCCCAAATGGACTCTGAGGGCCGCACATGCGCATCATCAAGGCAACCCTGGAACACCTCGACCTGCTCACCCCATTGTTCGTCAAATACCGGGAGTTCTATGGGCAGTTGCCCTACCCCGACAGCTCGCGCAGCTTTTTGGAAAAGCGCCTGAAGCGGGATGAATCGGTGATCTACCTGGCACTTCCCGATGATGACGACAGCAAGCTGATGGGTTTTTGCCAGCTCTACCCCAGCTACTCGTCGCTGTCGTTGAAACGGGTATGGATTCTGAACGACATCTACGTGGCCGAAGACTCGCGGCGCATGCTGGTGGCCGACCACCTGATGCGTGAAGCGAAGAAAATGGCCAAGGAAACCAACGCCGTGCGCATGCGGGTGTCGACCAGTGCGGACAATGAGGTAGCGCACAAGACCTACGAATCCATCGGGTTTCGTGAAGATACCGAGTTCAAAAGCTACATCCTGCCAATCAGCCAGGATTGACCCGCATGCCGGTACCGGCCTCATCGCCGGCAAGCCAGCGCCCACAGGTTGGCCACTACCTCAGGGCAGTCGTTGACCTGTGGGGACTGGCTTGCCGGCGATGAGGCCGGTACAGTCGATACAACTGTCCAGGCCTTGCACCGTAACCCCCCGCTACAATCTCTCCGGGCATGCCCCTCACTTCGCCGTATAATGCCCCTCCTGTCATGTGTGAAAATTTACCCATCCTCAGGTAACCCTGCCTACACCCAAGAACACAGGTGCTGTACATGGATTTCAACCCGTTGGACCTTATCCTGCATCTCGATGCTTACCTCGATCTGCTGGTCACCAATTACGGTCCCTGGATCTACGCCATTCTATTCACCGTGATCTTCTGCGAAACCGGGCTGGTGGTCATGCCATTCCTGCCGGGCGACTCGCTGCTGTTCATCGCCGGCGCCGTAGCGGCAGGTGGTGGCATGGACCCTGTGCTGCTGGCTGGCCTGTTGATGGCTGCCGCAATCCTGGGCGACAGCACCAACTACGTCATCGGCCGAACAGCCGGGGAGCGGTTGTTCAACAACCCCAACTCGAAAATCTTCCGCCGCGACTACCTGCAGCGCACCCACGAGTTCTATGAACGCCATGGCGGCAAGACTGTGACCCTGGCGCGTTTCCTGCCTATCCTGCGTACCTTCGCACCGTTCGTCGCCGGCATCGCCCACATGCATTACCCGCGTTTCCTTGGCTTCAGCGTTGCCGGGTCGCTGCTGTGGGTCGGCGGCCTGGTCACCCTGGGCTACTTCTTCGGCAACGTGCCATTCATCAAGCAGCACCTGTCGCTGATGGTGGTGGGCATCATCATCCTGTCGCTGGTGCCGATGCTCCTCGGCCTGTTGCGCAGCCGCCTGGGCCGGGCGGCCAAGGCTCACTGACCTTTTAGAGAACAGCAGGCATGTGGTCGTTCAGCGCCTGGCGGCGCAAGCGCGCGCTGGCGCGCTACCCCATCGAGCCCGAACAGTGGCAGGCCGTGCGCGAGCGCCTGCCCATACTGGACGGCATCAGCGACGAGGAAGACCACTGGCTGCGTGAAGCCTGCATCCTGTTCCTGCTCGACAAGCACCTCACCTGCTTGCCAGGTGTCGAACCCGACGACGAGCAGCGCCTGTTGCTGGCCGCCCAGGCACAGTTGCCGCTGCTGCACCTGGGTGAGCTGAACTGGTACCAGGGCTTCCACGAAATCATCCTGTACCCCGACGATTTCAAGAGCCCCCAGCGCCACCGCGATGCCAGTGGCGTGGAGCATGTGTGGGACGGCGAGCACAGCGGCGAAGCCTGGCAACAGGGGCCGATCATTCTGGCCTGGAACGGCGTGCTGGCCAGTGGTGGCTGGGAGGCCTACAACCTGGTCATCCATGAGCTGGCGCACAAGCTCGACATGCTCAATGGCGATGCCAACGGCCTGCCCCCGCTACACAGCGGCATGCCGGTGGATGAATGGGCAACGGCCATGCAGCAGGCCTACGACGACCTCAACCGCCAGCTGGACAACAACCCCGACGCCGAAACCGCCATCGACCCGTATGCCGCGGAAAACCCGGCGGAATTCTTTGCCGTCACCAGCGAATACTTCTTTAGTGCCCCCGACCTGCTGCATCAGGCTTATCCACTGGTCTACCGCCAGTTGTCGCAGTTCTACCGGCAAGACCCGCTGGCGCGGCTGCACCGGCTGCAGGCCGAACACCCCGCATACGGCGAAAGCCACGCCTGACGGGGCCGCACATCAGGCCAGGCGTGGCATGCCCCGGCAGAATGTGCCTATAATCGCCGCCACTTTTTTGGTCAAACACGGGGGCACTGCCCAATGAGCTACAGCAAGATTCCGGCGGGCAAAGACCTGCCGAACGACATCTACGTCGCCATCGAAATCCCGGCCAACCACGCGCCGATCAAATACGAGATCGACAAGGACAGCGACACCCTGTTCGTCGACCGTTTCATGGCCACCCCGATGTTCTACCCAGCCAACTACGGTTTCATCCCGAACACCCTGGCTGACGACGGTGACCCGCTGGACGTGCTGGTGGTTACCCCTTACCCGGTAGCGCCAGGCTCGGTTATCCGCGCTCGTCCGGTTGGCGTGCTGAACATGACCGACGACGGCGGCGGTGACGCCAAGGTCATCGCTGTGCCTCACGACAAGCTGTCGCAGCTGTACGTCGACGTGAAGGAATACACTGACCTGCCAGCCCTGCTGATTCAGCAGATCGAGCACTTCTTTGCCAACTACAAAGATCTCGAGAAGGGCAAGTGGGTCAAGATCGAAGGCTGGGATGGCGCTGACGCCGCCCGTGCCGCGATTACCAAATCGGTTGCTGCCTACAAGGGCTGATACCGATTGTAAAAAAACCCGCTTCGGCGGGTTTTTTTATGCCTGAATCGGCGACAAGCCTTCATCGGTAAAATGTCCTACGCAGTCCTACACCAACGCCCTACAACGAGGCACTTTTCTTACAAGCCTCGTCAACAACTGGTTCATTTCCTTGCGGGGGCCCCGTCATTACACTCGCCCCATGAACACTTCCGGCGACCGCCTTAAAGCCCTTCTCCACGAATGTGGCCTGTCCGCTTCCGCTTTCGCCGCCCAGCGCAGCGTCACACCGCAGCACGTCAACAACTGGTTCAAACGCGGCGTGCCCCTGGCCCGCCTGGACGAACTGGCCGATCTGTTCTGTGTGCATCGGCGTTGGCTGCGCACGGGCGAAGGGCCAAAACACCCAAACCCGGTCCAGCGCAACTGCCCGCCACGCCAGGCGCCGGCCAACCCGCCCAGCCCACTGTCGGCACACCGTGCCCGGCAGGTAAAAGTGCCCTTTTTCGAACTGCAAAATGGCCTGCTTTCGCCGGTGCCCAGCAAACACCTGCGCCTGCCCGCAAAAGCGCTGAAAAGATTGGGAGTGCACGCCGATAACGCCATCTGCCTGGCCATGACGGCAAACAACATGGTTCCGCAGGTGCCGCTGGGGGCCACTTTGGCAGTCGACCTGGGCATGACGCGGGTCATTGAGGGCGAAACCTACGCGCTGCTGCATAACGGCGCGCTGAGGGTAAACAACCTCAGCCTCAGCCCACAGGGCACCCTGTACCTGCGCAGCCATGACCGGCGCAATTACGCCGTCGAACGCTACACCCCTGCCCAGCGCCAGGCGCAGGGCCTGGAGATTATCGGGTGGGTATTCCACTGGTCGCATTTCCGCCAGCAGCGGCCTGGCTGAAACAACCTGTGCCATTTTTTGCTGGGCATCTTGCGCGTGCCCTTGTATGCTACGCCGCACATTAAGCCCCGACCGGCGCAAGCCGCGGTCCAGAGGGCTCGGCGATATCCCACACGGGCATCTGCCATCTCTTTCAGGCCCTTGATGGCCACACAGTTAAGGCGATTGCGGCTTACCATAAATTAGTCGGAAGCGTCCCCGAGAAGCCGGCCACAAGCCGGCTTTTTAATGCCCGAACGAATAGCCCATCATTGGCCATGTCAGGCGCGCGGCCTTGCAGAGGGCGTCAAACTGCTCTTCAGGAATGCCTCGCGCACCTGGTGCATCTGCAAGTGTGTTTTCCCGGTCGCATACTCCAGCCCCGCAAGCCCCATTTCCAACGCCAGTTCGGGATGCCGGGCAGCATGACGAATACAGGCTGCGAGGCTGGACGGGTTCCCGGTTTCAAACGTCAGCGCGTTTTGCTTGCTCGTGATGTCCAGTACCCCGGCTGTGTCAGAACCGATGACGGGAACGCCTTGGCTGAACGCGTCAAAAATGATGCGGGGCTGTTCCTGCTTCAAGGTCGGCACCAAAAGCCAGTCATGCTGGGCAATGATGCTGAAAAAGTCTCGGCCATAATCAACGGCGCTCTGGAACCGCACCTCGACGCTGCCACGGTTTTCAGCTGCAACGCGTAAACAGTGCGCTTTCAAATCACCCTCACCCATGATGGTGACGGTGAGATCAACGTGCTCGACTTGCAGTTGCTTAATGGCTTCAAGGACTACCAGAACACCTTTATCAAGAACAAGCCGTGAGGGGTAAAGCACGTTGAGTGTACGGTTGCGCCTGCCTTCGAACCGTTTTCTGACTGCCTCGGGGCTTGCCATGAATTTTTTGTCGAGCCAGCTGGCAGGGTTGATCAACGTGCGGCTGTTATCACGCCCAAGGAAATATTCCTTGTAAAAAGACTGGGTAAATATTCTGGCATTTGCCAGCTTTACGCAGCGCTTCAGCAAAAGGGTGTGCACATGGTGTTCGATGATTGCTCTGAGGGTTCGCGGCTGTCCTTGGGCCAGCATCCAGAAAGAAGATTCTATGACAACCACCCACTGAAAGCGGAAGAACGGCTTGAGCGGCAACACGTAGAAAGATAAAGGGAACGCCCAGCCCGCCCCGTCAGAATGAACAATTTGGGCCTTCTTGCAGGCGTTGATGACAGTTAGGAAGTTCGGAATAAAGTTCTTTAATACCGACCTGAACCCCTGATCCTTGCGCAACTCATAAAGCCATTTTATATCCAGATGAGCGATGCTCTGCAGCCCGTCAACATCACGGCCTCTCTCAACAGGGCAGCACATTCCGAAATTCTCTATGTAGCCCAAATGAAGTTCTATATCTTTGACCCACAACGGGTCCGTAAATAAAACACCTTGCTCATTTACTACAACAGGAATGCGGGTAAACAGAATATATGGGTCTTCAATCATATTCCCCTCACAGGGATACCAGGACGCCAACGATTGAATTGTCTACATGGGGCTTACTCCTCAATACCAGCCGTCCATCTCAACAACGTTCCAGCGTCCTTGCAGACCTTCTGCTTACGCAGCAAGCGCTCCGCTTGGGGTTCACTCTAGTGCGCCTTCACAAATTGCACACGTGGTGTAGCAACAATTTCTCATCATTTGCTGGCCCCATCGCGGCACAAGGCCGCTCCAACAGGGACCGCAGACGTGGCGAAACACGCCGATCAGAAATCGTATCGCGCCCCAACCATCATGCTGCGCGAGGGCCCATAGAAGTTGAACGTCGACGTCGATCCCACCCGCGACAGGTAGTCCCGGTCAAACAGGTTGTTGACGTTGAAAGTGGCCGTCAGCTTCGAGGTAACCGGGTACGACAGCATCGCGTCCACCGTGGCATAGCCGGGTGCATCGATACGCACGCCACCATTCTCGGCGTAGAAACTGCTCATTGCCGATACACCGCCGCCAATGGCCAGGCCGGTTAGCGGGCCTTGGCTGATGGTGTACTTGCTCCACAGCGAAGCCTGGTTGCGCGGCATGATGAAGAACGTGGTTTCGGCATCACCCTTGAGGGTTTCGGTTTCCATCCAGGTGTAGCCGGCCAGCAACTCCCAGTTTGGCGTCAGCTTGCCGCTCACTTCCACTTCCGCGCCTTTGACGCGGGTCTTGCCGGAGGCAATCGAGAAATTGGTGTCTACACCATCCTCGTCATATTCGGTGGTGGCGCGGTTCTTGTCAGTCAGCCGGAATACCGAGAAACGGGTATTCAGGTCGCCGCCAAAATAGCTGCTCTTGAGGCCGAGCTCGTACTGCTCGCCTTCACGTGGCTTCAACACCCGGCCGTTGCTGTCGGTGTCTGATTGCGGCTTGAACACCTGCGAGTAACTGGCGTACAGCGCATGGTTCTCGGTCAGGTCGTAGACCAGGCCGCCATACGGGGTGAAGTGGCCGTCCACGCGCTTGCTGTCGTTGGTGCTGGCACCGCTGCTCAGGGTAGTGGTGTAGAAATCACCGCGGTACCAGCTGAAGCGGCCACCGGCAATCAGCGCCAGGCGCTCGATCGGGCGGAAGGTAACCTTGGAATACAGGCCGTATTCCTCTTCCTGCATGCCGGTCTCGGTGCTGTAGTTGGGCGACGGTTTGGCGAACTGCTTGGGCGAGTAGGTGTTGACGTTGATGGCGCCCAGGTTGGTGGTGCCGTTGAGGTACTCGGTGTCGTAGTTCTTGTAGTCGGTGCCGACCACAAACTCGCTGACCTGGCCGAGGGTTTCGAACGGCTGGCTGTAGCTGGCGTCCAGCGAGTAGGTGTCCTGGGTGAAGTCGCGGGCGCTGGCGCGCTCGGAGTTGGCACCAGTGTTGGCATTGGTCGCGGTGAAGGCATAAAGGTAGTGGGTGTCACGGTGCGAGCCGCGCGCCGCGACACGGCCATAGCCGCCGTTGTCGAAGCGGTGGGTCAGCTCGGCCACCAGGTCGGTGGTCTTGCCATCGAAGTAGTTCCAGTCAGCCCCCAGGAAACGGGAATGGCTGAAGTCGGGCACCTCGCCGGACAACGTTGCTGGGTAGCCATTGTGCGGCGTGATGTTTTTCACTTCGTGCATCAGGCCAAACGATAGCGTGGTGGCGTCGTCAAGGTCGACATCCAGCGCACCGTAGTAGCTGTTGCTGGTGTTGGCGTTGTAGTCGACCTCACCATTGGTGTCGTCACGGGACGCGATGAAACGCCCGCGCACGCGACCAGCGTCATCCAGCGGCCCACTCAGGTCGATTTCTTCGTGGTTGGTGTCCCACGTGCCATAGCTGCCTTCGACGTGGCCCTGGAATTCGGCGGTCGGGCGCTTGCGCACCATGTTGACGATGCCACCTAGTTCACTGGTGCTGCTGAACAGCCCGGCCGGGCCGCGCATGATTTCGACACGGTCGAACGCCGCCAACGATGGCACGGTACCGAAGATGCTGGCCATTGGTGCCGGCAGGCCGTCAATGTTGAACTCGCTGTACTCGTAGCCACGGGCGTATATCGACGACCGGCCACTGTCGTTGGTCAAGGTACGCAGGCCGGCGGTGTACTTGGCCAGGTCATCCAGGTGCACGAACTGGCGGTCTTTGACGTAGTCCTGGGTGTACACGGTGATCGACTGGGGGATGTCCTTCAGCGCTGCTGGCGTCTTGGTGCCCACGGTCGCTGCATCGACGCTGTAGCCACCGGTCGCTTCGGAGGGCAGCATGTCATAAAGGCGGTTGCCTTCAATGGTGAGTGCCGGCAGGTCGAGCGAGCTATCCTCGGCTGCTGCCTGGGTCGCTACCGTTTCCGCCAGTGCCGACAGCGAAAACGGCGCCAGCAAACCCAGTACAAGCCAGCCCCGAGCCCATGGCGAGCCCCCCACACTTTTGAAACCGTTCATGACACACCCTTCGCCCAAATGATATTAATTCGCAAACGAAACAATTTGCTTTTTGCGAACGATACCGGAGGGTAAACGGGGGCGCAGCAGGATTAACCTTCTTAACACACCCAGGCGTTGCCCTCTCCTGCTGGCAATGGGATGATTCGTAACTGATACAGGTTCTCATTCAAGGCTCGCCGTGCCCACCTCACTTCTCCTCGCCGAAGACGACGCAAGCCTGCGTCAGGACCTGGAATGCCATTTCCTCAAACGCGGTTTTCGGGTGCACGCCTGCGCCACAGGCACGCAGGCCCTGGACGCAATCCGGCAATCTTCGTTCGACCTGGTGTTGCTGGACATCATGCTGCCGGGTATCGATGGCCTCAGCCTGCTCGGTGAGCTGCGCCGACAACAGGCGGTGCCGGTCATGCTGATGTCGGCGCTGGGGGCCGAGCAGGACCGCATCAGTGGCTTTACCCGTGGTGCCGACGACTACCTGCCCAAGCCCTTCAGCCTGGCGGAGCTGGACGCACGGGTGGATGCCTTGCTGCGGCGCGTGGCATTCGATCGCGGCATGGTGCTGCGTACCGATGTCGGCGAAGTGCTGCTGGACCACGACCACCAGGACGTTATCCACAACGGCAACGCCGCTGGCCTCACCGCTTCCGAATTCCGCTTGCTGGTCACGCTGCGGGCGCACCCCAATGAAGCCTTGAGCAAACCGTTCCTGTACCAGACCGTGCTGCATCGGGCCTATACCCGCCTGGACCGGGGCCTGGATGTACATGTGTGCAACCTGCGCCGCAAACTGGCCGATATCAGTGCCCAGCACCTGCAGATCCAGGCCGTGCGCGGGCAGGGGTACATCCTGGTCGACACGGAACAGCCCTGATGCGGCGCCACCCGTTGCTGTGGAAACTGGCCGTACTGCAGGTCAGCTTCTGCCTGCTGCTGACCTGGCTGATCTGGACCTGGGGCCTGTCCGTGGAACGCAGCACCTATTTTCTGTCCCGGGCCGACCAGGATTACCTGGCGCGCTATGCGCAACAAGCTGAGGACGCCTGGAACCAAGGCGGCGCAATCGGCGCCGAGGCCTGGCGCAGGCAACTGGAGCAGGCCGAGGATACGTGGGTGGCGGTGATCGGGCCGCACCTGCAAAGCCTCGGCACCACGCCGCTGAGCGCCAAGGAAGCCAGCCACCTGACCTTCATGCGCAAGCTGGACTGGCCAATGAGCCGGCGCCTGCAGGATGAACTGCCCTACGTCAGCATTGAATTCCCGCAACACCCCGAGCACGGCCGCTTGGTGCTGCAACTGCCCGAACGTATGTTGCCCACCGGCCTTACGCCATGGACCCATGCGATCACCCACGGCGTTGCCCCAGCACTGCTCGCCCTGCTGCTGGGGCTGGCGTTGTATCGGCATCTGGTAGTACCGCTGAACCGCCTGCGCGACCGCGCCGACGCCCTGCGTGCCGACGACCTTGACCACCCCGCCTTGCCCCTGCTGGAACGCCGCGACGAGCTGGGTGAACTGGCACAGGCCTTTGAGCATATGGCCGGGCGCCTGCGCCAGAGCCTTGAGCAACAGCGCCTGCTGTTGCGCACACTGTCTCACGAATTGCGCACGCCCCTGGCGCGGTTGCGCATCGCCCACGACAGCGACTTGCCGCCGCCGCAGTTGCGCGAGCGCCTGGACCGCGAAGTCAACGACATGCAGAAACTGCTGGAGGACACGCTGGACCTGGCCTGGATGGATACCGAACAACCCAGCTTGCCAACCGAGCCGGTATTGATAGCTTCGGTATGGGAAGCACTGTGCCAGGACGTCTGCTTCGAAAGTGGCTGGGACCGTGCGCGCCTGTCGTGTTCGCTCGGTACCGAGTGTGTGGTGCACGCCCATCTGGACAGCCTGGCTCAAGCCCTTGAAAACCTGATGCGCAATGCCATTCGCCACTCGCCAGCCCAAGGCCGGGTATGCCTGGATGGCTGGCGTGAGGGTGATTGCTGGCACTTGCGCCTGAGCGACCAGGGCCCCGGCGTACCTGACGCCGACCTTGAGCGTATCTTCAAGCCCTACCAGCGCCTGGCCGACAGCGGCGCCGGGTTCGGCCTTGGCCTGGCCATCGCTCGCCGCGCCATCGAACTGCAGGGTGGCCGCTTGTGGGCCCGCAATGGCCACCCTGGCCTGTGCCTTCACATGACGTTGCCGAGGGCACGGGACTGTTTAGAAAGTTAATGCGCTTTACGCTCAATCAGGACTGATTATCATCTTGGCGTTTCAGCCTTGCGGTCCTCGCAACGCCCTGACGAGAAGCCTGATGAGCAAGATGATCCTGACGCTGGCTTTGGCACTGGCCCTTGCAACCCCCGTGGCCCTGGCGCAGCCCGAGCGAAACCAGAAGATGGACACCTCGCTGCTGCAACGTCAAGACCTGGCCTACCGCTTCAGCCAGCTCGACCTTGACTCGGCCGATGGCCAGCGTCATTACCGTTTGTGGATCGGCACGCCGAACCGCCCGGCACCTGCCGCAGGCTACCCGGTGCTGTGGATGCTCGACGGCAATGCCGCCCTGGGCGCCCTGGACAGCGACCTGCTGAATAAGCTCGCCAAGGGCCAGGCGCCGCTGTTGGTGGCGGTGGGGTACCAATCCGAGCAGCGCATCGAGCGGGCCAGCCGCACCTACGACTACACCCCGGCGATTGCTGGGCTGACAGAACAGCGCGATCCGCTGACCGGCCAGCCCAGCGGTGGCGTGGATGTGTTTTTCGATCTGTTGACCCGCCACATGCGGCCGATGGTGGCCAAGGTGGCACCTATCAACCTGCAGCGCCAGACGCTATGGGGGCATTCATATGGGGGGCTGGCAGTGTTGCATGCGCTGTTCACTCGGCCTGAAGCCTTCAGTGATTACGCGGCGGCCAGCCCTTCATTGTGGTGGCATGACGGCGCGATCGTTCGCGAGGCGCAGGGGCTACAGCAGCGATTGGGTAACAAGCGACGACAGTTGCTGCTGATGCGCGGCGATGAAGAGCCGTCGAGCCCTCGGGGGCCGATGAAAGGCGATGTGGAACGGCCGGCGCGGGAGCTGGCGGCATCCCTGGCCGAAGTGCCAGGGATGGAGGTGCACTTTGAACGGTTCAATGGACTGGGGCATGGCGCCATGCTGCCAGCCTCACTGCGCCTGGTCTTGGAGCAGATGACGCATTAGGCCCCGCTCAAGGGTAGATGTACTTGAGCACATACATACTCAACTGGTGGAACACGTCTGCGGGCACGCGCGGCATTTCCGTCTGTGCCCGATCGAGCGTCTTGCAACACAAGCGGACCATCTGCTGTCGCGTGTCCTCCTCAAGCATGCCGGTATGCACAACCTGGGAATATTGCGGATAGGAACATGGCGCGTTGGCCGCAGGGGTTCGGCGAATTTCGAATGACGGGTTCAACTGCGCAGCGGTAAAGAACGGCTTCCCCTTGAAATCTGGCTGAGGCGTCAGGTTATCAACGGCTTCGCAGCGGCTGGAGCATAGCACCTGGCTGTCCATCCCCGTCTCGATTCCGCGTTGATACAACGTGATTTCAGAGTCTTGCACTTTTATGCAGGCATTTTCGAAGGCGTCCAGGATAGCCCGGGCATTGGCTTGCGAACCCTCAATCACCGACAGTGGCATGAACCGTTCGGGCTCGTTTGCGCCGATGCTTTTGATGCCCCGGTCGAGGGTCGCCCAATGGCTGAACTCCTTTTGGCACGCAATCAGGTGCACTTCGAATCGATAACCAGCCTTTACGGCTTGCGCGGGGAAATCGGCGAAACGAAGATCATCGAGCGCGCATTCCATGATGATGTTGTATCGATTATCAAAGGCATGGTTGAAAACCTTTTCACACAAGGCCCAGATGAATGGCTCGGTGTGTTCGTAGACATGCAGCACGCCCTTTTCCTGCATGGCCGCGTAATGCGGATGCAGTTCGCGAAACGAGGGCAAGTACAGTCGCACAAAGTCATCATAGCGCCCGCTTGGCAGCAAGTGGTTGTCCAGCAGGTAAGTCTTGCCGGAGCCTTGGGCCCCGGCCACGATCAAGATGCTGGGGTTGGGGTTGCTGTCCAGGCCCGAGGCGTAGCGTTTTTTATCGAACCAGAGCGGCTCAAGCGAAGCAAATACCTTGTCAAGATCGGCGGCAGTGTAGGGGTAGAGTGTGGTCATGGGTGCTCCTGGGTGAGGTAAGACAGAGCCTGCACTCTATGGGCTGGAAACTGGCACGATGTGGTAAATGGCTACATGCATGCGCCAAAAGTCGAGGTGCACCGGGTTGCCAGCCAGGCGTCACAGTGCTGTATGCTTGGCGGGTCTTCAGGGCGGGGTGCAAGTCCCCACCGGCGGTAAATCGAAAGATGAGCCCGCGAGCGCCCCGGCCATGCCGGGGGTCAGCAGATCTGGTGCAACTCCAGAGCCGACGGTCATAGTCCGGATGAAAGAAGGCGTCAGGCAGGGGCCATCCGGGCGCCCCTGCGCGCGCATTTTGTTCGCCCCGAGACGTTCATCGATCACTCACGAGGAGCGTTTCATGTCCACCCAGCACCACTCGAAGTTCCCCAATGTTTCCGCCGCCATCGCCGCCTTCCAGGCCGGGCGCCCTGTATTGTTGCTCGACGATGACGACCGCGAGGACGAAGCGGACATCATTGCCGCTGCCGAAAACATTACGCTGCAGACCATGGCCATGATGATTCGCGACTGCAGCGGCATCGTCTGCCTGTGCCTGGACGAAGCCACCGTCGACGCACTGCAACTGGCGCCAATGGTGCAGAACAACCAGGCCCGCCACGGCACCGGCTTCACCGTTACCATCGAGGCGGCAGAAGGCATCACCACCGGGGTTTCTGCCCAGGACCGCATCACCACCATTGGCGCGGCACTGCGCTCCAGCGCCGAACAGCGCCATATCGTCAGCCCGGGGCATGTGTTCCCGCTGCGCGCCCGCAATGGCGGGGTGCTGACCCGCCGTGGGCACACCGAAGGCTCGGTGGACCTGGCGCGCCTGGCCGGCCTGCGCCCGGCGGCGGTGCTGTGCGAGCTGATGAACCCCGATGGCAGCATGGCGCGTGGCGAGCAGGTGGCGGTTTATGCGCGGCAGTACAACTTGCCGGTGCTGACCATCGAGGAGCTGGCGCGGTACCGCGAGGCGATGCTGGAACGGGAAGCAGAGCCGGCCTGATAGGCCGCCTTGAGGCTATTCGCGGGTTTGCCCGCTCCCACAGGGTCCGCGCCGGGTTCAGAACCGGTGTAATACCTGTGGAGGTTTACCCGCGAAGAGGCCGGCAAATCCAACCGCATTGCCCGGGAAGTTTGCTCCCCCCGCCCCGCTCTGCTAGTGTCGCGCCGTTCTGAATGCCACCGAGAAAGTCGCCATGGCCCGCAAAAAAGCCTCCCTCGATTTCGAGCAATCCCTCGCAGACCTGCAAGCACTGGTCGAGCGCCTGGAGAACGGCGAGTTGTCGCTGGAAGAGTCGCTGGCCGCCTTCGAGCAAGGCATCGCCCTGACCCGTGATTGCCAGGGTGCACTGGCCCAGGCCGAACAGAAGGTGCAGATCCTGCTGGAACGCGACGGCGAACTGGCCGCGCAGCCCTTCGACGCGGAGCCGGAAGCATGATCGGCACCTACCAGGCCAGCTGCCAGGCGCGGGTCGACGCGGCCCTCGAACGGCTGTTCGTTGCCCCGTCCAAAGAGCTGGAACGCCTTTACGCCGCCATGCGCTACAGCGTGATGAACGGCGGCAAGCGCGTACGCCCGCTGCTGGCCTACGCGGCCTGCGAAGCCTTGGGCGCCCCGGCCGAACAGGCCAACGGCGCGGCCTGCGCGGTCGAACTGATCCACGCCTACTCGCTGGTGCATGACGACCTGCCAGCCATGGACGATGACGACCTGCGTCGCGGCCAACCCACTACCCACAAAGCGTTCGACGAAGCCTGCGCCATCCTGGCGGGCGACGGTTTGCAGAGCCTGGCGTTCAGTGCCCTGCTCGACCCGGGCCTCAGCCCGCAGGCCGACAGCGTACGCCTGACCATGGTCCAGGCCCTGGCCAAGGCCGCCGGCCCGGCAGGCATGGTCGGCGGCCAGGCCATCGACCTCGGTTCGGTAGGCCTGAAGCTGGACCAGCAGGCACTGGAGTTCATGCACCGGCACAAGACCGGCGCACTGATCGAGGCCAGCGTACGCCTCGGCGCCCTGGCCAGTGCCCGTGCCGAACAGGCGCAGCTGGATGCCTTGCAGGTGTATGCACAGGCCATTGGCCTGGCATTCCAGGTGCAGGACGACATCCTCGATGTGGAAAGCGACACCGCCACCCTGGGCAAACGCCAGGGTGCCGACATAGCACGTGACAAACCGACCTACCCGGCCCTGCTGGGCCTGGAAGCGGCCAAGGCCTACGCAACCGAACTGCGCGACCAGGCGCTGGTCGCACTACAAGGGTTCGGGGAAACGGCCGAGCCGCTGCGGGCCTTGGCCCGCTACATCGTCGAACGCCGTAACTGATTGATTGGGGCCGCTGCGCGCCCCATCGCCGGCAAGCCAGCTCCCACAGGTACCTCAGCGGCCTGTGATATGTGAAGCTCCTGTGGGAGCTGGCTTGCCGGCGATGGGCTGCACAGCAGCCCCGTGCGACACCCGTCTGAATGGGCAGTATTTCCTACAATGGGGTAAACTGCCGCGTCTTCACACACCTATAACGACTCGCCTGATGCCCACGACGTTTCAAGAGATCCCCCGCGAACGCCCGGTCACGCCGTTGCTCGACCGCGCTGACACGCCTGTCGGCCTGCGCCGGTTGGCCGAAGCCGACCTGGAGACCCTGGCCGACGAACTGCGCCAGGAACTGCTCTACACCGTGGGTCAGACCGGTGGGCATTTTGGTGCCGGTCTGGGCGTGATCGAGCTGACCATCGCCCTGCACTACGTGTTCGACACCCCGGACGACCGGCTGGTGTGGGACGTGGGCCACCAGGCCTACCCGCACAAAATCCTCACCGGGCGCCGTAACCGCATGCTCAGCCTGCGCCAGAAGGACGGCATCGCCGCCTTCCCGCGCCGCAGCGAAAGCGAGTACGACACCTTTGGCGTCGGCCACTCCAGCACCTCGATCAGCGCCGCATTGGGCATGGCCATTGCCGCCCGTCTGCAGAACAGCGCACGCAAGTCGATCGCGGTGATCGGCGACGGTGCGCTGACTGCCGGCATGGCCTTCGAGGCGTTGAACCACGCCCAGGAAGTCAACGCCGACATGCTGGTGATCCTCAACGACAACGACATGTCGATTTCGCGCAATGTCGGCGGCCTGTCCAACTACCTGGCCAAGATTCTCTCCAGCCGCACCTACGCGAGCATGCGCGAAGGCAGCAAGAAAGTGCTGTCGCGCCTGCCGGGCGCCTGGGAAATCGCCCGCCGCACCGAGGAATACGCCAAAGGCATGCTGGTGCCGGGTACGCTGTTCGAAGAGCTGGGCTGGAACTACATCGGCCCGATCGACGGCCATGACCTGCCGACCATGATCGCCACCCTGCGCAACATGCGTGACCTGAAGGGCCCGCAGTTCCTGCATGTGGTGACCAAAAAGGGCAAGGGCTTCGCCCCGGCCGAGGTCGATCCGATCGGCTACCACGCCATCACCAAGCTGGAGCCGGCCGACAAGCCTGCCGCGCCGAAGACCGTCAGCGGCCCGAAATACTCCGCCGTGTTCGGCCAGTGGCTGTGCGACATGGCCGCTGCCGACAACCGCCTTGTGGGTATTACCCCGGCGATGAAGGAAGGCTCGGACCTGGTCGACTTCAGCGAGCGTTACCCGGAGCGCTACTTCGACGTGGCGATCGCCGAGCAACATGCCGTGACCTTGGCAGCCGGCATGGCCTGCGAAGGGAGCAAGCCGGTGGTGGCGATCTACTCCACCTTCCTGCAGCGTGCCTACGACCAGCTGATCCACGATGTAGCGGTGCAGAACCTCGACGTGCTGTTCGCCATCGACCGCGCCGGCCTGGTTGGCGAAGACGGCCCGACCCACGCAGGCAGCTACGACCTGTCTTACCTGCGCTGCATCCCGGGCATGCTGGTGATGACCCCGAGCGACGAGAACGAGCTGCGCAAGATGCTCAGCACCGGACACCTGTACAACGGCCCGGCAGCCGTGCGCTATCCGCGCGGTACCGGCCCGAATGCGCCGATCAGTGGCGATCTGGACCCACTGGAAATCGGCAAAGGCGTGGTTCGCCGCCAAGGCGAGAAAGTCGCCCTGCTGGTGTTCGGCGTGCAGCTGACCGAGGCCATGCAGGTGGCCGAGCAGATCAACGCCACGGTGGTCGACATGCGCTTCGTCAAGCCGCTGGACGAAGCCTTGGTGCTTGAACTGGCTGGCAGCCACGGGCTGCTGGTAACCATTGAAGAGAACGCCATCATGGGTGGCGCGGGTGCAGCGGTGGGCGAGTTCCTTGCCAGCCAGGCAGTGCTCAAGCCGCTGCTGCACCTGGGCTTGCCCGACATCTACGTCGAGCATGCCAAGCCTGCGCAGATGCTGGCTGAGTGCGGGCTGGATGCGGCCGGGATCGAAGCTTCGGTAAAAGCCCGCATGGCCAGGCTCGGCCTGTAATCCCTGGGGCCGCTTTGCGGCCCATTCGCGGGGCAAGCCCGCTCCCACAGGTCCATCACGCTTTTCGAGAACATTGACAATCCTGTGGCAGCGGGCTTGTCCCGCGAATACTTTGGGGCTGCCCATGAAACCATCCGCCTGTGCCGCACTACTCTGTGCCCCCACACTCCTGCTAGCCGCCGAGCGCGACGACGCCCTCAAGCTCCCCGACGTGCTGATCAGCGCCAGCCGCCAGGTCGAGTCGCGCACCGCCACCAGCGCTGCCAACACCGTCTTCACCCGTACTGACATCGATCGCCTGCAACCCGCCAGCGTCACCGACCTGCTCAGCCGCGTGCCCGGCGTGCAAGTGGCGCCAACCGGTGGCCGGGGCAGCCTGCCTGGCATCTTCATCCGCGGCACCAAGGCGGCACAAAGCCTGGTGCTGGTCGATGGGGTGCGCATTGCCAACGCTACCTCTGGCGACAGCGGCCTGCAGTTTCTGAACGTCGACCAGATCGAGCGGGTGGAAGTGCTGCGCGGCTCGCGCTCGGCGGTGTACGGCAGCGACGCCATTGGCGGGGTAATCCAGATCTTCACCCGTCGCAGCAATGGCCCCGGCCTGCAGCCGCGCCTGCGCATGGCCGCCGGCAGCAACCAGACATTCCAGCGCAGCCTGGGGCTTTCTGGCGGCAGCGACGCGACCCGCTACAACCTTGGCGCCAGCCTGGATGAAACGGCCGGCATCGACTCGACCGGGCCGTCCTTCGCCAGCGATGGCGACCACGACGCCTACCGCAACAAGGCATTCAACCTGAGCCTGAGCCACACCTTTGGCGAACGCTTCGAGGCCGGCCTGAACCTGCTCGACAGCCGTGGCCGCAGCGAATACGACAACCCGTTCGGCGGCTTCGACCCGGTCACCTTCGAAAGCTACGGCCAACAGCCGTACACCGATTTCAGCGTCAGCAGCCTGGGCAGCTACTTCGATGCCCAACTCGCCGATACCTGGCATTCGCGGCTGGAACTGGCCCACAGCGAGAACCGCGACGACAAGCGCGACAAGCTCAGCGCCGAACGCTTCGTGTTCAATACCTACCGTGATCAGGTCACCTGGCAGAACGACCTGGCCCTGGGCGAGCGACACAGCGTGTTGCTGGGTGGCGACTGGTACGAAGACCGCGTGCACGCCAGCACCGACTTTACCGAGGACAGCCGCTGGAACCGCGCCGTCTTCGTCCAGCACCGCTACCAGGGTGAGCAGTTCTCAACCGAGGTGGGCGTGCGCCATGACCGTAACCAGCAGTTCGGCGGCCAGACCACCTGGAGCGGCAGCCTGAGCGTACCGTTGAACGCACAGAATGATGTGCTGCTGTCCTACAGCGAGGGCTTTAGGGCGCCAACCTTCAACGACCTCTATTACCCCCAGTTCAGCAACCCGGACCTGGACCCCGAGCACTCCAGAAGCTACGAGCTGCAATGGCGCAGCCAACTGACGACGCACAGCCGCCTGGAAGCCTCGCTATACCGCACCGATCTGCGCGATGCGATCGTGTTTGGCCAGGACTCGGTACCCCGCAACGTGGCCTCGGCACAGATCAACGGTTTCGAAATGGCATTGGCGCAACAGTGGGGCGCCTGGCACAGCCAGCTGGGCCTGGCACTGATCGACCCGCGTGACCGTGACAGCGGCCACACTCTCGCCCGCCGTGCACGCCGCACGTTAAGCCTGGATCTGGACCGTGAGCTCGGGCGTTTCACCGCGGGGGCAAGCTGGCAAGCGGTCAGCGGCAGCTACGACGATGAGGCCAACCGCAACCGCATCGGCGGCTATGGTGTGCTCGGTCTGCGCGGTAGCTGGGCCGCCACTGATGAACTGAAACTGGAAGCGAAGCTGGATAACCTGCTGGACCGCTCATACAGCCGCGCCCTGTACAGTTATGAGGGGGCCTATCACCCCTACCGTGAAGAAGGCCGTACGCTGCTGTTCAGCGTTACCTGGACGCCGGCGCTTTAGCCGCGAGCACTGCGCACAAACGGGCGGTGGCTTCGATCATCTGCCCACTGGGCCGCTCAATGCCTTTGTCGGGTATCACCAGCAAACCGCCATCGGCAACCGCACGCAGTTGCGGCCAGGCCTTCCAGCTTGCCAGTTGCGCTTGATCACCCGCCAGGATGACCTGTGGATTTCGCAGCAGCACAGACTCCACATTCACCTGCGGCGCTGGTTGGCTGAGGTCGGCGAACACATTGCGCGCCCCGCACACGGCCAGGGCATCGCTCACCACCTGTCGGCCACCCAGGGTGTACAACGGCTGGTCCCACACCTGGTAGAACACCTGCAAGGGCTCGTCACGCCGGTACTGCTGGCGCAGCTGCCGCAGCCGTTCCCGCAGGGCCTGGGCATATTGATGGCCTTGCCCGGCACGGCCGATACGCTCGGCGATGGCTTCGATCTGCGCGATCAACTGGTCGATGTCACGGGGCTCTGCACTGAAGGTGGCAATGCCCAGGCGCTTGAGCTGGTCGCGCTGGGCAGGTGGCACGCTGCCCGGCCAGAGCAGCAGCAAGTCAGGGCGCAGGCTGAGCAGGCGCTCCATGTCCAGTTGACCTTGGCGCCCTACCGAGGGCAGGTCGCGCAGGGCTGCCGGCCGTTCGCCACCGTCGAGCACGCCGACCAGCAGGTCGTCGGCCTGCAGTTCAAGCATGATTTCAGTCATCGAAGGCGCCAGGCTGACCACCCGCAAGGGGTCAGCGGCCAGCGCGGTACAGGCGAACAGCGCCAGCAGGCCAGGGAGAAAGCGCATCAGCCCAGTTGGCGCGGAATGCGATAGAGATACAGCACCACCACGGTGGACAACGCCAGCAGGATCTGCGGCACCGCCTCCAGGCCGACCAGTACAGACAGTGCGGCGACCCAGGCCGGCAAGCAGGCGTACAGCATGGCCATGCGCCGCACCCGCGCCAGTTCGATCCAGGCAGCGGGCTCTTCGCCCGTGCCGAGCACCTTGGAGGTGGCGATCAGTGCGCGCTTGTAAGCGCCGAAGCGCGGCAGGCTGAGGAACATGGTCGCCGCGCCGGCGATGAACAGTGGCATGGCCAGCACCGGGATCAGCGCGTCACCACCACCAAAGGCCCAGGCCATGACCGGCAGCGGCACCAGGCCCACAGCCAGGTACTGCCACCAGGCCAGTGCCAGGCGCCGCTTGACCTCGGCGCGGGTCACGCCTGGGGCACCTCGCCCTGGTGTTCATTGCCCAGCATGTGGCCGAGTTTACCGGCCTTGGTCGCCAAGTAGTAACGGTTGTGCGGGTTGTGGCCGGTGTGCAGCGGCACACGTTCGGCAACCACGATATTCATGTCGGTCAGGGCTTTGACCTTGCGCGGGTTATTGGTCATCAGGCGCAGGGCTTTCACGCCCAAGTGCTCCAGCATCGGCAAGCAGATAGCGTAGTCGCGCTGGTCGGCGGCAAAGCCCAGGCGTTCATTGGCTTCGACGGTATCGGCGCCACCATCCTGCAGCTCGTAGGCGCGAATCTTGTTCAACAGGCCGATGCCACGGCCTTCCTGACGCAGGTACAGCAGTACCCCACGGCCTTCACGGGCGATCGCCTGCAGCGCGGCTTCCAGCTGCGAACCGCAGTCACAGCGCTGGCTGAACAGGGCGTCGCCGGTCAGGCACTCGGAGTGCAGGCGCCCCAGCACCGGCTGGCCATCCGCAATGTCACCCAGGCTGAGCACTACGTGCTCGCGGCCAGTGGCTTCGTCGAGGAAGCCGTGCATGGTGAAGGTCGCGAATGGCGTCGGGAGTTTAGAGGCGGCAACAAAGACGACGGGCACGTTGTGCTCCTGGAATAAGTTGGAAATTTCTCGTGGGCCGATTGTATCAGCCGGTTGCAGGCTGTGGGCGGGCTGAATACCGCGGGTTAAGATCGAAAAGTTCGATGCTTAGGTTCACCAGGCCCGGCCTTATCGCCGGCAAGCCGGCTCCCACAGGTACTTCACAGGATCCGAAGCCGCGGTGATCCTGTGGGCGCTGGCTTGCCGGCGATGGAGTGCGAAGCGCCCCTGCTTCAATGGGGTTTGCTGTCTGCAGTGAACGGGTACGGCTGTTTCCAGTGCTCGAAAATCGGCTTCAGCTCGCCGCTGCGCACCAGTTCGTCCATGCGCTTGTCGAACAGGTCACTCAGGGCCTTGGCCTGGCCATTGTGGGCAAACGCCAGGTACAGCGGTAATTCGGCCACATGGTTAAGGCGGAAGCGCTCGGGGTGGGATGACTGGCTGAGGACGTAATTGACTTCGGTCAGCGCATCAATGTAGAAGTCCACCCGGTCATGCTCGAGCATCGGCAGAATGCCTTCGCGGCGCTGAATTTCACGGAATTCATGCACATCTGGCAGGTAGCTGCCGTAATCGTAGCCACGCACCCAGGCCAGGCGATACTTGCCCACGTCCTGCGCAGTGGGCACAGGTTTGCTGGCAAGCCCCAATGCGTAGATGTGGTCGACGTCGAAGTGCCAGCGTGGGTACAGGTTGTCGTCGTTCTCTTGCTTGTACGAGCCCACCCAGGCATCGGCTTCGCCGCGTTTGACCAGCCCGACTGCACGGCTGTAGGGCGCGCTCTGGGTCACCACCTGGACCCCTGCCGGCTCGAACACCTTGCGCAGTACGTCCCAGGCCACCCCGGTACCGTCAGCGTTGGTGTAATCGAGCCATTCTTCACTGACCAGGTGGATCTGCTTGGGCACGCCTTCAGCAGCTGCCACCCATGGGGCAACACTCAGCAGCACTGCCAACAGCAACGTCCTTATGGCCATTCACGCGCTCCCTGTTCAGGCAACCGCCCACACCAGAACCTGCATGCCCAGCCAGGCAAACACGCCGGCCAGGATATCGTCGAGCATGATGCCGACACCCCCGTGCACATGGCGGTCGATCCAGCGGATCGGCCATGGCTTGAGGATGTCGAAGAAGCGGAACATCAGAAACCCTGCCAGCAACCACTGCCAGCCCTCCGGCACCAGCCAGAGGGTGATCCACATGCCGACAATCTCATCCCAGACAATGCCTTCATGGTCGTGTACGCGCAAGTCATTGGCGACTTTGCCGCACAACCAGAAGCCAAACAGCATGCTTACGCCCAGCAACAGCCAATAGCCCCAGTCAGGCAGCATCTGCCACAACGGGATGAACGGTATGGCCACCAGCGAACCCCAGGTACCCGGGGCCTTGGGCAAGGTACCCGAACCGAAGCCAAAAGCGATGAAGTGCCACGGGTTGCGCCAGACCGAAGGCGGAACAAACTCCGCAGGCACCTGATTGGGGTGATCGGTCACGGTGTCTCCCTAAAGTGTTGATAGCCCCGCTGAACGGGGGTGATGTCCCGGCCCTGCACGTCGCGCAAGGTGACGCCCTGCCCTTCGAGCACACGACCAATGGTATGCACCTCGACCACGCCAAGATCAGCCAAGGGCGCCAGCGCCTCAGGCGGCAGCGTAAAGGCCAGCACGTAATCATCGCCACCGGCGAGGGCTGCCTGCACTGCTGCTTCGCGGCCGAGGAGAGCCTCTACAGCAGGAGACACTGGCACCTGGGCCAGGTTCACCTCCAGCGCAACGCCGGACGCCTTGGCGATGTGCCCGCAATCAGCGAGCAGGCCGTCAGAGATGTCCAGCGCCGCCGTGGCCCGACCACGCAGCAGCGTTCCGAGGGTGAGCTGCGGCATTGGCGACCAGTAATGGGCCAGCAGCGGCTCGGCCTGTTCAGCAGGCGCCTCGCGCTCGCCCAGCACCAGCGGCAGCGCGCCGGCCGCCTTGCCCAGCACTCCGCCAACGCACAGCAGGTCGCCTGGCCGTGCACCGCTACGGCGCAACGCCTGGCCTGTCGGTACACGGCCAAACACGGTAACGGTTATGCTCAGCGGGCCTCGGGTAGTGTCACCCCCGATCAGGCTCATGCGGCAACGGTGGGCCATGCGGCTGAGGCCGTCAGCATAGGCTGCCAGCCAGTCAGGGCCAACATCAGGCAAGGTCAGGGCGAGGGTGAAGCCGATCGCAGTTGCACCCATGGCGGCCAGGTCACTGGCGGCCACGGCCAGCGAACGCTGGCCAAGCAGCAGCGGATCGCAAACAGCGGGAAAATGCACCCCGGCGACCAGGGTGTCGGTCGACACCGCCAGTTGCTCACCGGGGGGAAGGGCCAGCAGGGCGCAATCGTCGCCGATACCCAGGGCCACGCCTTCGCCGCCCTGCGCACAAGGCGCGGCGGCGAAGTAATGGTTGATCAGCTCGAACTCACCCATGGCTCGGCAGCGCCAGAATCAGCGCTTGTTCGCCTTGACTTCGGCTTCACGCAGCGACGGTGCCAGCTTGTCCAGCACGCCGTTGACGAACTTGTGGCCGTCGGTGGCACCAAAGACCTTGGCCAGCTCGACACCTTCGTTGATCACTACGCGGTACGGTACGTCGACGCGCTTGATGAACTCCCAGGTGGACAGACGCAGCACGGCCAGCTCGACCGGGTCGAGCTCTTCCAGCGTCATGGTCATGCAAGGCGCCAGGGCCTTGTCGATTTCGCCCTTGCTTGCCGGAACCCCATGCAGGATTTCACGGAAATAGGCACCGTCGACATCGGTGAAATCGTTATCCACCCGGAACTGCGCTTCGATCTCGTTCAGCGAATGCTGCGCCATGTGCCACTGGTACAGTGCCTGGGTCGCGAGCTTGCGGGCTTCGCGGCGCTTGGCGCTCTTCGAGGGCTTGCCGGCATCCGCAGGTTTTGGATCGCGCGGGTTGAAACGATCGCTTTCGTCGCTAATCACTTGGCCTCCAACTGCGCCAGCAGGCTGACCATTTCCAGTGCGGACAGGGCAGCTTCAGCACCTTTGTTGCCGGCCTTGGTGCCGGAACGCTCGATGGCTTGCTCGATGGAGTCGACGGTCAGTACGCCGAAGGCCACTGGAACACCGAACTCCATGGACACCTGGGCCAGGCCCTTGGTGCATTCGCCCGCCACGTATTCAAAGTGCGGGGTACCGCCACGGATCACGGCGCCCAGGGCGATGATCGCGTCGTAGGCGCCTTGCTGGGCGACCTTCTGTGCTACCAGCGGGATTTCAAATGCGCCCGGGGCACGGATGATGGTGATGTCGCTTTCGCTGACACCGTGGCGTACCAGGGCATCAACGGCACCGCTTACCAGGCTTTCAACGACGAAGCTGTTGAAGCGGCCAACCACCAAAGCATAGCGACCTTTGGGGGCGATGAAGGTACCTTCGATGGTCTTCAGGGTCATTCCGATATTCTCATCTTCAAGAGCGAGGCCGCATACAAGCGGCCTCGACAGGGGTCTGGACTCGAGCAGAGGGCGTCAATGCCGCCTCAAGTCACTCGGAGGGCACGTATTCTACAACTTCCAGATCGAATCCGGATATCGCGTTGAACTTCATCGGCGAACTCATCAGGCGCATCTTGCGCACACCGAGGTCGCGCAGGATCTGCGAACCGGCACCCACGGTGCTGTAGGTAGTCGGTGCCTTGGCGGGTGCATCGCCCGCGCTTTCGCGGATGTGGGCCAGCAACACGTCGCCGTCCAGCGGGTGACCCAGCAGCAGCACCACGCCACTGCCAGCCTCGGCCACGGCAGCCATGGCAGCACGCAGGCTCCAGCGGCCTGGCTGCTTGACCAGCAACAGGTCGCGCAGCGGGTCCATGTTGTGCACACGCACCAGGGTAGGCTCTTCGGCGCAGATCTTGCCCAGGGTCAGGGCCATGTGCACGTCGCCTTCGACCGCGTCGCGGTAGGTGACCAGGTTGAACTCGCCCAGCTCGCTCTCCACCGGCTGCTCGGAAACACGCTGCACGGTGCGCTCGTGGATCATGCGGTAGTGGATCAGGTCGGCGATGGTGCCGATCTTCAAGCCGTGCTCGGCGGCGAACACTTCCAGCTCGGCGCGACGCGACATGGTGCCGTCGTCGTTCATCACTTCGCAGATCACGCCGCTTGGCTCGAAACCGGCCATGCGTGCGAGGTCGCAGGCGGCTTCGGTGTGGCCGGCCCGGGCCAGGGTACCGCCGGGCTGGGCCATCAGCGGGAAGATGTGGCCAGGGCTGACGATGTCTTCGGCCTTGGCGTCCTTGGCAGCGGCGGCCTGCACGGTGCGTGCTCGGTCGGCGGCGGAGATGCCGGTGGTTACGCCTTCGGCGGCTTCGATCGATACGGTGAACTTGGTGCCGAAGCCCGAGCCGTTGCGCGGCGCCATCAGCGGCAGCTTCAGCGTTTCGCAACGCTCGCGGGTCATCGGCATGCAGATCAGGCCACGGGCGTGCTTGGCCATGAAGTTGATATGTTCGGGCAGGCAGCATTCGGCCGCCATGATGATATCGCCTTCGTTCTCGCGGTCTTCGTCATCCATGAGGATGACCATTTTGCCCTGGCGGATGTCTTCGACCAGTTCTTCGATGCTGTTGAGCGCCACGCGGCACCCCCTTCTCAATCAGGATTTCAAGAAGCCGTTGGCGGCCAGGAAGCTTTCGGTAATGCCACTGCCCTTGCTCGGTTCGGCAGCCTTGTCACCCAGCAGCAAGCGCTCCAGGTAACGGGCCAGCAGGTCGACCTCAAGGTTTACCCGACGCCCTGCGCGGTAGTCGGCCATGATGGTTTCGGACAGGGTGTGCGGGACAATGGTCAGCTCGAACTCGGCGCCATTGACCTCATTGACCGTCAGGCTGGTGCCGTCGACGGTGATCGAACCCTTGTGGGCGATGTACTTGGCCAGCTCCTTGGGTGCACGCACACGGAACTGGATGGCGCGGGCGTTATCGCTGCGCGAGATGATTTCGCCGACGCCGTCGACATGGCCGCTGACCAGGTGCCCGCCCAGACGGGTGGTGGGGGTCAGGGCCTTTTCCAGGTTGACCTTGCTGCCGCTCTTGAGGTCGATGAATGCGGTGCGTTTGAGGGTTTCGACGCTGACATCGGCCCAGAAGCCATTGCCCGGCAGTTCGACAGCGGTCAGGCACACACCGTTGACGGCGATGCTGTCGCCGAGCTTGACGTCGCCCAGGTCAAGCTTGCCGGTGTCGACGTGGACGCGCACATCCCCCCCCTTGGGGGTGAGGCTGCGGATGGTGCCGATGGATTCGATGATGCCGGTGAACATGGGGTCTTCCTCAAAAACGGTTTGCACGGGGCAAGCCCGGCATTATACGCCGGGCGCCGGCAGGGGGATGGCCGTGACCCGCCAGTCATCGCCCACTGCGCGCATTTCGGTAATTTTCAATCGCGGCGCTTCGCTCATCTTGTCCAGCGGCCACTCCAGCAATGGGCGGGCGTCGGAGCCGAGGAAGGTGCCAGCGACGAACAGCTGATACTCGTCGACCAGGCCTTGGCGGGCAAAGGCGCCGACCAGGCCGGCACCGGCTTCCAGCAGGATTTCGTTGACGCCGCGGGCGGCCAGGGCCTGCAACAGCGCCGCAAGGTCGACCTGGCCATTGTCGCCCGGCAAGCTGAGCAGTTCGTGGCCGGCAGCGGCATAGCGCGGGTCATCTGCGACAGCGGTCACCACCAGTGCCGGGCCGGCCAGGAAGAACGGCGCAGCCAGTGGCAGGCGCAGGCGGCCATCGACCAGCACTCGCAGCGGGGTGCGGCTGAGTGCCAAGGCGGTGGTTTCGGCGTCCAGGCCCAGCTCGGCGCCACGTACGGTCATGCGCGCATTGTCGGCCAGCACACTGGCAGCGCTGGTCAGCACCACGCTGGCACGGGCACGCAGGCGCTGCACCGCCGAACGGGCAGCGGGGCCGGTGATCCACTGGCTTTCGCAGCTGGCCATCGCGGTGCGGCCATCCAGGCTCATGGCCAGCTTGGCGCGCACGAACGGCAGGCCGTGTTCCATACGCTTGAGAAAGCCTGGGTTGAGCGCGCGGGCCTCGGCTTCGAGCACGCCACTGGCCACTTCGATGCCAGCCTCGGCCAGGCGCCGCAGGCCCTGCCCTGCCACTTGCGGGTTAGGGTCCTGCATGGCTGCCACCACCCGCGCTACGCCAGCCTTCACCAGTGCTTCGGCGCACGGCGGCGTGCGGCCATGGTGGCTGCACGGCTCGAGGGTAACGTATGCACAGGCGCCACGGGCACGCTCACCGGCCTGGCGCAGGGCATGCACCTCGGCATGTGGCTCGCCAGCACGCACATGCCAGCCTTCGCCCACCACTTCGCCATCGCGTACGATCACGCAACCTACGCGCGGGTTGGGGTGGGTGGTGTACACGCCCTTACGCGCCAGCTGCAGCGCGCGGGCCATGTAGTGGGCGTCAAGGATGGCGGCTTGGCTGGGCATGTTCACTCTTTAGCCGGCTCACGGGCCAGGCGGTCGATTTCTTCGCGGAACTCGTCGAGGTCCTGGAAGCGTCGGTACACCGAGGCAAAGCGGATATAGGCCACCTCGTCGAGCTTGCGCAGCTCGGCCATGACCATTTCTCCCACCACCAGCGATTTGACTTCGCGCTCGCCAGTGGCACGCAAGCGGCTTTTGATGTGCGCCAGCGCCGCTTCCAGGCGCTCGACGCTGACCGGGCGCTTTTCCAGCGCCCGCTGCATGCCGGCGCGCAGCTTTTCTTCGTCGAAAGGCTGGCGCGTGCCGTCCTGCTTGATCAGCCGGGGCAGCACCAGTTCGGCGGTTTCGAAGGTGGTGAAGCGCTCGCCACAGGCCACGCATTCGCGGCGGCGGCGCACCTGCTCGCCCTCGGCAACGAGGCGAGAGTCAATGACCTTGGTGTCGTTGGCACCGCAAAAGGGACAGTGCATGGTGGCAGGCAACAAAAAAAGGGAGGGCCATGGTAGCGCATTGCACTGGCAAGACAAGCCAAAGGGGTTAACATCCATGGGAAATCTGCCCGTGAAGGACGACCCCATGCACTACCGAGCGCTCGTTGTGCTGTGCTGCGCCGCCCTGCTCGCTGCCTGCGGCAGCGACAGGCCGAAAACCGATACGCCCCCGGCGCCCACGCCAACCCGCTCGGCCAAACCGGCCGAAGTACTGGGCCCGCTGCCGGCCTACCAGCGCGAACTGAGCGGCACCTTGCTGGAAATCCCGGCAGGTGCCGACGTGGAACTGGCCTTGCTGGTCATCGACGAACGCGACCGCCCGCAACGCCTGCTGGCCAGCAGCAACCTGACCGGCACCGGCCAGGCCCTGCCCTACCACCTGCGCTTCAACCCCGAAGCGTTCCCGGCCGGCGCGCGGGTCGAGCTGCGTGGCCGCGCCAGCAGCTCCGGCCAGTTGATCATGCACCTGCCACCGGTGCGTATCAGCCAGGCCCAAACCCAAGCCACCGGCCCGCTGCGTTTCGAGAAGGCGCCGTAAGTGGTACCCGTGGCCCTGCAACAGGCCCTCAGCGGCCTGATCGGCGAAGCGCGCCTGATCGTCAGCGAGCTGCCCGGCTGTGACCTGAAGCTGTGGTTGATCGACGACCAGAACATGGACCGCGCCTTCAGCAGCGAAGAAACCCGGCGCATCCTTGAAGAGCCGCCCTACTGGAGTTTTTGCTGGGCCAGTGGCCTGGCCATGGCCCGCTACCTGGCCGAGCGCCCGGAGTGGGTGGCCGGCAAGCGCGTGCTGGACTTTGGCGCCGGCTCAGGTATCGCCGGTATTGCCGCCGCGCGCGCCGGTGCATTGGAAGTGGTGGCCTGCGACCTCGACCCGCTGGCCCTCGATGCCTGCCGCGCCAATGCCGCGCTGAATGGGGTCGAGCTTAATTACAGCAGTGACTTTTTTGCCGAGGACGACCGCTTCGACCTGATCCTGGTCGCCGATGTGCTGTACGACCGCGCCAACCTGCCGCTGCTGGACGCCTTCCTCGGCCGCGGCCGCCAAGCGCTGGTGGCCGACTCGCGCGTACGCAACTTCTGCCACCCGCTGTACCAACAGCTGGGCGTGCTCGAAGCGCTGACCCTGCCGGACCTGGCCGAGCCACACGAATTCCGCAGGGTCAGCCTGTACCACGCCAGCCGCGACGCCTTATAGTGGTGCCATTCACGAGTTTGCGAGAGTCGCGATGACCCAAGACACGCCTTACATTTTCGACGCTACCGATGCCACCTTCCAGCAACTGGTAATCGAGAACTCCTTCCACAAGCCGGTGCTGGTGGACTTCTGGGCCGAGTGGTGCGCGCCCTGCAAGGCACTGATGCCGTTGCTGGCCAAGATCGCCGAGGGTTACCAGGGCGAGCTGCTGCTGGCCAAGATCAACTGCGACGTGGAGCAACAGGTGGTTGCCCAGTTCGGCATTCGCAGCCTGCCGACCGTCGTGCTGTTCAAGGACGGCCAGCCGGTGGACGGTTTTGCCGGGGCTCAGCCGGAATCGGCGATTCGCGCCATGCTCGAGCCGCACGTGCAGATGCCCGCTGCACCCGTCGCTTCGCCGCTGGAGCAGGCCAAGGCGCTGTTTGCCGAAAGCCGCTTTGCCGAAGCCGAAGCGTTGCTGCAGGCACTGCTGGGTGAGGACAACAGCAACGCCGAGGCGCTGATCCTGTACGCCCGCTGCCTGGCCGAACGTGGCGAGCTGGGCGAGGCCCAGGTGGTGCTGGATGCGGTCAAGACCGACGAGCACAAGGCTGCACTGGCCGGGGCCAAGGCCCAGCTGACCTTCCTGCGCCAGGCCGCCAGCCTGCCAGAAGTGGCAGACCTGAAAAGCCGCCTGGCGCAGAATCCGCAGGATGACGAGGCGGCCTATCAGCTGAGCATTCAGCAGCTGGCGCGCCAGCAGTACGAAGCGGCGCTGGATGGGCTGCTGAAGCTGTTCCAGCGTAACCGTGGCTACGAGAACGGGCTGCCGCAGAAGGCGTTGCTGCAGGTGTTCGAGCTGCTGGGGGGGGATCATCCGCTGGTTGGCGTTTATCGCCGCAAGCTGTCGGCGGCGATGTTCTGACCTGGTGGCATTTGCGAGGGCTTCGCCCTCGTTCGCGGGCATGCCCGCTCCCACAGGTGTGCACAGCTCCCAAGTGCGGTGAAATCCTGTGGGGGCGGGCATGCTCGCGAAGAGGCCAGAACAGGCAATACCAATTCACCCAACCCAGTGATAGACCGGCGCATCCACGCCACTTTCCACCTTCACCTCACTGCTGTGCCGCAAGCGCACCAGCAGCCGTTTGCCTGCCGCCGTGCTTCCCGCCAGCCCTTCCAGCCGGTCCAGCAACTCCGGCCCGCTCATCTGCCCGGCAAGGCGCAACACATCACGCGCGGCGGTCCATTGCCCGTCATCCTGGCGCGGTGCCGCCACTGTAAGCGTCGCAGCACCTTGAACCACTGCAGGCACCTCGATTTGCTTACCCAGTTGCGCCCACTCTTCAGGCGCCAGCTCGATGGTCAGGTCCACCGGCCAGTCACCAATCTGTCCACGAATTCTCATGATGCGTTCCTTGAGCCCAAGTCAATGCAGCCATGCTACCGCAACATGAAACCTTAGCCACGCAGGCTGGCGGCGCGCAGAAAAGTTGTTATAACATAACTCAATCTTCCAGCCCGCTCCGGAGTCGTCCATGCGTCGCCTGCTGCTCGCCCTGCCCTTCGCCTTGCTGCCACTGGCCGTGGCCCATGCCCACGATGACCATGATCATGATCACGCCCATGGTACGCTCGGCGCCCACGAGCATGGCGTGGCCAAGCTCAACGTCGTGCTCGATGGCAACACCCTTGAGCTGGAGCTGGACAGCCCGGCGATGAACCTGGTGGGCTTCGAGCATGCCGCAAGCAGTGATGCCGACAAGGCCAAGGTCGCTGCCGTGCACCAGCAACTCGAACAACCCCTCAAGCTGTTCGGCCTTTCTGCAGCAGCACACTGCAAGGAAGAACAGCAGGAACTGGAAAGCCCGTTGTTCGGTGACGCCGCGAAAGCTGACGACGATGACGATGAACACGCGCATGGCCACCCGCACAGCGACATCGGCGCCCATTACCAACTGACCTGCGCCAACCCCGAAAAACTCACACAGTTCGACCTGACGCCCCTGTTCAAGGCCTTCCCGGCCACCCAGAAAATCAACGTGCAACTGATCGGCCCCAACGGCCAGAAAGGCGTGGAAACCACGCCTGCCAAGGCAGTGGTCGCCTTCTGAATGAACCAGCCGCTGATCGAACTGCATGACCTGGTGTTCGCCTGGCCAGGTCAGCCGCCGCTGCTGGCTATTCCGGCATTCCACCTGAACGCGGGTGAAGCCCTGTTTCTCAAGGGCCCCAGCGGCAGTGGCAAAACCACTTTGCTGGGCCTGTTGGGCGGGGTGAACGTGCCGGCGCAGGGCAGCATCCAGTTGCTCGGGCAGGACCTCGGCAAGCTGGGCCAGGGTGCCCGTGATCGCTTTCGGGTCGATCACACGGGCTACATTTTCCAGCAGTTCAACCTGCTGCCATTCCTCTCGGTACGTGAGAACGTCGAGCTGCCCTGCCGCTTCTCGCGCAGCCGCAAGGCACGCGCCGAGCAGCGCCACGGCAGTGTCGACCAGGCCGCAAGCACGCTGCTCGCCCACCTGGGCCTGGACGACCCGGCCCTGCTCGCCCGCCGCGCCGACAGCCTGTCGATCGGCCAGCAGCAGCGCGTCGCCGCTGCCCGCGCCCTGATCGGTCAGCCGGAGCTGGTGATTGCCGACGAACCGACCTCGGCGCTGGATGCTGACACACGCGAAGCGTTCATCCGCCTGCTGTTCGATGAGTGTCGCGCTGCCGGCACCAGCTTGCTGTTCGTCAGCCACGACCAGAGCCTGGCGCCCCTGTTCGACCGTCACCTTTCCCTGGCCGACCTCAACCGCGCCGCCAAGACCCGGGAGGCCTGATGTACCTGCTCCGCCTTGCCCTGGCCAGCCTGGCCAACCGCCGCTTCACCGCCTTTCTCACCGCCTTTGCCATCGCCCTTTCGGTGTGCCTGCTGTTGGCCGTGGAGCGCGTTCGCACCGAAGCTCGCGACAGCTTCGCCAGCACCATCAGCGGCACCGACCTGATCGTCGGCGCCCGTTCCGGTTCGGTGAACCTGCTGCTGTATTCGGTGTTTCGCATTGGCAACGCGACCAACAACATCCGTTGGGAAAGCTTCCAGCACTATGCGCAGGACCCGCGAGTGAAATGGGCGATCCCGATCTCGCTGGGCGATTCGCACCGCGGCTACCGAGTGATGGGCACCACGACGGATTACTTCAGCCATTACCAGTACGGCCGCCGCCAGCATCTGGAACTGAGCCAGGGGCGTGAGTTCGCCAGCGACCCGTTCGAGGTGGTGCTCGGCGCTGAAGTGGCCGAGGCGTTGCACTACAAGCAGGGTGACAAGCTGGTGCTGGCCCACGGCGTGGCCGCCATCAGCCTGGTCAAGCATGATGACAAGCCATTCACCGTGGTCGGTGTGCTCAAGCGCACCGGCACACCGGTCGACCGCACCCTGCATATCAGCCTGGGCGGTATGCAGGCCATCCATATCGACTGGCACAACGGCGTACCCGCCCGTGGCGCTGGGCGCATCAGCGCCGAGCAGGCACGCACGATGGACCTGCAACCCGCAGCCATTACCGCGTTCATGCTGGGCCTTAACAACAAGATCGCGACTTTCAGCCTGCAGCGCGAGATCAACGAGTACCGCAGCGAGCCGTTGCTGGCAATCCTCCCGGGCGTGGCCCTACAGGAGCTATGGAGCCTGATGGGCACGGCGGAACAAGCGTTGTTCGTGGTCTCGCTGTTCGTGGTGCTGACCGGCTTGATCGGCATGCTCACGGCAATTCTCACCAGCCTCAACGAGCGCCGCCGGGAGATGGCGATCTTGCGGTCGGTCGGGGCCAGGCCGTGGCATATCGCGGGGCTGCTGGTACTGGAAGCGCTGTCACTGGCAGCGGTCGGGATCGTGGCCGGGCTTGGCTTGCTGTATGCGGGGATTGTCCTGGCGCAGGGGTACGTGCAGGCCAACTATGGTTTGTATTTGCCACTGGCTCTGCCGAGCGCACATGAATGGACCTTGCTGGCTATCATCCTGGGGGCTGCGTTGCTGATGGGCAGCGTGCCGGCGTGGCGGGCTTATCGGCAGTCGCTGGCCGATGGCCTGTCCATACACCTCTGAGTGCGCGTAATGATCAGACACCTCACCGCCTGCTTCGCGGGCACGCCCGCTCCCACAGGGTTCTCCACTAGCCTCAGGCCTTGTAGAGGACCTGTGGGAGCAGGCATGCCCGCGAAGAGGCCGGCCATGCGCATGCTGCTGGCCCTGCTGTTGCTGGTGGCGATGCCTCTTTGGGCCGCCGAACCCAAGGAGCTGGACTGGCCCGCCCTGATCCCCGAAGGCGCCCCGGTCATCCCGCCACAACTGGCGCCGCTGCACGACATGTCACAGCTCAGCAACGCCCTGGCTGCCGAATCTGCCCCGCCCGCGCGTCAGCAAGCCCCCGACGCCCCGGTTGTAAAAGAGCTCGACGGCCAACAGGTCAAGCTGCCTGGCTACATCGTGCCACTGGAGGTCAGCGAAGAAGGCCGCACCACCGAATTCCTGCTGGTCCCTTATTACGGTGCGTGCATCCATGTGCCGCCGCCACCGTCGAATCAGATCGTGCACATTTTCAGCGAGATGGGCGTGCGTGTCGAAGACCTCTACCAGCCCTACTGGATCGAGGGAAAGCTGCAGGTTAGAGCCTCCAGCAGCGAACTGGCCGACGCCGGCTATCAGATGGAAGCCGAGAAAATCTATGTTTATGAGCTGAGATGAGAACTGTTTCGAATTCGTGAAGACGCTTCTTTGAGCTGGGTCAAACTTTCTGTTTAACCACCTCCGTACCATTGGACTACTCGATTAATAACGTCCTTTGGGAGCTTCCATGAACAAGTCCTTGCTCGGCGCCTCGCTTGTGGCCCTTGCGCTCGCCGCCCCTGCCGCCCACGCCTATCAGGCGGGGGACATGATCTTGCGCGCAGGCGCAATCACCACTGCCCCGAACGAGAGCAGCGGCGACCTGAAGTTCGACGGCAACAAAGTGTCGGGCACCAAAGCGACCCTGGACAGCGACACCCAGCTGGGCCTGACCTTTGCCTACATGCTCACCGACCACATCGGCCTGGAACTGCTGGCAGCCACCCCGTTCAAGCACACCGTCGGCGTAAAAGGCCTGGGCGGCGGGCTGGACGGCAAACTGGCCGACATCAAGCAACTGCCACCGACCCTGTCGCTGCAGTACTACCCGATGGAGCCGAATTCGCGCTTCCAGCCATACGCCGGCGTGGGTATCAACTACACCCTGTTCTTTGACGAAGACCTGAGCAGCGCACGCAAGCAACAAGGCTTCAGCAACCTCAAGCTGCAGGATTCGGTAGGTATCGCCGGCCAACTGGGTATGGATTACATGCTGACCGACAACCTGCTGGTCAACGCCTCGGTCTGGTATGTCGACATCGACACCAAGGCCAGCGTCAACGGCCCGACCGCGCTGGGTTACAGCAAGACCAAGGTCGACGTCGACGTCGACCCGTGGGTGTACATGGTCGGCCTTGGCTACAAGTTCTGACCTGAACACTGCAGGGCGGCTTCGGCCGCCCTCGCGCGTTGCAGCCAGAGCCAGTAGCCCAGCGCTGCCGCACTGAAGGCCATGCCAAGCCCACACACCGCAGCCCACCCCCAATGGGCATGCACCCAACTCGCAAGCACCGCCCCCAGCCCGCTGCCAAGCGAATAGCAGCACATGTAGGCACCGATCAAGCGGCTGGCCATCGCGCCGCGCCCTGCCAGTAACAGGCTCTGGTTGGTGACATGCACCGCCTGCACGGCAAAGTCCAGCATCAGCACGCCTAGCACAAAGGCTATCAGGGACTGCCCGACAAAAGCGGTGGGCAACCACGACAGCGTCAGCAGCGCCAGCGCCAACCCGGTGGTGCGCTCTCCCAGCCCCCTGTCGGCCAAGCGACCGGCGCGCGCTGCCGCCAGAGTACCTGCAACACCTGCCAGGCCGAACAGGCCAATTTCGGTATGGCTCATAGCCAATGGCGCAGCACTGAGGGGCATGACCATGGCGCTCCACAGCACGCTGAACGCGGCAAAGATCAATACCCCAAACACCCCGCGCTGGCGCAGCAGCGTGTCTTCCCGATACAAACGGAACGGGGACACGATCAACGCCCGGTAGGCAGGCCGGTGCATCAACGGCTGCCTGCTGGGCAGGCTGCGCCACAGCACCACGGCCAGTAACATCAGCAGCCCTGCGGCAACCAGATAAACACTTCGCCAACCGGCCAGGTCGGCTAGCCCGCCCGCCACCAGCCGCGCCAACAGAATCCCCAGCACAATGCCACTGGTGACGGTGCCCACGGCCTGCCCTTGCTCGCCAGGCGAGGCGAGGCTGGCCGCATGCGCCACCATTACCTGGACCATGACGGCCATCAGCCCGGTAATGGCCAAGGCCAGCAGTAACATCGCCCAGTTCGGCGCCATGCCCACGCCGACCAGCGCCAGCGCCGAGAACAACAACTGCCCGAGCAACAGGCGCTTGCGATCGACCAAGTCCCCCAGAGGCACGATCAGCAGTAGCCCGAGGGCGTAGCCTGCCTGGGTGGCGCCGACCGCCCAGCCAATCTGCTGCTGCGCCACCCCCAGGTCGGCAGCCATCGACTCGAGCAGAGGCTGGGCGAAGTAAACCGTCGCCACCGCCATGGCGCTGGTGGTGGCAAGCAACAGGAATATCCAGCGTGTCAGCGAAGGTGTCATAAGGCCGGCCTCGTCCATCTGGTTTCGATTTGAAACCACATACTGGCTATTTAGCAAATGTGGTTTTAATCTGCAACCAGATAATCAACACAGGTTTGACCCATGCTCGATGAAAACAATGCGCAGTGCCCCGTAGCCCGTGCTCTGGAGGTGCTGGGTGATCGCTGGGCACTGATGATCCTGCGCGATGCCTTTGACGGCCTGCGGCGGTTCAGCGAATTTCAGAAGAACCTGGGGCTGGCGAAGAACATCCTCGCCTCGCGGCTCAAGCTGCTGGTGGAGAGCGGATTACTGGCGCTGCAGCCGGCATCGGATGGCTCTGCCTACAAGGAATATGTGCTGACCGAGAAAGGGCGGTCGGTGTTTCCGGTGGTGGTTGGCTTGAGGCAGTGGGGGGAGCGATACCTGTTTGAAGCGGGGGAGGCGCGTTCTGAATTGGTGGAGGGTGTTACGGGGCGGGCGCTTGAGACTTTGCAGGTGCGGGCTTTGGATGGGCGAGTACTCGGGGCCGAGGATTGCCTGCGCAGGGTTGTGCGGCATGGGTGATTTTTGGGGCTGCTGCGCAGCCCATCGCGACACAAGGCCGCTCCCACACTGAGCGCAAGTCAATTGGCTGCACGCTGTCCCTGTGGGAGCGGCCTTGCGTCGCGAAAGGGGCGCAAAGCGCCCCCAGGGGCTCAGTGTTTACCGAGAAGCTTGGCCAGGCCCTCGACCATCGACGTCGCCTGCGGAAACTCGAACCGCGCCAGCAACCGCTGGTTATCCGCCCGCGAATGGCGAATGTCACCGGCACGCGCCGCCACATGCGTAATCGCCGGCAAGCTGCCCACCACCTTCTCAAGCGCCACCAGCAACTGGTTCAGCGAGGTAGCCTGGTTGAGGCCGATGTTCACCGCCCCCTCCTCGACCTGCGGCTGCTCCAGCGCCTGCACCATCACCTGCACCAGGTCGCCCACGTAGAGGAAGTCGCGGGTCTGCTCGCCATCGCCGAAGAGGGTGATCGGCAAGCCCTGCACTGCGCGCTCGCAGAAGATGCTGATTACCCCGGAATACGGTGAGGACGGGTCCTGGCGTGGCCCGAAAATGTTGAAGAAGCGGAACACCACCGGCTCCAGCCCATGCTGACGGCGGTAGAAGTCCAGGTACTGCTCACTGGCCAGCTTGTCCACGGCATAGGGGGTCAGCGGCGCCTTGGGCGTGTCTTCGGCAATCGACTCGCCTTCGCCATTGTTGCCGTACACCGCCGCACTGGAGGCGAACAACACCCGGCGCAGACCCTGCACGCGCATGGCTTCGCACACGTTCAGGGTGCCAATGAAGTTGCTCTGGTGGGTACGCACCGGGTCTTCGACCGAGGCCTGTACCGAGGCCACCGCCGCCAGGTGCACCACGGCACTGCAGCCTGCCGCGGCCTGCATGACCAGCCCGGCGTCGGCGACATCGCCTTCGATCAGTTCCAGACGCGGGTGGCCAACCTGCAGGTTGCTGCGCCGGCCGGTGGAGAAGTCGTCGAGAATGCGTACGGCGTAGCCTTTGTCCAACAACGCATCGCACAGGTGGGAGCCAATGAAGCCGGCACCGCCGGTGATCAGGATGGGGGCGTCAGCCATGGCGGTAGAACCGGTCCAGTAGAGGCGGCAGGCCGGCGCGCCAGGCGCGCGGCTTGATGCCGAAGGTATGAAGGATTTTCTTGCAGGCCAGTACAGCGTTCTGCGGCTCTTCGCTGGCATCCGGCCGTGCGGCATGGGCCTGCGGTGTCGGCGCCTGCACCGCCAGCTGGCGGTGTTGGCCTGCTTCGGTAAGAATCGCCTGGCCCAGCGCCAGCGGCGTGGTCGCCTCGTTGCCGGCGTAATGGTAAGTGCCCCACAGCGGCGCACTGCAATCGAGTTGCTTGAGCACCGACAGAATCACCCGTGCGGCATCGTCGACCGGTGTCGGGTTGCCACGCCGGTCATCGGCCAGCAGCAGCTCCTGCGGTTGCTCGGCACGGGTCAGGAAGCGGCCCAGCGAGCCGTCGATGCTCTCGTCGAGCAACCAGCCGAAGCGCAGCAGTACGTGCTGCGGACAAGTCGCGCGCACACTCTGCTCGATGCGCCACAAGGCCTGGCCACGCAGGCCCAGCGGCACGGGCTCGTCCTTTTCGCTGTAGGCCGTTGCCCGCGAACCATCGAATACCCGGTAGCTGGAAGGTTGCACCAGGGTGATCTGGTGGTGCTGGCACAGCTCTGCCAGCCGCTCCACTGCCCGCTCCTGTTGAGCCAGGCGTTGCTCGCTGACCGACTCGGCCTGGAACCAGTCGAAGTAATAGGCCAGGTTGACCAAGGCGTCGGGGCGGTGATCGTCGAGCAACTGAGTGAGGTTGGCCGGCGTCCAGCCATTCTCGGGAGGGCGCGGCGCCAGGAAAGCAATGTCCTCCTCGGCCCCAAGACGAATCAGCGCTTGCCCGAGGGCATTGCCACCACCCAACAGCATTAGGCGCATACGCATAGAGTCAGCAGATCCGAGAGGTTGATGAAGGAAAGGGGTCATTTTGCGGTTTCCGGGCGGGGAAGTCCAACCCTGAGGCTGACAGCACTACCCACCCAAGACGATTCCTACCACACCCATAGACATTCCCTACAGCTCGCAAGGGCTCCACCTTACATCATCGGTAAAAGGTCTCTGGCTAAATAGTCTCCGCCCTAACAAGAAGAGTCACCTTTACCTACATACAAGGAGAATAAAAATGGAAGGGGTAAACGCTAAGGCCGGAACCGAGATCCTTCATCTCACATTTAGTAAAATGCAAGCCAGCATACTTGATCACGGCTCACGACAAACTGCCGCTGTCGGCGGCCCAGATGTCGCGGGAGCTGCTGCCCTATCTGCCTGTCAGGCAAAAATCTTGAAGAATTCACTGGATGACGCACAGCTTGCTTTGCTAGAAATATTTTCCTCCGGAAAAGCAGCAGCACTTGAATTCGCTGCAATGAAAGTTCCTAACGTGGGCCCTGTACCGAGCGAGCTGGCAGACATTGATATTTTGAAGATCGATCCGGTTACCGTCTATATGGCCTCACGAAACCAGATTCTTTTGAGCCTTGTCGACTACCGCTCATTCGCTTTTGATATCGACAATGGCGGTATGCAAGTACGGCTTGTTGGAAATTTCAAAGGTGGCGGAGTGCGATTGCTACCGAATGAACTCAACCTGCATCAAGCCGAACTGAGCTCCCATGCAGGCGTTCAACTGGGCCCACACACTGAACCTCCTTACAACTGCTCAGTTCAGTTCGAGGGTGAGCATTCCCCTGCTCCAAGCGCATTGATCCTGAGTGCAAGATGGAATCCATTACAGGAACCGACCAAACTCATACCCGTGCGCAATGCGATCTCAAATCTCAACGGCCTTGAGGCACTGGCGCTATCTTCCAAGTCATTCTGCTTTACCCTCAGCGACTGCTTCGTGAAGGATGAGAGTCAGGCGACGATCGCAAATTCGATTCTTCAGTTCGATGTTAGAGGCGATTTCACCCTCCGATATAGCAGCTATAGGCACTCACTGCATGATGAAGCTAACCATTCGACACGACAGGCTTATCAAACATTGCGAGACTTGCTGGACAAAGAGCAACCCTACGATTTCCTGCCAAGCCCCGACTCTGCACTATTGATCAATAATTGCCAGGCACTTCACGCCCGCGACGTCATCAAGGACAACCGCAGAATGCTGGTTCGACTATTTGGGTACTCACCTGATGCCCGGCCTGTGATTTTACAACAAGACCCATTGATCGTACGCGGCTAAGGCGGGGAAAAGAAAAGTGGAGATTGAAGTTTCAATACTCTTGGCGCTGGCCTCTGTCGCCTTGCTCGCCGGTTTTTTTGATGCGATAGCAGGAGGCGGAGGATTACTCACGTTACCAGCTTTTTTCATTGCAGGTGTCGACCCATTGGCTGCAATGGCTACCAATAAATTTCAGGCCTCTTCAGCAAGTGTTTCAGCAGTGTGGGCGTTCGCCCGAAAGAGAATGATCCAGTGGCGGACTGGCTGGCCGATGGCCGCTTTGTCGTTCGCGGGGGGCGTTACAGGCGCGTTGTCGATCAGCATGCTCGATAAAGCGCTCCTCGAGTCAATTGTCCCCATCTTGCTAATTACAGTAGCCGGCTATTTTACGTTCAGCCCCAAGCTTGGTACCAAGGATCGTCGGCAGAGGATGTCGTATCTGGGCTTCACGCTGGCAGTTGCGCCAGTCATTGGTTTCTACGACGGGATCTTTGGACCAGGCACGGGTTCGTTTTTCATGGTCGCTTTCACCTTACTCTTGGGTCAGCATCTTATGCAGGCGATCTGCAACAGCAAATTGCTCAATGCATCCTGCAACCTAGGCGCCCTTTCAGTCTTTGCCTTTAGCGGCGCAATCATCTGGCCTTTAGCCCTGGCAATGGCGCTTTGTGCCATTGTTGGCGCCCAACTCGGCGCACGTTGCGCTATCTACTTCGGACCACGGCTAATCAAGCCACTGCTGATCACTGTTTGCTGCTTGATGTCCTTGAAGCTTTTACTCGATGAGGGGCGTCCGGCTGGGGAGTGGTTGCGGCAACTTAGTCTTTTCTGAACAGTCATTGAGCCGGGAGCACCGCCCCTTTCCAACAGGTGAGGCCCCGGCAACAAGACCCGTACAGGCACTCAATCTATTCAATCTCAAACAAGCTGTTGCGCAACGGCCCCACACTCAACCGCTCACGCACATCATCATCTATTCGCGGATCATCCGGGCGGTACAGTTTCACCTGCCGATATGCATTGATGCGATTGATCTCCTCGCCCAGGTACTCCCACACCACCCGGGTGCAGGCCGGGTTGCGCCGGTCGCCGCTGGAAACCCCGGCCTTGAGGCCGTTCAGGCGGGTGATGCGGCTTTTGAAGCTGGGGATGAGAATGGTCTGGCTCATTTCGTTGAAGGTGAGCGACTCGTAGTCGATGAGGAACACCCGGTCCTGCAGCTGGAACGCCGCGCCCAGGTAGCGGCAGCGCACCTCGGCATGCTGGTCCGTGGCACTGGAACGTTCCTGGCGCTCCTGGCGCTCGAACAGGAAACGGCCGCGCTCCTCCCACAGGTGCACCAGCGAGACCAGGATCGTGCCCGGCACCGACATGCAGTTGGAATACTCGAAGTAATAACCGCAATAGCGCGACAGGTTGCCCGCATGGTCATGCAGCGGGCGGAACAGTTCGCTGATCGGGTCGCTGGGCTGCTCGGCAGGGGTCGACACCCGCGCACCGATCAGCCGGGCGAACTGCTCGGCCGGCAGGTTCAACTCGTAATCCTCGACCCCGAAGAAATCGCCAATGCGCTTGAGGTTGAAAGCCGTCGGACGGCTCTGCCCGCTCAGGTACTTGTTGAACTGAGCGCGGTTGATCGAGAGCTGCCGGCAAACTTCGGAGATAGAGCGGTAGTGGCTGCAGGCCAGTTTGAGGTTGGTGGCGAAATGCTCACTCATGTGCGGAACCCAGGTGACGCGAATGGCGCCATTGTAGCATCAACTAGCATCAACTCAGAGCAACCCGCGAAATTGTAACCACTCTTGTCATGGCCAACCATTCCCCCCAACGCAAAGCGGTGCGCCTGCCGTCCGCTGGTCTTTCCACACGAAGAATAAGAATCGAGGTCATTTTCCAATGCTCGAAGTACTCAACGATTTCCTTTCGGGGAAACTCCTCATCGTGCTGATCGTAGGGCTGGGTAGCTACTTCACTATCCGTTCGCGTTTCGTGCAGTTCCGCCATTTCGGCCACATGTTCACCGTTTTCAAGGAATCGCTGCGTGGCCAGGCAGGCCAGCTGAGCTCCTTCCAGGCTCTGATGCTCAGCCTGGCCGGCCGCGTAGGTGCCGGTAACATTGCCGGTGTCGGTATTGCCGTGACCCTGGGTGGCCCGGGCGCCGTGTTCTGGATGTGGGTCACCGCACTGGTGGGCATGTCCAGCAGCTTCTTCGAGTGCACCCTGGCACAGGTCTACAAGCGTGCAGACGGCGACGGCCTGTACCGTGGCGGCCCGGCGTACTACATCCAGCACGGCCTGAAGCGCAAAAGCATGGCCATCGTGTTCTCGATCCTGCTGCTGGTCACCTACGGCTTCGCCTTCATCGGCCTGCAGTCGTACACCGTGACCCATTCGCTGCAGAACGCCTTCAACTTTGCCCCAAGCCAGACCGGCATCGTCCTGGCAGTGCTGCTGGCCATCACCTTCATCGGCGGCATCAAGCGCATCGCCGCCGTGTCGGACCTGCTGGTCCCGATCAAGACCCTGGCCTACATCGGCGTGACCCTGTACGTGATCGGCACCCAGATCGAACACGTGCCGGCCATGCTCGAAACCATCTTCAAGAGCGCCTTCGGCCTCGACCCGGCGTTCGGCGGCCTGCTCGGCAGCGCCATCGTCATGGGCGTGAAGCGTGGCGTGTTTGCCAACGAAGCGGGCCTGGGCAGCGCACCGAACGTGGCCGCCGTGGCCGCCGTCAAACACCCGGGCGCCCAGGGCGTGGTCCAGGCCTTCAGTGTGTTCCTCGATACCTTCGTGATCTGCACCTGCACCGCGCTGCTGATCCTGCTGTCGGGCTTCTACACCCCAGGCTTCGAGGGTGACGGCATTGTCCTGACCCAGAACTCGCTGGCTGCCGTGGTCGGTGACTGGGGCCGTGTGTTCGTCAGCGTGGCGCTGTCGCTGTTCGTGTTCACCTGCATTCTCTACAACTACTATCTGGGCGAAAACAGCCTGCAGTTCCTCACCCGCAACCGTGTGGTGCTGATGGTGTTCCGTGGCCTGGTGCTGGCACTGGTGGTGTGGGGCTCGATGCAGGACCTGTCGACCGTGTTCGCCTTCGCCGACATCACCATGACCTGCCTGGCTTTCGTCAACCTGGTGGCCCTGGCCCTGCTGTTCAAGGTCGGCCTGCGCGTCATGCGTGACTACGACGACCAGCGCAAAGCCGGCATCGGCCAGCCTGTGTTCGATTCGTCCAAGTTCGCCGACCTGGACCTGGACCGCAATGCCTGGCCTGCCAATCCGCAGGTGGAAACAGCCGCTGACAAAGCAGCCGTCCAGGCTCAGCCGCAGCGCTGATATCCTCCCCTGCCCAGCCGCCCCTTCCGCGGGCGGCTTTTCTTTCTCCGCTCACCGCTACGGATGTTTTCCATGCGTGCAGTCAAGAATCTTCTCGTTCTCTACACCGGTGGCACCATCGGCATGCTCGAAACCCCGGAAGGCCTGGCGCCGGCCGGTGGCTTCGAAGCGCGGATGCGCGAACACTTCGCCCACATGGCCGATGCGCCCCGGCTGCAATGGACCTTGCAGGAACTGAACCCGCTGCTCGACAGCGCCAACATGCACCAGCACAACTGGCTGGCGATGCGCGATGCCATCGTCGAAGCCGTGGAGGTGGCAGGCCATGATGGCGTGCTGGTGCTGCACGGTACCGACAGCATGGCTTACAGCGCTGCGGCGTTATCGTTCTTGCTGCTGGGTTTGCCAGTGCCGGTGCTGCTGACCGGCTCGATGCTGCCGGCAGGTGCCACAGACAGCGATGCCTGGGCCAACCTGTGCGGCGCGTTGCACCAGTTCGAATCCGGCCTGGAGGATGGCGTGCAGCTGTACTTCCATGGCCAGTTGCTGCATGGCTGCCGGGCATCAAAGTTGCGCAGCGAGGCGTTCGATGCCTTTGCTGCGCTGCCGCGCCATCGTGACGGCGAGCGGGCCCATGTTATCCCTGCCGAACTTGGCTACAAGCATCCGCGTCAGCCGGTCAACCTGGCGATCGTGCCGGTGTTCCCCGGGCTGCAGGCCGCGCACCTGCAAGCCTTGATCGACAGTGGTGTGCAGGGCTTGCTGCTGGAGTGCTACGGCAGCGGTACCGGGCCGTCAGATGACCAGGCGCTGCTGAGTGTGCTGAGCGCAGCACGCCAGCACGGCGTGATGCTGGCGGCTATCAGCCAGTGCCCTGAGGGTTCGGTGGTATTCGATACCTATGCGGCGGGTAACCGCTTGCGTGGGGCCGGGCTGGTCAGTGGCGGTGGCATGACCCGTGAAGCGGCGCTGGGCAAGATGGTTGCGCTGCTGGGGGCGGGGTTGGATGTGGATACTGCAGAACAGTGGTTTGCCCTGGATCTGTGTGGGGAGCGGGCTTAGGCTTCACCCTTCAGGGCCTCTTCGCGGGTGAACCCGCTCCCACAGGTACCGTGCAAGTCCCAAGAGCTGTGAAGCGCCCCGTAGAGCCCCGACAGGCGAATGAAAATGGCGGAAGGCAGCGGGAGTCGAACCTGCCCGGGAACGGCTGCCGTCCCCAACCGGGTTTGAAGCCCGGCCGCGCCACCGGGCGCGATTGCCTTCCTTGAACTCAGTGCCTGGCCTGTTGCTGGGCCAGGGCGCTGTCGGCGCGGATGTGACGCTGGTCGGCCACCCTCCGGGTCAGGCCGATGCGGTCGAAATATTCCAGAATCTGCACACTGCGCTTGCGACCGATGCCCAACATATCGCGAAACGCGGCCACCTGCACTATCGGCGTTTCGTTGGCCTGCCCCAGCAACAGCTCTGCCATGCGCTGTAATGTTGCCTCAGGGTAGAACAGGTCACGCACCACCTGATGCACCACACCGAGCCGAGCCAGCTTGCGCAGCAGCAGGCGCACTTCGGCTTCGGCGCAGTTCTCCTCATTTGCCAGGGTCCTGACCCAGGGCGGATCGTACTGCCCCGCCAGCAACTTCGGCTGCAAACGCGCCCACAAAGCACTGTCGGCTTCGCTCAATTGCACCTTGTGATCGGGCAAGTGCATCCAGGGCCCGCTGCTGGCGATGGCGCCGTCATCGAGCAGTTCATCCAGCAGGCTGACGAATGCCGGCCGCTCAAGGGGCAAGGCCGCAAAGCGGCGCAGGCGGTCTCGGTCCGGCCCGAGCTGGTCAGGCTCCTGCTCATGGAACCGCGCCAACTGCTCCACCACCTGTTGCTTCAGCGCCAGCCACTGGCGGTTGGCAAACAGCAGTTGCCCCTGCCGCGTGGCCACCACCCATACATCCTCCGGCAGCTGCCATGTTGCACGCGGGCGATTGAACTGCCGCTCGAGCCGCTGGGGGTCAATACCACCGGGCGCGGTAGCGAGCAGTGCTGGCAAGGCCTGCTCCAGATCCTCGGTATCTCGTAGTACCTGCAACTGGCGCAGGCGCTCATCGCTGCGGCGCTGCCGGCTTGGCGCGAACGGGTCCAGTACTTTGCCGCCCCCCAAAGTGCGCTGGGCACGCTGGTCACGCAGCACCAGGCGATCGCCGTGCACGGCCTGCAACGGCGCATTGAGCAGCAGCTGGGCGAACATGCGCTGGCCCGCCACCAGGGACTCGCCTTCGAGCAAGGCCACGCGGGCGGTTACATCCTGGGTGCCGAGGTGCACGTGTACAGCGCTGAAATGCTCAAACGTGCGGGGCTCGCCCGGCAGCAGGTTCAGCTCGATATCCACCCGCACGCTGGGCGCATGCAGCCACTCAGGCACCAGCCAGTCACCCCGATGCACGTGGTCCAGCGCCAGGCGTTCGGCCGTGATATTCAACGCCACCCGTTGGCCCGCCTCAGCCACCAGCGCGGCCTGGTTCTGCGCATGCAGGCCTCGTACCCGCACCGGTTTGCCGGCCTTGCCCAGCAACAAGGTGTCACCGGCACTGACGCGCCCCGCCAGCGCCGTGCCGGTTACCACCACGCCGGCACCGGTAACCGCGAAAGCACGGTCCACAGCAAGACGAAAACCGCCGCTATCGCTGCGCTGCCGCACCGTGGCTTCGGCCTCCAGCAAGGCCTGACGCAGCGCAGCTACGCCTTCCCCACTGAGGCTCGACAATGGAAACTGCTGCGCCCCGGCATAGGGCCCGCGCGCCAGCAGCTCTTCGACTTGCAGCTTAACTTCGGCCACGCGCAAGGGCTCGACGCGGTCGCATTTGCTGATCGCCACCAAAGCCTGGGGAATGCCCAACAGCTCGATGATCGCCAGATGCTCGCGGGTCTGCGGCATGACCCCGTCGTCGGCAGCCACCACCAGCAACACCAGGTCGATACCCTGGGCACCAGCCAGCATGTTGTGGATAAAACGCTCGTGACCCGGCACATCGATGAAGCCGGTCAGCGGTGCACCTTCAACCAGCGCCGCGTAGCGATAGCCCAGGTCAATGGTCATGCCGCGTGCACGCTCCTCCTGACGCTGGTCGCCGGCCTGCCCGGTCAGCGCCTGCAGCAGTGCGGTCTTGCCATGGTCGATATGGCCGGCGGTGCCGACGATCACTGCACCGGCCCCAGTTGCAGGGTGGGTAACTGCGCCAGCCACTCGGCTTCGTCATCCAGTTGGCGCAGGTCCAGCCACAGAGCGTCGTCATCGATACGGCCGAGCACCGGTACCGGCAGGCCGCGCAGCGCCCGCTCCAGCACATGCAGGCTGCGCCCTCGCAACTTCTTCGATACCTGCGGGCGCAGGCACAGGGCTGCACTGGGCAAGCGCGCCACCGGCTGACTGCCACTGCCGATCATGCCCAGCGCCGGCTCCACGCTGACAGCCCATTGCTCACCGAGGCGAGCCTTGAGCTCAGGGGCCAGGCGTTCGGCCTGGGCCTGTATATCGGCCTGGCTACGGGTCAACAGACGCAGGCTGGGCAGGCGCTCGGCCAGGCGGTCAGGGTTGCGGTACAGCGCCAGCACCGCTTCGAGTGCAGCGAGGGTGATCTTGTCGACGCGCAGCGCACGCTTGAGTGGGTTTTTCTTGATCCTGGCGATCAAGTCCTTGCGACCGACGATAATCCCGGCTTGCGGCCCGCCCAGCAGTTTGTCGCCGCTGAAGGTGACGATGTCGGCACCGTCGGCCAACGCCTGACGCACCGTGGGCTCGGCGGGCAAGCCCCAGCGGGTGAGGTCCAACAGGCTGCCACTGCCCAAGTCTTCGAGCAGCGGCAGTTCATGCTGGTGGGCGATGCGCGCCAGCTCGGCCGTGGGTACATGGGTGGTGAAGCCCTGGATGCTGTAGTTGCTGCAATGCACGCGCATCAGCAAGCCGGTGCGCGGGCCGATGGCAGCCTCGTAGTCGCGGGCGTGGGTGCGGTTGGTGGTGCCGATCTCGTGCAACTTTACGCCAGCACGGGCCATGATGTCGGGGATACGGAATGCGCCGCCAATCTCGATCAGTTCTCCCCGCGAAATGATGCCTTCTTTGCGTGCACCCAAGCTATTGAGCGCCAGCAACACAGCGGCAGCATTGTTGTTGACCACGGTGACGGCTTCGGCACCGGTCAGCTCGCGGATCAGGCCTTCGATCAAGTCATCGCGGTCGCCACGTTTGCCGGTGGCCAGGTCGAACTCCAGGTTGAGCGGATAGCGGGCGGCGGTTTGCATGGCCTCAATGGCTTCTTCCGGTAGCAAGGCGCGGCCCAGGTTGGTGTGCAGCACGGTGCCGGTGAGGTTGAACACGCGGCGGACCTGGCTTCGTTGCTGGGTGGCCAGGCGCTCGCCGGTGCGACCCAAGAGGATTTCGGGGGCCAGTTCGGCGGGGGTGAGTTGGCCTTGCCGGGCGGGTTCGCGCAGGTCGTCTAGCAGTTGGCGCAGCGTATTCAGCACGCCCTCGCGGCCGTGGCGATCGATCAACGGGAGGCAGGCCGGGTGGCGCAGGAGGGTGTCGATGGAAGGCAGGCGTGGGGTGTTATCGGCGAGGCTTGAAGACATCAGGTACTACCTTGAGCTGGGCCGTTGTCTGTTCTGGCCTCTTCGCGGGGCAAGCCCGCTCCCACAGGTATTGCACCGATGTCAAAGCAGGTACTGTACCTGTGGGAGCGGGTTTACCCGCGAAGAAGGCGACTCGGTGTTTCAGTGTAGACACTCACCCACCACCCGGGGCGAGCATCAGGTTGGGCGCCAGGCGATGAAAGCCCTCCTCGTCCAGGCGCATATCCAGCGCCAGGCTGGCCAGGTCATCGGCCAGCGGTTCGGCCGCCGCGTCGTTCTCCAGGTAGTTCTGCTTCAGGTAGCTGTTGCACCCCGGGCAGCATTCGGCGCGCAGCGGCGCCTTGCCCGGCGCGTGGCGGTCATCCTCCAGGCTGGTGTAGCGCAAGTCCTTGCTCGACTCGCAGTACACGCATTTGACCCTCACCACATGCCATTCACAGGCGCACAGCGAACAGGCCAGATAACGCAAACCATTGTGCTTGCCACGGTTGCGCACCACCCCGGCCATAGCCGGCGAACCGCACGCCGGGCACTGGGCCAGGCTACCGGCGGGCTTGAGTTCAGGCGCCGGCAGCGCCAGCAACCAACTGGACCAGGCTGCCTGCAGCGCAGCCCCCAGGAACGGCACCAGTGCTGCAGGCACCGCATCGTACTGGCCAGCCAGCAAGGCAATGCCCCAGCCTTTGCGCTGGTGGTCATCACTGCCGCGCAGCGCCTGCAACGCCTCCCCCATCGGGCCGGTTGTTGCGCCGCTGAAGTGCTCTAGCAGGGCTTGCAACCAGACAAGCCACGGCCCTTCACGCACCAGGCTGTCGGCCGCCAGCGGCGGCAAACCATGGCTTATGCACAGGCGCTGGCGCTCCTCGGCCACCGGCATGCCGGCGGGGGGGTTATCCACAAGCTGCTGCTGGATGCGGCATAACCGTGCAATCAACTGCAGGTAGTCACCAAGGGCATTGCCTTCGGCCAGTTGCTCAAGGCGTGCGGCACGCAGCTCGAACAGATTGGCGGGGGGCAGGTGCAAAAACGGCGGCGCTACTGCCGACGCTTCAATCTGCCCGGGTTCGAGTATCGTGCTCAAGCGCTTATCCTTCTTTTCGTCCGTGATTGCCCGGTGTCTTGTCACCGGTGACTTCGCGGTACCACAACGCATGGTGCTTGCGCGCCCAGGCACGGCTGACCCAGCCGTGCAGCATGGCGCCGATCGAGCCCTTGATCCAGATGCCGGCGTAAATGTGCACGATGATGCTGAGAATCAGCACGAAGCCCGCCAGCGCGTGAGCCAGCGACGCCAGGCGAATCGCGCCGATGTCGAAGAAATGGCTGAAATACGCCCGCCAGATCACCACGCCGCTAACCAACAACACCAGCATGCACAGCAACAGGGTCCAGAACAGCAACTTCTGCCCTGCGTTGTACTTGCCGATGGGGGGTACGCCGTCCTCGCGGTTGACCATCACCCGATCAATGCGGCGCAACCACAGGCGGTCGTTGGCGGTGATGAAGTTGGCGCGCCAGAAGCGCACCACCAACCCGAGGAAAAACACGAACATCGCCACGCCCATGAACGGGTGCAGGATGCGTGTCCACGGCCCGCCGCCGAACAGATGGCTTAACCAGAACAGCGCCGGGTGAAACAGCGCCAGCCCGGAAAGCCCGGCCATGAAGAACAGAATGGCGACGATCCAGTGGTTGGTCCGCTCGTTGGCGGTGTAGCGCAGGATGGGTTTGTTGTCGTTCATGGCCGCTGCTCCCCTTGCCCACCGGGCTGCTTCGGATCGTAGACATGCACCGCGGGGTCCACTTGGTGCACGCTGTCATCGGGCGGCGTCGGGTGTTCGTCTTCCTCTACCCGCTGCGGGCCAACCCGCACGTAGTGGAAGAACCCCGCCAGCACCGCTGCGCCCATGGCCAGCAGCGCCAGCGGCTTGGTGAAGCCTTTCCACAGCCCCACCAGCGGGCTGATCACCGGCTGGTCCGGCAGGCCGGCGTACAGCCTCGGCGTGTCGGCATGATGCAGCACGTACATCACGTGGGTGCCACCGACGCCGTCCGGGTCGTACAACCCCGCCTTGTCGTAGCCCCGTGACTTCAGGTCGACGATGCGCTCGGCAGCGTGCACCTTCATCTCGTCCTTGCTGCCGAACACGATCGCACCGGTCGGGCAGGTTTTCACACAGGCCGGCTCCAGGCCCACGCTGACGCGGTCGGAACACAGGGTGCACTTGTACGCCTTGTGGTCCTTTTGCGAGATGCGCGGGATGTTGAACGGGCAGCCGGTGATGCAGTAACCGCAACCAATGCAGTGGTCCTGGTTGAAGTCGACGATACCGTTGGCGTGCTTGATGATCGCCCCCGGGCTGGGGCAGGCCTTCAGGCAACCGGGGTCGGCGCAGTGCATGCAACCATCCTTGCGGATGAGCCACTCCAGGTTGCCGTCGTCGCGCTCGTGCTCGGTGAAGCGCATCAGGGTCCAGGTCTCGGCGGTGAGGTCCTGGGGGTTGTCGTAGGTACCGTGGTTGTGGCCGACCTCGTCACGCAGTTCGTTCCACTCCGAGCACGCCACCTGGCAGGCCTTGCAGCCGATGCACTTGGTGGTGTCGATCAGCTTGGCGACTTCCTGCTGCTGACGTACCGAAGACGGTACGGTGGTGGTGGCCGAGCGGGCGATGATGTCTTGGCTGGCCATCAGAGTTTCTCCACTTTGACGAGGAACGACTTGGACTCCGGCGTCTGCGTGTTGCCGTCACCAAGGAATGGCACCAGGGTATTGGTCAGGTAGCCATGCCGCGTTGCGCCGGTGAAGCCCCAATGCAACGGGATGCCGATCTGGTGCACGGTCTGGTTGTTGACCTGCAGCGGGCGAATCCGCTTGGTCACTACCGCCACCGCATCGATATGCCCGCGCTTGCTCGACACCCGCACCCGGTCGCCGGCCTTGATGCCTTTCTCATTGGCCAGCACCTCGCCTATCTCGACGAACTGCTCGGGCTGGGCAATGGCGTTGAGCCGGCAATGCTTGCTCCAGAAGTGGAAGTGCTCGGTCAGCCGGTACGTGGTCGCCGCATAGGGGAACTCGTCGTGCGTGCCGAGGGTGTCCCACACCGAGTCGAAAATGCGCCCGGCCGGGTTGCTGACCACCTTCTTGTTCTGCGGGTGCAGCGGGTTGATGCCAATCGGTGTTTCGAATGGCTCGTAGTGCTCGGGGAACGGGCCTTCGGCCATTTTGTCGATGGCGAAGAAACGCGCCACGCCCTCGGGGTTCATGATGAACGGGTTCATCCCCGCTTCCGGTGGCGAGTCGACCTTGAAGTCCGGCACGTCGGTGCCGGTCCAGGCCTTGCCGTTCCACCACACCAGGCGCTTTTTCTCCGGGTCCCACGGCTTGCCTTGTGGGTCGCTGGAGGCACGGTTGTAGAGGATGCGGCGGTTGGCCGGCCAGGCCCAGGCCCAGTTCTGCACCTGATGCATGCCGTAGGGGTCGCTGTTGTCGCGACGGGCCATCTGGTTGCCCTGCTCGGTCCAGCTGCCGGCGAAGATCCAGCAGCCAGACGCGGTGCTGCCATCGTCCTTCAGTTGCCCGAAGCCCGACAGCTGCTGGCCAGCTTTGAGCATGGCGCCGGTGGCGTCGGTAACGTCGGTGACTGCCCAGCCGTTCATCTCCTTGGCCAGCTCCTCCGGGGAGGGCTCTTCAGGGATCTTGTACGGCCAGCTGATGTTCATCAGCGGGTCGGGGTAGGCGCCGCCCTCGGTCTGGTAGCGTTGACGCAGGCGCAGGAACAGCTCGCTCATGATCTGCACGTCGGTGCGGGTCTCGCCAGGGCCGTCGGCGCCCTTCCAGTGCCACTGCAGCCAACGGCTGCTGTTGACCAGCGAGCCGTCTTCCTCGGCGAAGCAGGTGGTGGGCAGGCGGATCACTTCGGTCTGGATACTGGCCGTGTCGACGTCGTTGAACGGCCCGGCATTGCGCCAGAACTCCGAGGTCTCGGTAGCCAGCGGGTCCATGATCACCAGCCACTTGAGCTTGCCCAACGCCGCAGTCACGCGGTTCTTGTCCGGCAGCGCAGCAATCGGGTTGAAGCCCTGGCATACGTAGCCGTTAACCTTGCCTTGGCTCATCATCTCGAACATGCGCAGCACGTCATAGGCAGGCACGTCGAGCTTGGGCAGCCAGTCGTAACCCCAGTTGTTGTCTGCCGTGGCGTTGGCGCCGTACCAGGCCTTCATCAGGCTGACGTGGAACTTGCCATAGTTCTGCCAGTACGACAGCTGCCCAGGGCGCAATGGCTTGGAAGCGCGCTTGTCGATGTAGCTGGCGTAGTCCTGCTCGGCATCGCCAGCCAGGGTCAGGTAACCCGGCAGCGAGTTGGACAGCAGGCCGAGGTCGGTCAGCCCCTGGATGTTGGAGTGCCCGCGCAAGGCGTTGACCCCGCCACCCGGCATGCCGACGTTACCCAACAGAAGCTGGACCATGGCCGCGCTGCGAATGATCTGCGCACCGATCGAGTGTTGCGTCCAGCCCAGCGCATAGAGAATCGTCATGGTCTTGCCCGGTACCGAGCATGTGGCGATCTCTTCCCAGACCTTCATCATGGCATCCTGCGGCATGCCACAGATCATGCTGGCCAGTTCCGGGGTGTAGCGGCTGTAATGCTGCTTCATCAGCTGGAACACACAGCGAGGGTGCTGCAGGGTCGGGTCGACTTTGGCAAAACCGTCCTCACCCAGCTCGTAACCCCAGCCGGACTTGTCGGCATACACACGCTTGGTCTCGTCGTAGCCGCTGAACAGCCCATCCTCGAAGCCATAGCTCTCTTTGACGATGAACGACACGTCGGTGTAGTTGCGCACGTACTCGTGCTGGATCTTGTCAGTACTCAGCAGGTAATTGATCAGCCCGCCCATGAAGGCGATGTCGGTACCGGTACGGATCGGCGCGTAGTAATCCGCGACCGAAGCGGTACGGGTAAAGCGTGGGTCGACCACGATCAGCCGCGCCTTGTTGTGCGCCTTGGCCTCGGTCACCCATTTGAAGCCGCACGGATGCGCTTCTGCTGCGTTGCCACCCATCACCAGGACCAGATTCGCGTTGGCGATATCGGACCAGTGGTTGGTCATGGCGCCACGGCCGTATGTCGGGGCAAGACTTGCCACCGTCGGGCCATGTCAGACACGTGCCTGGTTATCGAACCCCAGCATGCCTGTTGCGCGGACGACCTTGTGGGTCAGGTAGCCAGCCTCGCTAGAGGCGGCGGAGGCAGCAAGAAAACCGGTGGTAAGCCAGCGGTTTACAGTTTGCCCCTGGGCGTTCTTCTCGATGAAGTTGGCGTCGCGGTCCTGCTTCATCAGGCCGGCGACGCGGTCGAGCGCCTCATCCCAGCTCACCCGCACCCACTCCTTGCTGCCAGGCTTGCGCACCTCGGGGTACTGCAGGCGGCTTGGGCTGTGGATAAAGTCCAGCAGGCCGGCACCTTTCGGGCAGAGCGTGCCACGGTTGACGGGATGGTCGGCGTCACCTTCGATGTGGATGATGCTCTGTTTAACGTTTTTGCCCGCATCGCCCTGGCTGTACAGGATCAAGCCGCAGCCGACCGAGCAGTAAGGACAAGTGTTACGGGCTTCTTTGGTATGCGCCAGTTTGAAGTGGCGCACCTGCTCGGCGAAGGCCGGCGTCGGGGCCATGCCCAACGCTGCCAGGCTCGAGCCTCCAAGGCCGACTGCGGCGACCTTGAAGAATTGCCGACGGTTGAGGTCCATCGTGCACTCCTGATCAGGTTTCGGGCGCTCGGGGCATTGCCGGCACCTCGGGTCATCACGGTGGCGGCAAAGTGATGCCGCCAACCGTTAAGACTAGTCAAGAATGGCAAAAGTGCGATTGATCCCGGTCAGCACCGCGGCAGATTGCGCGCCACGTTCAAGGCCGCACTGCTCTGCGCCACCGGCATGATTTCGAGCGTATTGATGTTTACGTGTGGCGGCTGTTCGGCGATCCAGGCAACCATGGCGGCAATGTCCTCGGGCAGGATTGCCTGCACATCACGGTACAACGCATCCACCGCATTCAGGTCGCCGTTCAGGCGTACCACCGAGAAATCGGTCCCGGAACACAGCCCAGGCTCGATGTTGCTGACCCGCACGCGGGTGCCTGCCAGATCGGCGCGCAGGTTCAGGCTGAACTGACGCACGAATGCCTTGCTTGCGCCATAAACATTGCCACCCGGGTAGGGGTAAGTGCCGGCAATCGAACCCATGTTGATGATCATCCCACTGTCGGCTTCGACCATCTGTGGCAACACCGCATGGGTGACCATGGCCAGGCCGGTTATGTTTGTGTCGATCATGCGCTGCCAGTTCTCGGCGCTGCAGGCCTGAGCCCGCTCGATACCCAGCGCCAGGCCTGCGTTGTTGACCAGCACATTGATGCTCGACGCAGCTTCGTTGATCTGCGCCACTGCTGCGCTGATCGACTGCCCATCAGTCACATCCAGCGCCAGTGGAATGAAGTTGTCGCCAAGCTCATGCTCCAGTGCCTGCAGCTTGTCCATACGGCGGGCACCACCGATCACACGGTAGCCCTTGGCAACCAAGGTGCGGCATATGGCTCGGCCAAAGCCTGAGGAGGCGCCAGTCACGAATGCAGTTTTCATCAGGTTTGTCTCCCAGAGGTATTGTCAGACCAGGTACTTCACGCCCAGGCTGGTGAACAGGCACAGCATGGAAAACACCAACACCTTGCGTACCACGTCATTCCCTTTGCGCAGTGCTAATGCACTGCCCATGTGATTGCCGAGGATGTTGCATGCCACCAGCGGCAACGCCAGCAGATAGACAACCTTGCCGGCCATGATGAAGGCGACCAGCGCACCGATATTGGAGGCGAAGTTGAAGGTCTTGGAGTTGGCCGAGCTGGAAACCAGGTCCATGCGCAGCAGGTAGTGAAACGCGATGATGAACATGCTGCCGGTACCTGGGCCGAAGAAGCCGTCGTAAAAGCCGATGGCCAGACAGGTCAACGGCACGACGGTGTAGAGCATCCGCGCCGACAGCACTCGCTCCTCTATCGGGCGGTCCGTGGGGGTGAGGAAAATCAGAATGCCGAAAGGGATCAATGCAAGGATGATCTTGCCCACGGTTTCCTGAGAGATCGAGACAATCAGGTGCGCTCCCAGGTAGGCGCCGAGCAGTGAGAAAGGTACGCCAACCAGTGCCACCTGCCAGACCATCTTGCTGTTGGCCAGGAAGTTGCGGATCGCGGCCAGCGTACCCAGCGTACTGACCAGTTTCTCCTGCCCCAGCGCTACCTGAGGCGGCATGCCCACCAGCAAAAACCCTGGCACCAGAAACAACCCGCCGCCCCCGGCAATGCTGTCCACAAAGCCCGCGACAAAGGCAATGGCGCCCAGCAGCAGGATCGCCAGCAGCCAGTGTTCCGCCCAGTAAGCGCCTAACAGTTCCATAGCAGTAATTCCGTCGATAAATGAAGAGAAATCAGGAGAGCACTTCGTAAAGGTGATCGGCCCGGGCAAAGCGCACCCGGTTCAGGTCGTTGACCGCGAACACCCGTAGCAGCCAACGGTCAGCACCGTCGTTCTGCGGCTCGAAACCATCACGGGCATGCAGCACGCGCTGGTTCTTGAAGATCATGAAATCGCCTGGCAGCAGCAGGTGAGGCTCATCGAAACGCCGGGTTTCCAACAGACCGCGCAGGGTGGCCAGGGCCTGCTCGGCTCGCAGGTTCAGCCCGTGGGTGTTCTCGCTGTCGAAGCGGCACAGCCACTCGCCTGAATGGCCGCGCACCAGTACCGGCAACTCAGCGGTGCAACGGCGGTTACCGGTGAACGAATCAGGGCGGCGGATTTCGAACTGCGCTTCGCACAGTTCACGCACGGTGGCCAAGGGCAGCGACGCGATCACTGCGTCAAGGTTGACCAAGGTGGTACTGATACGCGGGTCACAGCGCATACCGAAGAACGACAGGTATTCCGGGCAGCAGGAAACACTACCCAGCGGCTCGGAGGACAATGGCAGGTCCGGATTGTCGACGTGATAGGAGAAGCGCAGCCGCGAGCCATGTGAACTCTTTTGGCTGGATGAAGTACGGGCAGGGATTACATGGCGAAACAGACGCCCGTCATTTTCACCCTCGTAGACAACCGGGTTGATGCCCATCAGATGCTGCATGGTCAGGCTGACAAGACAGGCAATCGGCGTGCTGCGCGGGCTGAGCACACCAGAGTAAGGGGTCGGAGGCACATCGCGATCGCGTGGGCAATTACGCACAATCATGCTGGTCAGTTGCGGATCCTCAACGAAACCCCGGATTTGCTGGCACAGTGCTTTGCCCAGGACCTCTTGCGCCTGCTCCTTGAGTTGCGGGTAAAGCTCTTTGCTGGTTTCGAAATCGAGCGGCGTATTGCTCAGCAAGGTTTGCCAGGCGCTGGAGACCACCCAGGGCAGGCGGATTTCCAGTGAGGTTTGAGGCTCGGCTGCTTGTTGCAGGTGTGCGCTTTCCATTTCAGGTGCTATTCCATTGGCCATTCGGTGTCTTGCTATGCCGGGCAGACGCGGCGGTTTTTGAAACCGTTCACACTTGAGCGATACGAGCGAGAGGTGCCGCTCCAGGCACCACCACATTGCATCGACTCAATCATTGTAATTACAAAAATAAACTCGATTCAATTACTTTGATTGGCCGATTGCCACCATCATTGAATCGACTCAATCAAGTTATTGATTTCAAAAGATTTCTTTTAGCAGCGCTTTTAACGCGTGATCACGCGCGTGCGCACCGGGCCAAGGCGAGCCCGCAGTGATACGCGCCGATTCGCACCAATAGAGTTAATTCACACATCGGAAACGCGATTACCCCGATAAGAGCTTTCGTGCTAGGCTTCCGCGTTCTTGCAGATTCTGGTGCCATTTCCATGTGGGTTCCTCACTACAGCGACCTGGCGCAGCCGGTCTACCTGATGATTGCCGATGCTCTTGAACAGGACATTGGCAATGGCCGTCTGGCGCCAGGCGACCGCCTGCCAACACTCAAGGATCTCGCCGAGTCATTACAGGTGACGCCTGGCACTATCGGACGCGCCTATGACGAAGCCGCCAAAAGGGGTTTGGTGGTTGGCGAGGTTGGTCGGGGGACTTTCGTCCTGCAGCAACGGCCGGCGCGTGCCCCTGCCCCCACCGCATCTTTGCGGCCAGCACCGCCCAAACATGAAAGCGGCCAGATTGACCTTTCGATCATCAAGCCCAACGACGCGCACATGGCCGACTGGCTGCGCAGAGCAATTACCGAGCTGGCCTCATCCCCCGACCTTGACCAAGTGCTCGACTACGTTACTGACGGTGGCCATGCGACGCACAAGCAGGCTGGCGCCAGCTGGATTCAGCGCTGGCTGCCCGACGCTCGCGCGCAACAGGTGGTGCTGACCTCCGGCGCTCAACATGGGCTGCTGGTGGCCATCAGCAGCTTGTCGAAAAGCGATGATGTGATCCTCTGCGAGTCGCTCTGCTACCCCGGCATCATCTCCCTTGCCCACAGCATGGGCCGCCGTTTGCGCGGGGTAGCCATGGACGAGCACGGCCTTATTCCGGAGGCCTTGCGGGCCGCCTGCCAGGAGCACCGACCGTCGCTGCTGGTATGTGTGACCACTCACCAGAACCCGACCAATTCGGTAATGCCGCACGCGCGTCGCGAGGCTATCGCGCAGATTGCCCGCGAGTTCGACCTGTTCATCGTGGATGACGATATCTACGGTTTCCTCGAACCGGCGCCTGACTACAAACCCTTGGCCGCCTATGCACCTGAGCGCTCGGTGTACCTGACCAGCCTGTCCAAAAGCGTGCTGCCGGCCCTGCGTATCGGCTACCTCTACGCGCCGCCACAAACGCTTTCACGGTTGTCGTCCATGGTGCGCAGCAGCGTCTGGATGCCCTCCCCGCTGATGGCCCAGTTGGCCAGCAACCTGATCAACAGCGGTATGGCCGATCAGCTGGTGCGGGAGCAGCAGGAAGAAGCCGCCGCACGGCAGCTCATGGCACAGGAACTCCTGGGCAGGTACAAGATTCGCAGCCAGCCCAACAGTTTCCATATCTGGCTGGAACTCCCTGAACCATGGACCAGCGATGAATTCGCCAACCTGGCGCGCAACAATGGCGTCACCGTGGTCAGCGGCAGCCAGTTTCTGCCTGAGCGCACACCCGCCAGCTGTGGCGTGCGTATCGCCCTGATGACGCCAAGCCGTGCCGAACTCAGCTTTGCCTTGACCAAACTCGCCAGCTTGCTGGATTCATCCGAACCACGGCTTTTCTACTAGCAATGAGCGAGGCTGAAGGGTGCTCACGAATCCGCTGACACGCCGGCGGCATTGGCATCAGTGGCGCAACGCCGAGTCCTCAACATGCAGCTTGGCTACGCGGCGGGGCGCGGCGCTCCCTCAGTATCGGAGGGGGCGCGCATAAAAAAACCCAGGGAAATGCCCTGGGTTTTCGATGTAGCGGACGCGTTACCGGTCGTGTCAGAACGGAATATCGTCATCAAAGCTGTCAAAGTCCGCAGCCGGCTGAGGCGCGGGCTGTTGCGGCGCCGGGCGCTGAGGGGCCTGTTGCGGGCGCTGAGCCTGTTGGCGAGGCGGTGCCTGGTTGTATTGCTGGGGCTGGCCACCCTGGTTGTAGTTGCCGCCACCCTGGTTGTACGGGTCGCCGCCCTGCTGCTGACCCTGTGGACGGCCGCCAAGCAGCTGCATGGTGCCGTTGATGTCGACGATGATCTCGGTGGTGTAGCGCTTGATGCCGTCTTTTTCCCACTCGCGGGTCTGCAGCTTGCCTTCGATGTAGCACTGCGAACCTTTGCGCAGGTACTCGCCGGCGATTTCGGCAACCTTGCCGAACAGCGACACACGGTGCCATTCGGTACGCTCGACCTTCTGGCCCGACTGCTTGTCGGTCCACTGCTCGCTGGTGGCCAGGCTCAGGTTGGTCACGGCGTTACCGTTGGGCAGGTAGCGGACTTCGGGATCCTGGCCACAGGTGCCGACCAGAATGACTTTGTTAACCCCACGGGCCATAACGTTCTCCTAGGCTTCGCACGCCGAAGAGGCCGGGTTAACCAGGCGCTCGAGGGTCGTACGGTCCAAAATTTTCGTATCCAGTTTGATATAGATGGCGGCTTCGTCTTCCACCACAATGGCGTCGGTTACACCCGGCACGGCCATCAGGCGCTCGGTCAGGCCGGCTTCCCGGACTGCCTCTGGCGTCAGCGGCATGCGCAGGCTGGTCACATAGGGCGGCTCGTTCATGCGCAACGCGACGACCAGCCAGATGGCACACAGTACCGCGCAACCGAGGAACACCATGTTCAGCCCGCCGTGCTGGAATAACCAGCCACCGAGGATTCCTCCCAAGGCAGCGCCGAGGAACTGGCTGGTGGAATAAACCCCCATTGCCGTCCCCTTGCCACCGGCAGGCGACACCTTGCTGACCAGCGAAGGCAGCGAAGCCTCCAGCAGGTTGAATGCGGTAAAGAATACCACGGTGCCAATCACCAGTCCGCGCAAACCGTCAGCCCACTCCCAGAAGTATATCTCTGTCAGCAGCAGGACACTGACCGCGCCAGCCAACACGCGTTTCATCTTGCGCTTTTTTTCGCCGTAGATGATGAACGGGACCATTGCAAAAAATGAGATGAACAGCGCGGTCAGGTATACCCACCAGTGCTCCTCCTTGGGCAGCCCCCCGCGCTCGACGAAGGCCAGGGGCAATGCGACGAAGCTGGCCATGAGGATGGCGTGCAGCACGAAGATGCCCAGGTCCAGGCGCAGAAGGTCCGGATGGCGCAGGGTCGGGCCGATGGCCTGGCGTGCCACACCCGACTCACGGTGCTGCAAAATGCTATGCGTGTTGGGCACGACAAAAGCGACCAGCAGGATGCCGACCAAGGCAAGCCCGGCCGTGGCCAGGAACAATCCTGACAAACCGAAGGCACTTGTCAGCAATGGGCCGACGACCATGGCGACAGCGAACGACAGGCCGATGCTCATGCCGATCATGGCCATGGCCTTGGTCCGGTGTTGCTCGCGGGTGAGGTCGGACAGCAGCGCCATGACTGCGGCAGAAATCGCCCCGGCGCCCTGCAGGATACGCCCGGCGATCACCCCCCAGATGGAGTCGGCCTGTGCCGCCAGCACGCTGCCCAGGGCAAAGATCACCAGCCCCAGGTAAATCACCGGCCGACGGCCGATGCGGTCGGAAATCATGCCGAACGGGATCTGCAGTACCGCCTGGGTCAAGCCATAGGCACCGATGGCCAGGCCGATCAGCGCTGGCGTGGCGCCGGCCAGGTCCATGCCGTAGGTGGCCAGTACCGGCAAGACCATGAACATGCCCAGCATACGAAAGGCAAAGACCAGGGCAAGGCCGCCAGCGGCGCGGGTTTCGCCGCCACTCATGCGCTCGTTGTGGGTGTCGTGCATGGATTAACCTCATGTGAACCGGCGGCGATTCTATCAGTCCGACAGCTTGACGGCATCTACGCGACGCTTTGCCGCGTACTGGCAGGGCGCCGTATACTTCTTTGTTTATGCCCGCCGAGCGAGGCCGCAGTGGACAAGATCCTGATTCGTGGGGCACGTACCCACAACCTGAAGAACATCGACCTGACCCTGCCCCGGGACAAGCTGATCGTGATCACCGGCCTGTCCGGTTCCGGCAAGTCGTCCCTGGCGTTCGACACCCTGTACGCCGAAGGCCAGCGCCGCTACGTGGAATCGTTGTCGGCCTATGCCCGGCAGTTCCTGTCGATGATGGAAAAGCCAGACGTCGACACCATCGAAGGCCTGTCGCCGGCCATTTCCATCGAGCAGAAGTCGACCTCGCACAACCCTCGCTCCACGGTTGGCACCATCACCGAAATCTACGACTACCTGCGCCTGCTATATGCCCGCGTCGGCACGCCACGTTGCCCAGATCACGATATTCCGCTGGAGGCGCAAACGATCAGCCAGATGGTCGACCTGGTGCTGGAGCGCCCGGAAGGCACCAAGCTGATGCTGCTGGCACCGGTCGTGCGCGAGCGCAAAGGTGAGCATCTGGCGGTGTTCGACGAACTGCGCGCCCAGGGCTTTGTGCGGGCCCGGGTAAACGGCAAGCTCTACGAACTTGATGAACTGCCCAAGCTGGACAAGCAGAAGAAGCACAGCATCGATGTGGTAGTGGACCGCTTCAAAGTCCGTGCCGACCTGCAGCAGCGCCTGGCCGAATCGTTCGAGACCGCACTCAAACTGGCCGACGGCATCGCCCTGGTGGCGCCAATGGACGACGAGCAAGGTGAAGAGATGATTTTCTCCGCCCGCTTCGCCTGCCCGGTCTGCGGACATGCCATCAGTGAGCTGGAACCGAAACTGTTCTCCTTCAACAACCCGGCTGGCGCCTGCCCGACCTGTGATGGCCTGGGGGTCAAGCAGTTCTTCGACACCAAGCGCCTGGTCAATGCCGAACTCACCTTGGCCGAAGGCGCCATACGCGGCTGGGACCGGCGCAACGTGTACTACTTCCAGATGCTGGGTTTGCTGGCCGCGCACTACGGCTTCAGCCTGGAGGAACCGTTCGGCGAGCTGTCGGCCGAACACCAGAAGGTCATCCTGCAAGGCAGTGGCAAACAGACTGTCGACTTCAAGTACCTCAACGACCGTGGCGATATCGTCAAGCGCTCGCACCCGTTCGAAGGCATCGTGCCGAACCTGGAGCGCCGCTACCGCGAGACCGAGTCGGCCACCGTGCGCGAGGAACTGGCCAAATTCCTCGGCACCCAGCCCTGCCCGGATTGCCGGGGCACCCGCCTGCGCCGTGAGGCACGCCATGTCTGGGTAGGCGAAAAAACCCTGCCGGCAGTGACCAACCTGCCCATCGGTGAGGCCAGTAGCTACTTTGGCGAACTGACCCTGACCGGGCGCCGCGGTGAGATTGCTTCGAAGATTCTCAAGGAAATCTGCGAACGCCTGCAGTTCCTGGTCAACGTCGGCCTCGACTACCTGACCCTCGACCGCAGCGCCGATACCCTCTCCGGGGGCGAAGCGCAGCGTATCCGCCTGGCCAGCCAGATCGGCGCCGGCCTGGTCGGGGTGATGTACATCCTCGATGAACCGTCTATCGGCCTCCATCAGCGCGATAACGACCGCCTGTTGGCTACCCTAAACCATCTGCGAGACCTGGGTAATACAGTGATCGTGGTGGAGCATGACGAGGACGCCATTCGCCTGGCCGACTACGTGGTCGACATTGGCCCTGGGGCCGGTGTGCACGGTGGGCAGATCGTCGCCGAAGGCACGCCGCAGCAGGTCATGGACCACCCCGACTCATTGACCGGTAAATACCTGTCCGGCCGCAAGAAGATCGTCGTACCCGGCAAGCGCACGCCCCGCAACAAAAAACTGCAGCTCAAGCTCAAGGGCGCGCGCGGCAACAATCTGCAGAACGTCGATCTGGAAATCCCGATCGGCCTGCTGACCTGTGTGACCGGGGTATCCGGCTCGGGCAAGTCGACGCTGATCAACAACACCCTGTTCCCGCTGGCAGCCACTGCCCTCAATGGTGCAAGCACCCTGGAAGCGGCCCCGCACAGCAGCATGGACGGCTTGCAGCACCTGGACAAGGTGGTGGATATCGACCAGAGCCCGATCGGCCGCACCCCGCGCTCGAACCCGGCGACCTACACCGGCATCTTCACGCCGATCCGCGAGCTTTTCTCCGGCGTGCCGGAATCGCGCTCACGCGGCTACGGGCCGGGGCGCTTCTCGTTCAACGTCAAGGGCGGCCGCTGCGAGGCTTGCCAGGGCGACGGTTTGATCAAGGTAGAGATGCACTTCCTGCCGGACATCTACGTGCCGTGCGACGTGTGCAAGAGCAAGCGCTACAACCGCGAAACCCTGGAGATCAAGTACAAGGGCAAGAACATCCACGAGGTGCTGGAAATGACCATCGAGGATGCCCGTGAGTTCTTCGACGCAGTACCCGCGCTGGCGCGCAAGCTGCAAACGTTGATGGATGTGGGCCTGTCGTACATCAAACTGGGCCAGTCGGCCACCACGCTGTCTGGCGGTGAAGCGCAGCGGGTGAAGTTGTCACGCGAGCTGTCCAAGCGCGATACCGGCAAGACCCTGTACATCCTCGACGAACCTACCACAGGCCTGCACTTTGCTGATATCCAGCAGTTGCTGGACGTACTGCATCGCCTGCGCGACCACGGCAACACCGTGGTGGTGATCGAGCACAACCTGGATGTGATCAAGACCGCCGACTGGCTGGTGGACCTGGGGCCTGAGGGTGGTTCCAAAGGTGGCCAGATCATTGCCTGCGGTACACCCGAAGAGCTGTGTGAGATGAAACAGTCGTATACCGGGCATTACCTGAAGCCGCTGCTGGCACGTGATCGGGCCTGAATGTTCCCGATGCAATGAAAAGCCCCTGGTACCGTCGGTGCCAGGGGCTTTTTTTTGTTGAAACTGTGGATTAATTACATCTGCGATTGCAGGTAGTTCTCCAGACCAATGGCCTTGATCAGCCCTTGCTGCTTTTCCAGCCAGTAGGTGTGATCTTCCTCGGTGTCAGCCAACTGCGCTCGAAGAATGTCACGGCTGACGTAGTCCTTGTGCAGCTCGCACAGCTCAATGCCTTTGCACAGGGCGCCACGCACCTTGTATTCAAGTTTGAGGTCAGCCTCGATCATTTCCGGCACGGTGCTGCCGACTTCCAGGTCGTCCGCGCGCATGTCAGGGGTGCCTTCGAGCATGAGGATGCGACGCATCAGGGCATCGGCGTGCTGCGTCTCTTCTTCCATCTCGTGATTGATGCGCTCGTAGAGCTTGGAAAGGCCCCAGTCTTCGTACATGCGCGAATGGATGAAATACTGGTCGCGTGCCGCCAGTTCGCCCTTCAGCAGCGTGACGAGATAGTTGATTACGTCTGGGTGGCCTTGCATCGCCATGGTTCTCCATGTGAAAACGTCTATGCCACATAGTGTGAACCAGCTTTTGCCTGCGGTCACTGAAAAAGGCGCAATCCGACGCAAAAAAACGGTTAAACAGTAGTGATATTCATTGAAAAACCGCCCAAATGAGGGCGGTTCTGCTTATCACTTAGAGTCAGGCCAGGTTGATGCCCAACGCCTTGGCAATGCCTTCGCCATAGGCCGGGTCAGCCTTGAAGAAGTACTGCAACTGGCGCTGGATCACGTCTTCGCTGACACCTGCCATGGTCCCGGCGATATTGCTGATCAGCAACGCCTTCTGCCCTTCGCTCATCAGGCGGAACAGCGCGCCGGCATGGCTGAAGTAGTCGGTGTCCTCACGGTGATCGTAACGGTCTGCCGAACCGTTCAGAGCCAGGGGTGGCTCGGCATGGCGTGGTGACTGCTTCGGCGCCTCAGCGTAGCTGTTGGGCTCGTAGTTAGGGGCACTCCCATAGCTGCCCGTGGCCATGGAGCCATCGCGCTGGTAGCTGTTGACTGCGCAGCGTGGCGCATTCACAGGCAAGTGCTGGTGGTTGGTGCCCACACGGTAGCGGTGCGCGTCTGCGTAGGCGAATACACGGCCCTGCAGCATGCGGTCAGGCGACAGGCCAACCCCTGGCACCATGTTGCTCGGCCCGAACGCAGCCTGCTCGACTTCGGCGAAGTAGTTGAGCGGGTTACGGTTGAGCTCCAGCACGCCCACCTCTATCAACGGATAATCCTTCTGCGACCAGGTCTTGGTGACGTCGAAGGGGTTCTCGTCTCGGCTGGCAGCCTCGGCTTCGCTCATCACCTGAATGCATACGGTCCAACGCGGGTAGTCGCCACGTTCAATGGCTTCGAACAGGTCGCGCTGGGCGTAGTCCGGGTCAGTACCCGCCAGGCGTGCAGCATCTGCCGGCGCGAGGTTCTTGATACCTTGCTGGGTCTTGAAATGCCACTTGACCCAGGTACGCTCGCCCTTGGCGTTGATCAAACTGTACGTGTGGCTGCCGAAGCCGTGCATATGCCGATAGCCGTCCGGAATACCACGGTCCGAGAACAGGATGGTGACCTGGTGCAGCGCTTCGGGCGAGTGCGACCAAAAATCCCACATCATCTGGGCGTTCTTCAGGTTGGACTGCGGATGGCGCTTCTGGGTGTGGATAAAGTCGGGGAATTTCAGCGGATCGCGAATAAAGAACACTGGCGTGTTATTACCCACAATGTCCCAGTTGCCTTCTTCGGTGTAGAACTTGACGGCAAAGCCACGAGGGTCGCGTTCGGTGTCTGCAGAGCCACGTTCGCCACCGACAGTGGAGAAGCGCAGGAAGGTTTCTGTTTGCTTGCCGACCTGCTCAAACAGCTTGGCGCAGGTGTAGCGGGTGATGTCGCGATTGACGGTAAAGGTGCCGTAGGCGCCCGAGCCTTTGGCGTGCACACGGCGCTCAGGAATGTTCTCGCGGTTGAAATGGGCGAGCTTCTCGATCAGGTGGAAGTCGTCGAGCAACAACGGGCCACGCGGGCCGGCGGAACGGGAGTTCTGGTTGTCGGCTACGGGTGCACCGCTGGCGGTGGTAAGAATCTTGCTCATGGGCTCTCCTTATCGGTCTTCAAGCGCCGGCTAATCGGCTTGGAGAGAGTATCGACGAGCAAGGTTACAGGGACAAATTCATTACATGACTTGTATCAATAGAAATTAACAATACAAACAGACACAAAAAACCGGGCACTAGGCCCGGTTCTTTGTAGCAGACAGAACGTCTTACTCAGCAGCTTCTACAGCACCGCCGACCGGACGATCAACCAGCTCGACGTACGCCATAGGCGCGTTGTCGCCAGCGCGGAAACCGCACTTCAGGATGCGCAGGTAGCCGCCCTGACGGGTGGCGTAACGCTTGCCCAGGTCGTTGAACAGTTTGCCAACAGCGGACTTCGAACGGGTACGGTCGAAGGCCAGACGGCGGTTAGCAACGCTGTCTTCCTTGGCCAGGGTGATCAGCGGCTCGGCAACGCGGCGCAGTTCCTTGGCTTTCGGCAGGGTGGTTTTGATCAGCTCGTGCTCGATCAACGACACTGCCATGTTCTGGAACATAGCCTTGCGGTGAGAGCTGGTACGGCTCAGGTGACGTCCACTTTTACGATGACGCATGATTCATTCCTTACCAAACACAACGTTCGGTGATTACGACGATCAGGCGGTCGCCTTGTCGTCTTTCTTAAGACTTGCAGGCGGCCAGTTGTCGAGGCGCATGCCGAGAGACAGACCACGAGAGGCCAGGACGTCCTTGATTTCAGTCAGGGACTTCTTGCCCAGGTTAGGAGTCTTCAACAGCTCTACTTCGGTACGCTGAATCAGGTCGCCGATGTAGTAGATGTTCTCCGCCTTGAGGCAGTTGGCCGAACGTACAGTCAGTTCCAGGTCGTCAACCGGACGCAGCAGGATCGGATCGATCTCGTCTTCCTGCTCGACTACGACAGGCTCACTGTCACCTTTGAGGTCGACGAACGCGGCCAGCTGCTGTTGCAGGATGGTCGCAGCGCGGCGGATAGCCTCTTCAGGATCCAGGGTGCCGTTGGTTTCCAGATCAATGACCAGCTTGTCCAGGTTGGTACGCTGTTCAACACGGGCGTTTTCGACCACATAGGCGATACGACGCACCGGGCTGAACGAAGCGTCCAACTGCAGACGGCCAATGCTACGGCTTTCGTCTTCGTCGGTTTGACGGGAGTCGGCCGGCTCGTAACCGCGACTACGAGCTACAGTGAGCTTCATGTTCAGGGCGCCGTTCGACGCCAGGTTCGCGATTACGTGATCGGGGTTGACGATCTCGACATCGTGATCCAGCTGAATATCGGCAGCGGTAACCACCCCCGAACCCTTTTTCGACAAGGTCAGCGTAACTTCGTCACGACCGTGCAGTTTGATAGCCAGGCCTTTCAGGTTCAACAGGATTTCAATTACGTCTTCCTGTACACCTTCGATCGCGGAGTACTCGTGGAGTACGCCATCGATCTCGGCCTCGACTACTGCACAGCCAGGCATGGAGGACAACAGGATGCGGCGCAGCGCGTTGCCCAGGGTATGGCCGAAACCACGCTCGAGAGGCTCGAGCGTAATCTTGGCGCGGGTCGGACTGACTACCTGCACATCAATGTGGCGGGGAGTCAGGAACTCATTTACCGAAATCTGCATGGATGCACCTATTTTCTAGCCCTTACTTGGAGTAGAGCTCGACAATCAGGTTTTCGTTGATGTCGGCAGACAGGTCGCTGCGAGCAGGAACGTTCTTGAAAACGCCCGACTTTTTAGCAGCATCCACGTCAACCCACTCAACGCGGCCACGCTGGGCGCAGAGTTCAAGGGCTTGAACAATGCGCAGCTGGGCCAGCGACTTCTCGCGGACCGCGACCACGTCACCCGGACGAACTTGGTAGGATGGAATGTTTACAGTCTTACCGTTGACGCTGATCGCTTTGTGCGAAACCAGCTGACGGGATTCGGAACGAGTCGAACCGAAGCCCATACGGTAGACGACGTTATCCAGACGGCACTCGAGCAGTTGCAGCAGGTTCTCACCGGTTGCGCCTTTTTTCGAGGCAGCAGCTTGGTAGTAACCGCGGAACTGACGCTCCAGAACACCGTAGATACGACGAACTTTTTGTTTCTCGCGCAGCTGGGTACCGTAGTCGGACTGACGGCCACGGCGCTGGCCGTGGATACCTGGGGCTGCTTCGATGTTGCACTTCGATTCCAGAGCGCGAACGCCGCTCTTCAGGAACAGATCGGTGCCTTCACGACGAGACAGTTTGCATTTTGGACCAATGTAACGTGCCATTCTTCTGTCTCCTGATTACACGCGACGCTTCTTCGGCGGACGGCACCCGTTATGCGGGATTGGCGTCACGTCGGTGATGCTGGCGATCTTGTAGCCGCAGCTGTTCAGTGCACGAACGGCGGATTCACGACCCGGACCTGGACCCTTGACGTTTACGTCGAGGTTCTTCAGGCCGTATTCCAGCGCAGCTTGACCAGCACGCTCAGCAGCAATCTGGGCTGCGAACGGGGTGGATTTGCGCGAACCACGGAAACCCGAACCACCGGAGGTCGCCCAGGACAAAGCATTGCCCTGACGGTCGGTGATGGTCACGATGGTGTTGTTGAAAGAAGCGTGGATGTGGGCGATGCCATCAACCACTGTCTTTTTGACTTTCTTACGAGGACGAGCAGCAGGTTTTGCCATGTCTATATTCCTGGGCGGTTACTTGCGGATCGGCTTACGCGGGCCCTTACGGGTGCGTGCGTTGGTCTTGGTGCGCTGACCGCGAACCGGCAGACCTTTACGATGACGCAGGCCGCGGTAGCAACCCAGGTCCATCAAGCGCTTGATCTTCATGTTGATGTCACGACGCAGGTCACCTTCGGTGGTGAACTTCGCAACTTCGCCACGCAGGGTTTCGATTTGCTCGTCGCTCAGATCCTTGATCTTAGCGGCTGGGTTTACACCAGCGTCTGCACAGATCTTCTGTGCAGTTGTGCGACCGACACCATAGATGTAGGTCAGCGAGATAACAGTATGCTTGTTATCTGGAATGTTGACGCCTGCAATACGGGCCATTCAGTGGGACTCCAATTGACAGCTACCTACGCCCCGGAAGCCAAGAAATAGGGCGCGAGATAATATCGCTGTAGAAACGAATAATCAACCCAGCAGCACACTAGCTGCTGGGTTTGAAGCGCAGATCACACTCAGCCTTGGCGCTGTTTGTGACGCGGTTCCGCGCTGCAGATCACTCGAACGACGCCTTCGCGACGGATGATCTTGCAGTTGCGGCACAGCTTTTTCACCGATGCACGAACTTTCATTACCGACTCCTCGAACCTTAGGGGCGTATCAGCGCAGCAGACCGCTGCCACCGTAGCCTTTCAGGTTGGCTTTCTTCATCAGGGATTCGTACTGGTGCGAAACGAGGTGCGATTGTACTTGGGACATGAAGTCCATCACAACCACTACCACAATCAGCAACGAGGTCCCGCCAAGGTAGAACGGCACATTTGCTGCCACCACCAGGAACTGGGGCAGAAGGCAGACGGCCATCATGTAAAGAGCACCGAACATGGTCAAACGGGTCAGAACGCCATCAATGTAGCGCGCAGACTGCTCACCAGGACGGATACCCGGAATAAAGGCACCGGACTTCTTCAGGTTTTCCGCTACGTCTTTCGGGTTGAACATCAACGCTGTGTAGAAGAAGCAGAAGAAAATGATCCCTGCACTAAACAGCAAAATGTTCAACGGCTGACCAGGAGCGATCGACTGCGAGATGTCCTGCAGCCAGCCCATACCTTCGGACTGACCGAACCAGGCACCCAGCGAAGCCGGGAACAGCAAAATGCTGCTGGCGAAAATGGCCGGGATAACCCCCGCCATGTTCACCTTCAACGGCAAGTGGCTGGTCTGCGCAGCAAAGACCTTGCGGCCCTGCTGACGCTTGGCGTAGTGAACAGCGATACGACGCTGACCACGCTCAATGAACACCACAAAACCGATAATCGCTACTGCCAGCAAACCGATAGCGACCAGGGCGAAAATGTTGATATCGCCTGTGCGTGCAGACTCGAAAGACTGCCCGATTGCTCTCGGAAGACCGGCAACGATACCTGCGAAGATCAACATCGAGATACCGTTGCCCACACCGCGCTCGGTGATCTGCTCGCCCAGCCACATCATGAACATCGCGCCTGCCACGAACGTGGAGACGGCAACGACATGGAAGCCCAGGCCCACAGAAAACGCCACGCCCTGGTTGGCCAGGCCAATGGACATGCCAATGGCTTGAACCAGTGCCAGGATAACGGTGCCGTAGCGGGTGTACTGGCTGATCTTGCGACGGCCAGCTTCACCTTCCTTCTTCAACTGCTCCAGTTGCGGGCTGACCGCCGTCATCAGCTGCATGATGATCGATGCCGAAATGTACGGCATGATCCCCAGTGCAAAGATGCTCATGCGCTCAAGCGCGCCACCGGAAAACATGTTGAACAAGCTAAGAATGGTCCCCTCATTCTGCCGAAACAGATCCGCCAGACGGTCCGGATTGATGCCTGGAACCGGGATATGTGCACCTATCCGATAGACGATAATCGCCATGAACAGAAAGCGCAGACGAGCCCAGAGTTCCGACATCCCGCCCTTACCGAGCGAAGAGAGAGCACCTTGCTTAGCCATTTATTCCTCGAATTTGCCGCCAGCTGCTTCGATAGCCGCACGCGCACCCTTGGTGGCTGCGATGCCCTTGATGGTGACTGCGCGAGTAACTTCGCCAGACAGCATGATTTTCACACGCTGAATGTGCTGGTTGATCACGTTGGCATCCTTCAAGGATTGCACGGAGATCACGTCGCCTTCCACTTTGGCCAGCTCGGACAGACGCACTTCGGCGCGATCCATGGCTTTCAGGGAAACGAAGCCGAATTTCGGCAGACGACGGTGCAGCGGCTGTTGACCGCCTTCGAAGCCCGGAGCGATCGAACCACCCGAACGGGAGGTCTGACCTTTGTGGCCACGGCCGCCGGTTTTACCCAGACCGCTACCGATACCACGACCCGGACGATGCTTCTCGCGACGGGAACCCGGCGCTGGACTCAGATCATTGAGTTTCATCGATTAACCCTCGACGCGCAGCATGTAGTAAGCCTTGTTGATCATCCCGCGATTCTCGGGAGTATCCTGGACTTCTACAGTGTGACCGATGCGACGCAGACCCAGGCCCTTAACACACAGTTTGTGGTTAGGCAGACGGCCCGAGACGCTCTTGATCAGCGTTACTTTTACGGTTGCCATGATTAGAAGATCTCCTCGACGCTCTTGCCGCGCTTGGCAGCAATGGATTCAGGAGATTGCATGGCTTTCAGACCCTTGAAAGTGGCGTAAACCACGTTCACTGGGTTGGTCGAACCGTAGCACTTGGCCAGAACGTTCTGAACGCCAGCAACTTCCAGGACAGCACGCATTGCGCCACCGGCGATGATACCGGTACCTTCCGAGGCAGGCTGCATGTAAACCTTCGAGGCGCCGTGGGCAGCCTTGGTGGCGTACTGCAGGGTGGTGCCCTTCAGGTCAACCTGGATCATGTTGCGGCGAGCAGCTTCCATGGCTTTCTGAATCGCAGCAGGTACTTCGCGCGATTTGCCACGGCCGAAGCCGACACGACCTTTACCATCACCTACCACGGTCAACGCGGTGAAGGTGAAGATACGGCCGCCTTTTACGGTCTTGGCAACGCGGTTAACCTGAACCAGCTTCTCGATGTAGCCTTCGTCGCGCTTTTGATCGTTATTTGCCATAACTTAGAACTCCAGCCCGCCTTCACGAGCAGCATCAGCCAGCGCTTTGACGCGGCCATGGTACTTGAAGCCGGAACGGTCAAAGGCAACTTGAGATACACCGGCGGCTTTCGCACGCTCAGCTACCAGCTTGCCAACCTTAGTGGCCGCGTCGATGTTGCCAGTGGCGCCATCACGCAGGTCTTTGTCCAAGGTCGAGGCGCTTGCCAGAACCTTGCTGCCGTCGGCCGAAATGACCTGGGCGTAGATGTGCTGCGAGGAGCGGAACACGCACAGGCGCACGACTTCGAGTTCGTGCATCTTGAGACGTGCTTTGCGAGCGCGACGCAGTCGAATAACTTTTTTGTCGGTCATTTACTAGGCCCTACTTCTTCTTGGCTTCTTTACGACGGACTACTTCGTCCGCGTAACGCACACCTTTGCCTTTGTAAGGCTCTGGCGGACGGAAGTCGCGGATTTCAGCGGCCACCTGACCTACCAGCTGCTTGTCGATACCCTTGATCAGGATGTCGGTCTGGCTAGGCGTTTCAGCGGTGATACCGGCTGGCAGTTCGTAGTCCACTGGGTGCGAGAAGCCCAGGGCCAGGTTCAGGACGGTGCCTTTAGCCTGTGCCTTGTAACCAACACCGACCAGCTGGAGCTTACGCTCGAAGCCTTGGCTTACGCCCTGGACCATGTTGTTCACCAGAGCGCGGGTGGTACCGGCCATGGCACGAGCTTGCTGGTCACCATTGCGAGCAACGAAACGCAGCTCACCAGACTCTTCGGTAACTTCAACAGACGAGTGAACGTTCAGTTCGAGAGTGCCCTTGGCACCCTTCACCGAAAGCTGCTGACCTGCGAATTTGACTTCGACACCGGACGGCAGCTTAACGGGGTTCTTAGCGACGCGAGACATGTCTATCCCCCCTTAGAACACTGTGCACAGAACTTCGCCGCCGACACCGGCAGCGCGCGCAGCGCGATCAGTCATCACACCTTTGTTGGTGGAGACAATAGACACGCCCAGACCGCCACGTACTTTCGGCAGATCGGTGACGGCCTTGTACTGGCGCAGGCCTGGACGGCTGGAGCGCTTCAGTTCCTCGATGACCGGACGGCCTTCGAAGTACTTCAGTTCGATCGACAGGGAAGGCTTGGCTTCACCAGTTACCTGGTAGCCAGCGATGTAACCTTCGTCCTTCAGAACTTTGGCAACCGCGACCTTCAGGGTAGAAGAAGGCATGCTTACGACGGACTTTTCAGCCATCTGGGCATTACGGATGCGAGTTAGCATGTCCGCTAACGGGTCCTGCATACTCATGGGCTAGATGCTCCTGATACAAGAATTATTAGCCTTGCGGCTATGACAACCACCTGAGCGGATTGGGTAAAAAACCCAGGCTCGGGTGAGCCGGTCATTCTAGACACAAGGCAGAAACGAAACAAGCCCCATATAGGGGCTTGTTTCTTGGCGAGATCACCGGCGGTCGGAAGATTGCTCCCCTTGCGCCGGCATCACACCGACAGCGATTACCAGGAGGCCTTGACCAGACCTGGTACGTCGCCGCGCATTGCAGCTTGACGCAGCATGTTACGGCCCAGGCCGAACTTACGGTATACACCGTGAGGACGACCGGTCAGGCGGCAACGGTTGCGCAGGCGCGAGGCGCTAGCGTCGCGTGGCTGCTTCTGCAGAGCGACAACGGCAGCGAAACGCTCTTCTGGAGAGGCGTTAACGTTGACGATGGTCGCTTTCAGCTCAGCACGCTTCTTAGCGAACTTGGCTACCGTCAGCTGACGCTTCAGCTCACGGTTTTTCATGCTCTTCTTAGCCATTTTCCTACTCCAATCAGTTGCGGAACGGGAACTTGAAAGCACGCAGCAGAGCGCGGCCTTCGTCGTCCGAACGAGCAGTGGTGGTCAGGGTGATGTCCAAACCGCGCAGAGCATCGATCTTGTCGTAATCGATTTCCGGGAAGATGATCTGCTCTTTCACGCCCATGCTGTAGTTGCCACGGCCATCGAAGGACTTGGCATTCAGGCCGCGGAAGTCGCGAACCCGAGGCAGGGAGATCGCCAGCAGGCGGTCCAGGAATTCGTACATCTTGTCGCTACGCAGGGTCACCTTGACACCGATCGGCCATCCTTCGCGGACTTTGAAGCCAGCGATGGATTTACGAGCGAAAGTCACGACCGGCTTTTGACCGGTGATCTTTTCCAGGTCAGCTACTGCGTGCTCGATGACTTTCTTGTCGCCGATCGCTTCGCCCAGACCCATGTTCAGGGTGATTTTGGTAACGCGCGGAACTTCCATCACGTTCGACAGCTTAAGTTCTTCCTTAAGCTTAGGAGCGATTTCGTTCCGGTAAATCTCTTTCAGTCGTGCCATGGTCTTCTACCTAGCAGTGTTCAAGCATCAACCGCTTTTTGGGTCGACTTGAAGACACGAATTTTCTTACCGTCTTCTACTTTGAAACCAACGCGGTCAGCCTTGTTGGTTTCGCCGTTGAAGATGGCAACGTTGGAAGCGTGCAGAGGCGCTTCTTTCTCGACGATACCGCCCTGAACGCCCGCCATCGGGTTAGGCTTGGTATGACGCTTGACCAGGTTCACGCCACCGATGACCAGACGGTCATCAGCCAGAACCTTCAGCACCTTACCGCGCTTACCTTTGTCTTTGCCGGCGATCACGATGATCTCGTCGTCACGACGAATCTTTTGCATGTCGGATCTCCTTACAGCACTTCAGGGGCGAGCGAGACGATCTTCATGAACTTCTCAGTACGAAGTTCACGGGTCACTGGCCCGAAGATGCGAGTGCCGATCGGCTCTTGCTTGTTGTTCAGCAGAACAGCAGCGTTGCCGTCGAAACGAATGATGGAACCGTCAGCGCGACGAACACCGTGACGGGTGCGCACGACAACAGCGGTCATCACTTGGCCTTTTTTGACCTTACCGCGCGGAATTGCTTCCTTGACAGTAACCTTGATGATGTCACCGATGCCGGCGTAACGACGGTGCGAGCCGCCGAGCACCTTGATGCACATGACGCGACGAGCGCCGCTGTTATCGGCCACATCGAGCATGGATTGAGTCTGAATCATAAAATTTCTCCGACCCCTAGCCCTTAGACTTCAACAGCGCGTTCGAGGACTTCAACCAGTGCCCAGGACTTGGTCTTGGCCAGCGGACGGGTTTCGGTAATCGAAACCTTGTCGCCGATCTTGCACTGGTTGGTTTCGTCGTGCGCGTGCAGCTTAGTCGAACGCTTAACGTATTTACCGTAGATCGGGTGCTTTACGCGACGCTCGATCAGAACGGTGATGGTCTTGTCCATTTTGTCGCTGACGACACGGCCAGTCAGCGTACGGACGGTTTTTTCAGCTTCAGCCATGATCACTTACCTGCCTGCTGGTTGAGCACAGTTTTCACGCGAGCGATGTCACGCTTAACTTGCGAGAGCAGGTGCGACTGCCCCAACTGGCCAGTTGCTTTCTGCATACGCAGATTGAACTGGTCACGCAGCAAGCCGAGCAGTTGCTCGTTCAGCTGCTGTGCCGATTTTTCACGAAGTTCATTCGCTTTCATCACATCACCGTCCGCTTAACAAAGGAGGTGGCGAGAGGCAGCTTTGCAGCAGCCAGGGCGAAAGCTTCGCGCGCCAGCTCTTCAGAAACACCCTCGATCTCGTACAGGACTTTGCCTGGCTGGATCTGGGCAACCCAGTATTCCACGGAGCCCTTACCTTTACCCATACGAACCTCGAGAGGCTTCTTGGAGATCGGCTTGTCCGGGAACACACGGATCCAGATCTTGCCGCCACGTTTAACGTGACGGGTCAGCGCACGACGTGCGGACTCGATCTGGCGAGCGGTGAGGCGACCGCGAGCAACAGCTTTCAGGGCGAATTCGCCGAAGCTGACCTTGCTACCGCGCAGTGCCAGACCACGGTTGTGGCCGGTCATCTGCTTGCGGAATTTTGTACGCTTTGGTTGCAACATTTGGCGTACCCCTTACTTAGCAGCTTTTTTACGAGGCGCTGGTGCTTGTGGTTTCAGTTCTTCTTGGCGACCACCAATAACTTCGCCTTTGAAGATCCAAACCTTCACACCGATCACACCGTAAGTGGTGTGAGCTTCGTAGGTGTTGTAGTCGATATCGGCACGCAGGGTGTGCAGAGGCACACGACCTTCGCGATACCACTCGGTACGAGCAATCTCGGCACCGCCGAGACGACCGCTCACCTGGATCTTGATGCCCTTGGCACCAATACGCATGGCGTTCTGTACGGCGCGCTTCATGGCGCGACGGAACATTACGCGGCGTTCCAGCTGCTGAGCTACGCTCTGCGCAACCAGCATAGCGTCGAGTTCCGGCTTGCGGATCTCTTCGATGTTGATGTGCACAGGCACACCCATCTGCTTGGTCAGGTCCTGACGCAGCTTCTCAACATCTTCACCTTTCTTACCGATAACGATACCGGGACGAGCGGTGTGGATGGTGATGCGTGCAGTTTGAGCCGGACGATGAATATCGATACGGCTTACGGACGCGCTTTTTAGTTTGTCTTGGAGGTACTCACGCGTTTTCAGATCCTTCAACAGGTAATCTGCGTAAGTAGCACCGTCTGCGTACCAGACGGAGGTGTGCTCCTTGACGATTCCCAGGCGAATGCCAGTGGGATGTACTTTCTGACCCATCTGATCGACTCCGTTACTTGTCCGCAACCTTGACAGTGATATGGCAAGACCGCTTGACGATGCGATCAGCACGGCCTTTGGCACGTGGCATGATACGCTTCAGCGAACGCCCTTCGTTGACGAAGACGGTGGAGACCTTCAGGTCATCAACGTCTGCGCCTTCGTTGTGTTCGGCGTTGGCTACGGCCGACTCGAGGACTTTCTTCATGATTTCAGCGGCTTTTTTGCTGCTGAAGGCCAACAGGTTGAGCGCTTCGCCCACCTTCTTCCCGCGGATCTGGTCGGCGACCAAGCGGGCTTTCTGGGCGGAGATGCGAGCGCCCGACAACTTAGCGGCTACTTCCATTTCCTTACCCCTTAACGCTTGGCTTTCTTGTCAGCCACGTGCCCGCGATAGGTGCGGGTACCGGCGAACTCGCCCAGTTTGTGGCCGACCATGTCTTCGTTCACGAGAACTGGAACATGCTGGCGACCGTTGTGAACCGCGATGGTCAGACCGACCATTTGTGGCAGGATCATCGAGCGACGCGACCAGGTTTTAACTGGCTTGCGATCGTTCTTCTCCACCGCCACTTCGACCTTCTTCAACAGGTGAAGATCGATAAAAGGACCTTTTTTCAGAGAACGTGGCACTGTCGTATCCCTCTAGTTACTTGCGACGACGGACGATCATGTTGTCGGTACGCTTATTACCACGGGTTTTAGCACCCTTGGTTGGGAAGCCCCATGGCGATACCGGATGACGACCACCGGAGGTACGACCTTCACCACCACCATGTGGGTGGTCAACCGGGTTCATGGCAACACCACGAACGGTTGGGCGAACGCCGCGCCAGCGTTTGGCACCCGCTTTACCCAGCGAACGCAGGCTGTGCTCGGAGTTCGAGACTTCGCCCAGGGTCGCACGGCACTCAGCCAGTACTTTACGCATTTCACCGGAACGCAGACGCAGAGTCACGTATACGCCGTCACGAGCGATCAGCTGAGCCGAAGCACCAGCGGAACGAGCGATCTGAGCACCTTTACCCGGCTTCAGTTCGACGCCGTGAATGGTGCTACCTACTGGGATGTTGCGCAGCTGCAGGGAGTTACCGGCCTTGATTGGGGCCAGGGCACCTGCGATCAGCTGGTCGCCAGCGCTCACGCCTTTAGGGGCGATGATGTAGCGACGCTCACCGTCTGCGTAGCACAGCAGGGCGATGTGAGCAGTACGGTTCGGGTCGTATTCGATACGCTCGACAGTGGCTGGAATGCCATCTTTGTCGTTGCGACGGAAGTCAACCAGACGGTAATGCTGCTTATGACCACCACCAACGTGACGAGTGGTAATGCGGCCATTGTTGTTACGACCACCAGACTTCGATTTCTTCTCGAGCAGCGGTGCGTGAGGAGCGCCTTTGTGCAGCTCCTTGTTGACCACCTTGACCACGAAACGGCGGCCAGGGGAAGTCGGTTTGCATTTAACGATTGCCATGATGCACCCCTTCCTTACTCAGCACTGCTGCTGAAATCGAGATCTTGGCCTGGCTGAAGGGAGACGATCGCCTTCTTCCAGTCATTACGCTTGCCCAGACCACGTGCGGTACGCTTGGTTTTACCCAGAACGTTAACAGTCGACACGTTTTCAACTTTTACGTTGAACAGGCCTTCGACAGCTTTCTTGATTTCCAGCTTGGTTGCATCGGTAGCAACCTTGAATACGAACTGGCCTTTTTTCTCAGCCAGAACGGTAGCCTTCTCGGAAACGTGCGGGCCAAGGAGGACTTTAAATACGCGTTCCTGGTTCATCCCAGCAGCTCCTCGAATTTCTTCACGGCCGAGACAGTGATCAACACTTTCTCGTATGCGATCAGACTGACCGGGTCGGAACCTTGTACGTCACGTACGTCGACGTGCGGCAGGTTGCGAGCAGCCAGGTACAGGTTCTGATCAACAGCGTCGGAAACGATCAGTACGTCGCTCAGACCCATGCCGTTCAGCTTGTTCAGCAGATCTTTGGTTTTCGGTGCTTCAACAGCGAAGTCCTGAACCACGACCAGACGGTCGCTACGCACCAGCTCAGCGAGGATGGAGCGCAGAGCTGCGCGATACATCTTCTTGTTGAGCTTTTGCGAGTGATCTTGAGGGCGAGCTGCGAAGGTTACACCACCGCCACGCCAGATCGGACCACGAGTGGTACCAGCACGAGCACGGCCAGTACCCTTCTGACGCCATGGGCGCTTACCGCCACCAGCCACGTCGGAACGGGTCTTTTGCTGCTTGGTGCCCTGACGGCCGCCGGCCATGTAGGCCACGACTGCTTGGTGTACCAGCGTCTCGTTGAATTCGCCACCGAAAGTCAGTTCGGAAACTTCGATCGCCTGAGCGTCATTTACATTGAGTTGCATGTCAGTTTCCCCTTAACCGCGAGCCTTGACAGCTGGACGTACAACCACGTCGCCGCCAGTAGCGCCAGGAACGGCACCCTTGACGAGCAGCAGGTTGCGTTCAGCGTCTACGCGAACTACTTCCAGGGACTGAACAGTCACGCGCTCGGCGCCCATGTGACCGGACATTTTCTTGCCCTTGAACACACGACCAGGAGTCTGGCACTGGCCGATGGAACCAGGCACACGGTGCGACACGGAGTTACCGTGGGTGTTGTCCTGACCACGGAAGTTCCAGCGCTTGATGGTACCGGCGAAGCCTTTACCTTTGGACTGACCAGTAACGTCTACCAGCTGGCCTGCAGTGAAGAGTTCAGCTTTGATCAGATCGCCAGCCTGGAAATCGCCTTCTTCAAGACGGAACTCCCAAACACCGCGACCAGCGGCAACGTTAGCTTTGGCGAAGTGGCCTGCCTGAGCGGCAGTCACACGCGAAGCACGACGCTCGCCGACAGTGACTTGCACTGCACGGTAGCCATCGGTTTCCTCAGTTTTGAACTGGGTGACGCGATTCGGCTCGATCTCAATGACCGTGACCGGAATGGAGACACCTTCTTCGGTGAAAATGCGGGTCATACCGCATTTGCGACCGATTACACCAATAGTCATGTTGTAAACCTCATGAGTGTACGGGGCTTTCACCCGCTATGGCCGCCCATTTCAGAGCGTTACACGACTAGACCGAAGTCTTAGCCGAGGCTGATCTGAACTTCCACACCTGCCGCCAGATCAAGCTTCATCAGCGCGTCAACGGTTTTATCCGTTGGCTGGACGATGTCCAGAACACGCTTATGAGTGCGAATCTCGTACTGGTCACGCGCGTCTTTGTTGACGTGCGGGGAGACCAGAACGGTGAAACGCTCTTTGCGGGTAGGCAGTGGAATCGGACCACGCACTTGTGCACCAGTACGTTTCGCGGTTTCCACGATTTCCTGGGTGGATTGGTCGATCAGGCGATGGTCGAAAGCCTTCAACCTGATACGGATTTGCTGATTTTGCATTGGATTTCAGACTCCAGGCTGTTCCCAACGGACGCACTACGCCCGCTAAAAGGAGGCGTGATTCTATAGACGCCCCAATTTAGTGTCAACCCAATAAAAAAAGCCCCCGCTGAGCGGAGGCCTTTTTCAATCGGTCGAGTGATTACTCGATGATTTTGGCCACGACGCCGGCGCCGACGGTACGACCGCCTTCACGGATAGCGAAGCGCAGACCGTCTTCCATTGCGATGGTCTTGATCAGGGTAACAGTCATCTGAATGTTGTCACCTGGCATTACCATTTCAACGCCTTCCGGCAGTTCGCAGTTACCGGTCACGTCAGTGGTACGGAAGTAGAACTGAGGACGGTAGCCTTTGAAGAACGGAGTGTGACGACCGCCTTCTTCCTTCGACAGGACGTAGACTTCTGCGGTGAACTTGGTGTGCGGCTTGACCGAACCTGGCTTGACCAGAACCTGGCCACGCTCAACGTCGTCACGCTTGGTACCACGCAGCAGAACGCCGCAGTTCTCGCCAGCACGACCTTCGTCCAGCAGCTTGCGGAACATCTCAACACCGGTGCAGGTGGTGGTGGTGGTGTCACGCAGACCAACGATTTCCAGCGGATCCTGAACGCGGACGATACCACGCTCGATACGACCGGTAACAACGGTACCACGACCCGAGATCGAGAATACGTCTTCGATTGGCATCAGGAACGGCTTGTCGATAGCACGCTCTGGCTCTGGGATGTAGCTGTCCAGAGTTTCAACCAGCTTCTTGACGGCGGAGGTGCCCATCTCGTTGTCGTCTTTGCCTTCCAGCGCCATACGAGCCGAACCGATGATGATCGGGGTGTCGTCGCCTGGGAAGTCATAGGTGGACAGCAGCTCGCGAACTTCCATCTCGACCAGTTCCAGCAGCTCAGCGTCGTCTACCAGGTCAGCCTTGTTCAGGAAGACCACGATGTACGGAACGCCAACCTGACGGGACAGCAGGATGTGCTCACGGGTTTGTGGCATCGGACCATCGGCGGCCGAGCAAACCAGGATCGCGCCGTCCATCTGGGCAGCACCGGTGATCATGTTCTTCACGTAGTCAGCGTGACCTGGGCAGTCAACGTGAGCGTAGTGACGAATGTTCGAGTTGTACTCGACGTGAGCGGTGTTGATGGTGATACCGCGCGCTTTTTCTTCCGGAGCCGAGTCGATCTTGTCGAACTCAACGACTGCCGAACCGAAAACTTCGGAGCAGACGCGAGTCAGAGCTGCGGTCAGAGTGGTCTTACCGTGGTCAACGTGGCCGATAGTGCCGACGTTAACGTGGGGAAGGGAACGATCAAATTTTTCTTTAGCCACGACAGTGAACCTCTTGCCTAAAGGGGATTAGCCTTGTTTTTTAACGAGTGCTTCGACGATGTTCGACGGAGCTTCGGCGTATTTGGAGAATTCCATGGAGTAGCTTGCGCGACCCTGAGACATGGAACGAACGTCGGTTGCGTAACCGAACATCTCTCCGAGCGGTACTTCAGCGCGGACGACACGGCCAGAGACCGATTCATCCATACCCTGGACCAGACCACGACGACGGTTCAGGTCACCCATCACGTCACCCAGGTAGTCTTCCGGGGTTACAACTTCAACCTTCATGATCGGCTCGAGAACCACGCCACCGCCCTTCTGGGCCAGTTGCTTGGTCGCCATCGAAGCGGCGATTTTGAACGCCATTTCGTTGGAGTCGACGTCGTGATACGAACCATCGAATACCGCGGCCTTCAGGCCGATCAGAGGATAGCCGGCAACAACGCCGTTCTTCATCTGCTCTTCGATACCCTTCTGGATCGGGGCGATGAATTCCTTAGGAATCACACCACCAACGACTTCGTTGGAGAACACCAGACCTTCGGTGATGTTGCCTTTTTCGTCCTGATCCGGCTCCGAGAAACGGATCCAGCAGTGACCGAACTGACCACGACCGCCCGACTGACGAACGAACTTGCCTTCGATCTCGACGTTGGACTTGGTGATCTTCTCGCGGTACGAAACCTGCGGCTTGCCGATGTTGGCTTCGACGTTGAACTCGCGCTTCATGCGGTCAACGAGGATGTCCAGGTGCAGCTCACCCATACCCGAGATGATGGTCTGGCCAGTCTCTTCGTCGGTCTTGACGCGGAACGACGGGTCTTCCTGGGCCAGCTTGCCCAGTGCAATACCCATCTTCTCCTGGTCAGCCTTGGTTTTCGGCTCTACGGAGAGCGAAATGACCGGCTCAGGGAAGTCCATACGCTCAAGGATGATTGGCTTGTCGGCGTTGCACAGGGTTTCGCCCGTGGTCACGTCCTTCATGCCGATCAGTGCAGCGATGTCGCCAGCGCGCACTTCCTTGATTTCTTCACGCTGGTTGGCGTGCATCTGCACCATACGACCAACGCGCTCTTTCTTGCCCTTGACCGAGTTGATGACGGAGTCACCGGAGGTCAGAACACCCGAGTAGACGCGAACGAAGGTCAGAGTACCCACGAACGGGTCAGTCGCGATCTTGAACGCCAGAGCCGAGAACGGCTCGTCGTCGTCAGCGTGACGCACGTCTTTACGAACAGCCGGATCTTCTTTGTCCAGTTCCTTGTCATCCGGGTTGATACCCTGGATCGCAGGAATCTCGGTCGGAGCTGGCAGGTAGTCGATGACGGCGTCGAGAACCAGGGGAACACCCTTGTTCTTGAACGACGAACCGCAGACAGCCGGAACGATTTCGCTGGCCAGGGTGCGCGCGCGCAGACCGGCTTTGATCTCTTCGACGGTCAGCTCTTCGCCTTCCAGGTACTTGTTCATCAGCTCTTCGCTGGACTCGGCAGCCGCTTCAACCATGTTGGAGCGCCACTCTTGAGCCAGCTCCAGCATATCGGCAGGAATTTCTTCCTCGCGATAAGTGGTGCCTTTGTCGTCGTCGTTCCAGTAGATAGCCTTCATCTTGATCAGGTCAACCTGACCCTGGAAGTTATCTTCCGAACCGATGGCCAGCTGAACAGGAACCGGGGTGTGACCCAGACGGTTCTTGATCTGACCTACGACGCGCAGGAAGTTTGCACCGGCACGGTCCATCTTGTTCACGTAGACAACACGTGGAACGCCGTACTTGTTGGCCTGACGCCATACGGTTTCGGACTGAGGCTCAACGCCGGAGGTACCGCAGAACACAACGACAGCGCCGTCGAGTACGCGCAGCGAACGCTCTACTTCAATAGTGAAGTCAACGTGGCCAGGGGTATCGATGACGTTTACACGGTAGTTGTCATACTGACCAACAGAGCCTTTCCAGAAGGTGGTAACGGCAGCGGAGGTAATGGTGATACCCCGCTCCTGCTCCTGCACCATCCAGTCGGTGGTCGCGGCGCCATCATGCACCTCGCCCATCTTGTGGCTCAGACCTGTGTAGAACAGGATCCGCTCGGTAGTGGTGGTCTTGCCCGCGTCAACGTGGGCACAGATACCAATGTTACGATAGCGGTTAATTGCTGTAGTACGAGCCATAAAGCCCTCGCAAAATGATTGATGCTTGAATTAGAAGCGGTAGTGCGAGAACGCTTTGTTGGCTTCAGCCATACGGTGAACGTCTTCACGCTTCTTGACTGCAGCACCTTTGCCTTCAGCAGCATCCAGCAGCTCGCCAGCCAGGCGCAGAGCCATCGACTTCTCGCCACGCTTGCGGGCGTAGTCTACGAGCCAGCGCATTGCCAGAGCATTACGACGGGATGGACGAACTTCAACCGGGACCTGGTAAGTGGCACCGCCGACACGGCGGGACTTTACTTCGACCAGCGGAGCGATGGCGTCGAGAGCTTTCTCGAAGATTTCCAGGGGGTCGCTGTTCTTGCGTGCTTTGACGGTATCCAGGGCACCGTAAACGATGCGCTCGGCTACAGCCTTCTTGCCGCTTTCCATCACGTGGTTCATGAACTTGGCGAGGATTTGGGATCCGTATTTAGGATCGTCCAGAATCTCACGTTTTGCTGCTACACGACGTCTTGGCATGATAAGCCCTCAAACGGTCTTCAGGTTAGCCCGGGACGTGGGTCTTCGACCCCTGCCCGACCTTACTCTTATCGACTCAAAAAAATGGATATGTGCAAACGGCCGATTACTTCGGACGCTTGGTACCGTACTTCGAACGACCCTGGTTACGGCCTTTGACGCCCGAAGTATCCAGAGAGCCGCGAACGGTGTGGTAACGAACACCTGGCAAGTCTTTTACACGGCCGCCACGGATCAGGACGACGCTGTGCTCTTGCAGGTTGTGGCCTTCACCGCCGATGTACGAGGAAACCTCGAAACCGTTGGTCAGACGCACACGGCATACTTTACGCAGTGCCGAGTTAGGTTTTTTCGGCGTGGTGGTGTACACACGGGTGCACACGCCACGACGTTGCGGGCAGTTCTGCAGCGCAGGAACGTCGGACTTCTCGACCGAACGCTTACGCGGCTGACGTACCAGCTGGTTGATAGTTGCCATCTACTAGCTCCACTGATTGTCTTGCGACTCTATTGTCTTGCAAGAAAGCCAAAAATTGGCGAGACGGAGCCTCACCAAATTTAAGGGTACAAAAGTCTACGGAGGATCTTGCACCCAGTCAAGACAAGGCCCCGGCCCTCCTCGCCCGATCATCGGCAACATTTCATGTCGCCGATGGTCGATCGAAGCTTGCCGGGGCCCTGCCCTGTACTTAGTTACCGCTGGAATTCAGCGCTTCGGTCAGTGCGGCTTCCACCTCACTGGCGCTTACACGCAGCGGTTTGTCGGCTTCACGGCGACGCTTGCGCTCGCTGTGGTAGGCCAGACCGGTACCGGCCGGGATCAGACGACCCACGACCACGTTCTCTTTCAGGCCGCGCAGGTAATCGCGCTTGCCGGTTACCGCCGCTTCGGTCAGTACGCGGGTGGTTTCCTGGAAGGAAGCCGCGGAGATGAACGATTCGGTCGACAGCGACGCCTTGGTGATACCCAACAACACGCGAGTGAACTTCGAGATGAACTTGTCTTCGCTGGCGAGACGCTCGTTCTCGACCAGTACGTGAGTCAGTTCCATCTGGTCGCCCTTGATGAAGCTGGAATCGCCCGACTCGGAGATCTCGACCTTGCGCAGCATCTGACGCAGGATGGTCTCGATGTGCTTGTCGTTGATCTTCACGCCTTGCAGACGGTAAACGTCTTGGATCTCGTTGACGATGTACTTCGCCAGCGCGCTCACACCCAGCAGACGCAGGATGTCGTGCGGATCGCTCGGGCCGTCGGAGATAACTTCGCCGCGGTTTACCTGTTCACCTTCGAAGACGTTCAGGTGGCGCCACTTCGGAATCAGCTCTTCGTACGGATCGCTGCCGTCGGTCGGCGTGATGACCAGGCGACGCTTGCCCTTGGTCTCTTTACCGAACGCGATGGTGCCGCTGACTTCAGCCAGAATCGAGGCTTCTTTCGGACGACGCGCTTCGAACAAGTCAGCTACGCGTGGCAGACCACCGGTGATGTCACGGGTCTTCGACGTTTCTTGCGGGATACGCGCGATAACGTCACCAACACCGATCTGGGCACCGTCAGCAACACCAACCAAGGCGTTGGCTGGCAGGAAGTACTGCGCCGGTACATCGGTACCTGGCAGGTACAGGTCCTTGCCATTGGCGTCGACCATCTTGATTGCCGGACGGATTTCCTTGCCTGCGGCAGGGCGATCCTTGACGTCCAGTACTTCAATGTTGGTCAGGCCGGTCAGTTCGTCGGTCTGGCGCTTGATGGTGATGTTTTCTTCCATGCCCACGAAGGTCACGGTACCTTTCAGCTCGGTAACGATCGGGTGGGTGTGCGGGTCCCACTTGGCGACGATGGCGCCAGCTTCGACCTTCTCACCTTCCTTGACCGAAATTACCGCACCGTAAGGCAGCTTGTAACGCTCACGCTCACGACCGAATTCGTCAGCAATGGCCAGCTCGCCAGAACGCGACACAGCAACCAGATTGCCATCGGCACGCACGACCTGCTTCAGGTTGTGCAGACGTACCATACCGCCGTTCTTCACCTGGACGCTGTCGGCAGCCGAAGTACGGCTCGCAGCACCACCGATGTGGAACGTACGCATGGTCAGCTGGGTACCCGGCTCACCGATCGACTGAGCAGCGATAACGCCGACAGCTTCACCGATGTTCACCTGGTGACCACGCGCCAGGTCACGACCGTAGCACTTGGCGCAGATGCCGTAGCGGGTTTCGCAGTTGATCGGCGAACGCACGATAACTTCGTCGATGCTGTTCAGCTCGATGAACTCGACCCACTGCTCGTCTACCAGCGTACCGGCCGGAACGATGACGTCCTCGGTGCCTGGCTTGAACACGTCACGGGCAATGACACGGCCCAGTACACGCTCACCCAGCGGCTCTACAACGTCACCGCCTTCAATGTGCGGAGTCATCAGCAAGCCATGGTCGGTACCGCAATCGATCTCGGTTACAACCAGGTCTTGCGCAACGTCTACCAGACGACGGGTCAGGTAACCGGAGTTCGCAGTCTTCAACGCGGTATCCGCCAGACCTTTACGAGCACCGTGAGTCGAGATGAAGTACTGGAGTACGCTCAGACCTTCACGGAAGTTCGCAGTGATCGGCGTCTCGATGATCGAGCCGTCCGGCTTGGCCATCAGGCCACGCATACCGGCCAGCTGACGGATCTGGGCTGCGGAACCCCGCGCACCAGAGTCAGCCATCATGTACATCGAGTTGAAGGACTCTTGCTCGACTTCTTTGCCTTCGCGGTCGATGACCTTCTCTTTCGAGAGGTTGGCCATCATCGCCTTGGACACTTCGTCGTTCGCCTTCGACCACAAGTCGATGACCTTGTTGTACTTCTCGCCCTGGGTTACCAGGCCGGAGGCGTACTGGCTTTCGATTTCTTTCACTTCATCGGTAGCGCTGTTGATGATGCGCGCTTTCTCATCAGGGATGACAAAGTCGTTCACACCAATGGACACGCCAGAGATGGTGGAGTAAGCGAAACCGGTGTACATCAGCTGGTCAGCGAAGATAACGGTCTCTTTCAGACCAACCACGCGGTAGCACTGGTTGATCAGCTTGGAGATCGCCTTCTTCTTCATCGGCTGGTTGACCACGTCGTACGGCAGGCCTGCCGGTACAACCTGGAACAGCAGCGCACGGCCGACCGTGGTGTCGACAATACGGGTGTTCTTGGTAACGCTGCCGTCGCGATCTTTCACGGTTTCGTTGATACGAACCTTGATTTTCGCGTGCAGCGCAGCTTCGCCGGCGCGGAATACGCGGTCGACTTCCTGCAGGTCGGCAAATACGCGACCTTCGCCCTTGGCGTTGATGGCTTCACGGGTCATGTAATACAGACCCAGTACCACGTCCTGCGACGGTACGATGATTGGCTCACCGTTGGCTGGCGACAGGATGTTGTTGGTCGACATCATCAGCGCGCGCGCTTCGAGCTGGGCTTCCAGCGTCAGCGGCACGTGAACGGCCATCTGGTCACCGTCGAAGTCGGCGTTGTACGCGGCACAGACCAGTGGGTGCAGCTGGATAGCCTTACCTTCGATCAGAACCGGTTCAAAAGCCTGGATACCCAGACGGTGCAGGGTCGGTGCACGGTTGAGCAGTACGGGGTGTTCGCGAATCACTTCGGCGAGAACGTCCCACACCTCTGGCAGCTCGCGCTCGACCATCTTCTTGGCAGCCTTGATGGTGGTCGCCAGACCACGCATTTCCAGCTTGCCGAAAATGAACGGTTTGAACAGCTCGAGGGCCATCTTCTTCGGCAGACCGCACTGGTGCAGACGCAGGGTCGGGCCTACGGTAATTACCGAACGGCCAGAGTAGTCCACACGCTTACCGAGCAAGTTCTGACGGAAGCGACCTTGCTTACCTTTGATCATGTCAGCCAGCGACTTCAGCGGACGCTTGTTCGAGCCAGTGATGGCGCGACCGCGACGGCCGTTGTCCAGCAGGGCGTCGACCGCCTCCTGCAGCATGCGCTTTTCGTTGCGCACGATGATGTCTGGCGCCGACAGATCCAGCAGGCGCTTCAGACGGTTGTTACGGTTGATCACCCGACGATACAGGTCGTTCAGGTCGGAGGTCGCGAAGCGGCCGCCATCCAGCGGGACCAGCGGACGCAGGTCCGGTGGCAGTACTGGCAGGACGGTCAGGACCATCCACTCAGGCAGGTTGCCCGAGCCCTGGAAAGCTTCCATCAGCTTCAGGCGCTTGGACAGCTTCTTGATCTTGGTTTCCGAGTTGGTCTGCGGAATCTCTTCGCGCAGGCGACCGATCTCGTGCTCCAGGTCGATAGCGTGCAGCAGTTCGCGGACAGCTTCAGCACCCATGCGGGCATCGAAATCGTCACCGAACTCTTCCAGCGCTTCGAAGTACTGCTCGTCGTTCAGCAGCTGGCCCTTTTCCAGGGTGGTCATGCCTGGGTCGATAACGACATAGCTCTCGAAGTAGAGCACGCGTTCGATATCACGCAGGGTCATGTCCATCAGCAGGCCGATACGGGACGGCAGCGACTTCAGGAACCAGATGTGGGCGACCGGCGAGGCCAGTTCGATGTGCGCCATGCGCTCACGACGAACCTTGGCCAGGGCAACTTCAACGCCGCACTTCTCGCAGATCACGCCGCGGTGCTTGAGGCGCTTGTACTTGCCGCACAGGCACTCGTAGTCCTTGACTGGGCCAAAGATCTTGGCGCAGAACAGGCCGTCACGCTCAGGTTTGAACGTACGGTAGTTGATGGTTTCCGGCTTCTTAACTTCACCGAACGACCACGAACGGATCATTTCAGGCGACGCCAGACCGATACGGATGGCGTCGAACTCTTCGACTTGACCCTGGTTTTTCAGCAAATTCAGTAGGTCTTTCAAGGCCTTTCCTCCTGGCGGAGCAGGGAGCGGGCATTACCTGCCCCACCCCCCTTCGCGTCACGTGTTATTCGGTTTCCAGATCGATATCGATACCGAGCGAACGGATCTCTTTGATCAACACGTTGAAGGACTCGGGCATGCCCGGCTCCATACGGTGATCGCCATCCACGATGTTCTTGTACATCTTGGTACGGCCGTTCACGTCGTCCGACTTCACTGTGAGCATTTCTTGCAGGGTGTATGCCGCGCCATATGCTTCCAGCGCCCACACTTCCATCTCCCCGAAACGCTGACCACCGAACTGCGCCTTACCACCCAGCGGCTGCTGGGTAACCAGGCTGTAGGAACCAGTGGAACGCGCGTGCATCTTGTCGTCCACCAAGTGGTTCAGCTTGAGCATGTACATGTAACCAACGGTCACCGGACGCTCGAACTTGTTGCCGGTGCGGCCATCGAACAGCACCATCTGGCCGCTCTCTGGCAGATCAGCCAGCTTCAGCATGGCCTTGATCTCGCTTTCCTTGGCACCATCGAAGACCGGAGTAGCCATCGGCACGCCCTTCTTCAGGTTGTGTGCCAGGGCCAGGATCTCTTCGTCGGTGAACTCGGCGAGGTTTTCCTGACGACCGCCGATCTCGTTGTAGACCTCGGTCAGGAATACGCGCAGCTCAGCAGCCTTGCGTTGCTCTTCGATCATGCGGTCGATCTTTTCGCCCAGGCCCTTGGCCGCGAGGCCCAGGTGGGTTTCAAGGATCTGACCAACGTTCATACGCGAAGGTACACCCAGCGGGTTCAGTACGACGTCGACCGGAGTACCGTTGGCATCGTGCGGCATGTCTTCAACCGGCATGATGACCGAGACAACACCCTTGTTACCGTGACGACCAGCCATCTTGTCACCCGGCTGGATGCGACGGCGAATTGCCAGGTAGACCTTGACGATCTTCAGTACGCCCGGAGCCAGGTCATCGCCCTGCTGCAGCTTGCGCTTCTTGTCTTCGAACTTGTCGTCCAGCAGACGGCGACGGTCGACGATGTACTGTTGAGCCTTTTCCAGCTGCTCATTCAGTGCATCTTCAGCCATGCGCAGTTTGAACCACTGGCCGTGCTCCAGACCGTCCAGCACTTCGTCGGTGACCACGGTGCCTTTCTTCAGGCCCGCGCCACCGTCGACCACCTGGCCGTTCAGGGCAGAACGCAGACGCTCGAAGGTTGCACCTTCGACGATGCGGAACTCTTCGTTGAGGTCCTTGCGAATCTCGTCCAGCTGCATCTTCTCGATGGCCAGAGCGCGGCTATCGCGCTCGACGCCATCACGGGTGAAGACCTGTACGTCAATGACAGTGCCCTTGGTGCCAGTTGGCACGCGCAGGGAGGTGTCTTTAACGTCGCTCGCCTTCTCACCGAAGATTGCGCGCAGCAGTTTTTCTTCCGGAGTCAGCTGGGTTTCGCCTTTTGGCGTGACCTTGCCAACCAGGATGTCACCAGCGCCGACTTCAGCACCCACGTAGACAATACCGGCTTCGTCCAGTTTGTTCAGTGCAGCTTCACCCACGTTCGGGATGTCCGCAGTGATTTCCTCTGGGCCAAGCTTGGTGTCACGCGCCACACAGGTCAGTTCCTGAATGTGGATGGTGGTGAAGCGATCTTCCTGGACCACACGCTCGGACAGGCAGATGGAGTCTTCGAAGTTGAAGCCGTTCCACGCCATGAACGCGATGCGCATGTTCTGACCCAGTGCCAGCTCACCCATGTCGGTGGACGGGCCGTCGGCCATGATGTCGCTACGCTGAACCTTGTCACCCTTGCTGACCAGCGGACGCTGGTTGATGCAGGTGTTCTGGTTCGAGCGGGTGTACTTGGTCAGGTTGTAGATATCTACACCTGCTTCGCCGGTTTCCACCTCGTCGTCGTTGACGCGAACAACGATACGGCTGGCGTCGACCGAGTCGATCACGCCACCACGGCGAGCAACCACGCAGACACCGGAGTCACGGGCAACGTTGCGCTCCATGCCGGTACCTACCAGCGGCTTGTCAGCACGCAGGGTCGGTACAGCCTGACGCTGCATGTTCGAACCCATCAACGCACGGTTGGCGTCGTCGTGCTCGAGGAACGGAATCAGCGACGCAGCAACGGAAACTACCTGCTTCGGCGAAACGTCCATCAGGGTGACGTCTTCCGGCGCCTTGACGGTGAATTCGTTCAGGTGACGAACAGCTACCAGCTCATCGATCAGTTGCTTCTTGTCGTTCATCGCGGCCGAAGCCTGGGCGATGACGTGATCCGCTTCTTCGATTGCCGACAGGAACACGATGTCGTCGCTGACAACGCCTTCCTTCACCACACGGTACGGGCTTTCCAGGAAGCCGTACTGGTTGGTGCGGGCATAGGCCGCCAGGGAGTTGATCAGACCGATGTTCGGACCTTCAGGGGTCTCGATCGGGCACACACGGCCGTAGTGAGTCGGGTGTACGTCACGGACTTCGAAGCCAGCACGCTCACGGGTCAGACCGCCCGGGCCGAGCGCAGAGACGCGGCGCTTGTGGGTGATCTCGGAGAGCGGGTTGTTCTGGTCCATGAACTGGGACAGCTGGCTGGAACCGAAGAACTCTTTCACCGCCGCCGCAACCGGCTTGGCGTTGATCAGGTCCTGCGGCATCAAGCCTTCGCTTTCCGCCATCGACAGGCGTTCCTTGACCGCGCGCTCTACACGCACCAGGCCAACGCGGAACTGGTTCTCGGCCATCTCGCCGACGCAACGTACGCGACGGTTACCCAGGTGGTCGATGTCGTCGACGATGCCTTTGCCGTTACGGATATCGACCAGGGTCTTGAGGACCTCGACGATGTCTTCCTTGCTCAGCACGCCTGAACCTTCGATCTCGGTACGACCGATACGACGGTTGAACTTCATGCGACCGACAGCGGACAGGTCGTAACGCTCGGCGCTGAAGAACAGGTTGTTGAACAGGGTCTCGGCGGCATCCTTGGTCGGCGGCTCGCCTGGACGCATCATGCGGTAGATCTCGACCAGGGCTTCCAGCTGGTTGCTGGTGGTGTCGATCTTCAGGGTGTCGGAGATGAACGGACCGCAATCAATGTCGTTGGTGTACAGGGTCTCGATACGGACGACCTGTGCCTTGGCGACTTTGATCAGCAGATCAGTGGTCAGCTCGGTATTGCACTCAGCCAGGATCTCGCCAGTAGCCGGGTGCACGATGGCCTTGGCAGTGGTGCGACCCAGGACGTATTCCATTGGAACGTCCAGCTGCTTGACGCCGGCCTTCTCGAGCTGGTTGATGTGGCGCGCAGTAATACGGCGGCCCTGCTCGACAATGACCTTGCCGGTTTCGTCATGGATGTCCATGACCGCAACTTCACCACGCAGACGCTGCGGCACGAGTTCCAGGCTGAGTTTTTCGCCGGAAATGTGGAACACGTTGGTGGTGTAGAAGGTGTTCAGCACTTCTTCAGTGCTGTAACCCAGGGCGCGCAACAGCACCGACGCCGGCAGTTTGCGGCGACGGTCGATACGTACGAACACGCAGTCTTTCGGGTCGAACTCGAAGTCCAGCCAGGAACCGCGGTAAGGGATGATGCGAGCGGAGTACAGCAGCTTGCCGGAGCTGTGAGTCTTGCCACGGTCGTGGTCGAAGAACACACCAGGCGAACGGTGCAGCTGGGAAACGATCACACGCTCGGTACCGTTGATAACGAAGGTACCGTTCTCAGTCATCAGGGGGATTTCACCCATGTAGACTTCTTGCTCTTTGATGTCCTTGATCGCTTTGTTCGACGATTCCTTGTCGAAGATGATCAGGCGCACCTTGACCCGCAGTGGGACCGCGAAGGTCACGCCACGCAGGACACATTCCTTCACATCGAAGGCAGGCTCGCCCAGGCGATAGCCTACATACTCCAGGGCAGCATTGCCGGAGTAGCTGATGATCGGGAATACCGATTTGAAGGCCGCGTGCAGGCCGACGTCGCGGAACTGATCCTTGGATGCTCCCGCTTGCAGGAATTCGCGATACGAATCCAGCTGGATGGCCAGGAGGTAAGGCACATCCATGACGTCCGGCAACTTGCTAAAGTCCTTGCGGATACGTTTTTTCTCAGTGTATGAGTAAGCCATCAGCGTTCCCCAGCTTGGTCACCTGCTTGTTTGGCTTCTCCCGGCGGGAGCAGCCAGAAAATCGTGCAAACCCCTTGGTTTGCGCCACCCACGTGGGTGTCTTGCAGCTTGTTATCGGGGCCGGCTTGACCGACCGCCAATAACGGAAAAAGGCCGGTGGCATAAGCCACCAGCCATCAGCCTTGTGCTCAACGCTCAGGCTGGCATCGCAAAGTCGAAATTACTTCAGCTCGACTTTAGCGCCTGCTTCTTCCAGCTTCTTCTTAGCGTCTTCAGCGGCTTCTTTCGAAACGCCTTCAGCTACAACCTGAGGAGCGCCATCGACTTTCTCTTTGGCTTCTTTCAGGCCCAGACCGGTCAGCTCGCGAACGGCTTTAATCACGTTCACTTTCTTCTCGCCGGCTTCAACCAGAACAACGTTGAACTCGGTCTGCTCTTCAACAACAGCGGCAGCAGCAGCTGGGCCAGCAGCGGCAACAGCAGCGGTCACGCCGAAGGTTTCTTCCATTGCTTTGATCAGCTCAACAACTTCCAGAACGGTTTTCTGGCCGATTGCTTCGATGATTTGCTCGTTAGTCAGGGACATGACTTAAATCCTGTATTGGGGTGAAGGCCTACGCAGCCATCAAATTAAACAAATGATTTTGAAAGAGTTCGCGTGCCTTAGGCAGCGGTAGCTTCTTTCTGGTCGCGAATGGCTGCCAGAGTACGAGCCAGCTTGCTGGTGGCGCCTTGAATAACGCTCATCAGTCGTGCAATAGCTTCGTCGCGGGTCGGCAGGGTAGCCAACACGTCGATCTGGTTCGCTGCAATGAAATTGCCGTCAAACGCAGCTGCCTTGATCTCGAACTTGTCCTGACCCTTGGCGAACTCTTTGAACAGACGAGCAGCAGCGCCCGGGTGTTCGTTGGAGAAAGCAATCAGGGTCGGGCCTTTGAACGCGTCGTTGAGGACCGAAAACTCGGTGCCTTCAACAGCGCGCTTGAGCAGGGTGTTACGTACGACACGTACGTAAACGCCAGCCTCGCGGGCCTCTTTACGGAGTCCGGTCATTGCGCTTACAGTCACACCACGGGCATCAGCCACAACAGCGGACAGAGCGACTTTGGCAGCCTCGTTGACTTCAGCGACGATGGCCTTCTTGTCTTCGAGTTTAATTGCCACGGGTTTACTCCTGGTTTTTACCGTTTCATCTGGCCGAAGCCGGATGTCGTTTTGGTGTCTGATTCGGTAACGAATCGGGAGCACCATCTGCGTGGGCTGGTGTTTTAAGGCTTGCGCCACCTACGGTCTTGGATAGCCCCCGCCAGGCAGGGACCCCAATTTTTGCTGGCGGCGAGACGAATCGCACCGCCATGTTCTTACACGTTCAGCGAGCTCTGATCGATGACCAGACCTGGGCCCATGGTGGTGCTCAGGGTAACGCGCTTGACGTAGATACCTTTCGACGAAGCTGGTTTGATACGCTTCAGATCAGCGATCAGGGCTTCAACGTTTTCCTTCAGCTTGCCAGCTTCAAAGCCGACCTTGCCAACGGAGGTGTGGATAATACCGTTTTTGTCGGTACGGTAGCGAACCTGACCAGCCTTGGCGTTTTTCACGGCAGTGGCTACGTCTGGGCTAACGGTACCAACTTTCGGGTTAGGCATCAGGCCGCGAGGACCCAGAACCTGACCCAGCTGACCTACAACGCGCATGGCATCAGGCGATGCGATGACGACGTCATAGTTCAGATCGCCGGCTTTCATTTCGGCAGCCAGATCGTCCATACCTACGCGGTCAGCGCCGGCAGCCAGAGCGGCTTCAGCAGCTGGACCCTGGGTGAAGACAGCAACGCGAACGGTCTTGCCAGTGCCGTGTGGCAGCACAGTAGCGCTACGAACGACCTGGTCGGATTTACGCGGGTCAACACCGAGGTTAACGGCGATGTCGTAGGACTCGACGAACTTGGCAGCAGGCAGCGAGGCCAGCAGAGTTGCCGCTTCTTCGAAGTTGTAGGCCTTGCCTGCTTCGATTTTTTCGGCGATTGCCTTTTGGCGTTTGGTCAGCTTAGCCATTACACACCCTCCACGTTCAGGCCCATGCTGCGGGCAGAGCCAGCGATGGTGCGTACAGCAGCGTCCAGGTCAGCAGCGGTCAGATCAGCCTGTTTTGCCTTGGCGATATCTTCCAGCTGAGCACGGGTAACGGTACCGACTTTAACGGTGTTCGGACGAGCCGAACCACTGGTCAGGCCAGCAGCTTTCTTCAGCAGAACCGAGGCAGGGGTGCTCTTGGTCTCGAAGGTGAAGCTACGGTCGCTGTAGACAGTGATGATCACAGGAGTCGGCAGGCCGGCTTCTTGACCCTGGGTACGGGCGTTGAAGGCCTTGCAGAATTCCATGATGTTCACACCGTGTTGGCCCAGTGCTGGACCAACGGGTGGGCTTGGGTTGGCCTGGCCGGCCTTAACTTGCAGCTTGATGTAAGCCTGAATCTTCTTAGCCATGAGCTACTCCAAAATCGGGTACGAACGCCTGATGGCTCCCCGGATGACTTGCGTTTTATCCCAGTGACGACAAAACCCCGCAACACACAGGGCTGCGGGGTTTGGGATGCTTCGTCCGCCTAGACCTTTTCGACCTGGCTGAACTCGAGCTCCACCGGAGTAGAGCGACCGAAAATGAGCACCGCCACCTGGAGGCGACTCTTTTCGTAGTTAACCTCTTCGACACTACCATTGAAGTCAGCGAACGGACCGTCAATGACACGAACCACTTCACCTGGCTCGAACAGTGTCTTCGGCTTCGGCTTGTCGCTACCGTCAGCAACGCGACGCAGGATAGCTTCAGCTTCTTTATCGGTGATCGGTGCAGGCTTGTCTGCGGTACCGCCAATAAAGCCCATCACACGAGGGGTGTCCTTGACCAAGTGCCAAGTCCCTTCGTTCATCTCCATCTGGACCAGTACATAGCCAGGGAAGAATTTACGCTCACTCTTGCGCTTCTGGCCGTTGCGCATTTCGACGACTTCTTCGGTCGGAACCAAGATCTCGCCGAAACCGTCTTCCATGCCAGCCAGCTTGACGCGCTCAATCAGGGAGCGCATTACATGCTTCTCGTAACCCGAGTAAGCATGCACAACATACCAACGCTTAGCCACGGGACACCTTTAGCCAACGATCAGGGAGACCGCCCAGCCGAGCAGGGAATCAAGACCCCACAGCAGCAGTGCCATAACCAGCACGACAGCCACGACAATCAGCGTGGTCTGGGTGGTTTCCTGGCGGGTCGGCCACACGACTTTACGGATTTCGGTACGAGCTTCCTTCGCCAACGCAAAGAACGACTTGCCCTTCGCAGTCTGCAGAGCTACAAAGCCTGCGACAGCAGCCAGGACGAGAAGTGCGAGAACGCGATACAGGATCGGAGAGGCGGAGTAATATTGATTACCCACAACAGCTACAACCACCAAAGCAACTACAGCCAGCCACTTGAACAGATCAAAACGCGATTCTTGGGCTTCAGTTTTGGGAGTCATCAAGGAGGATCCTGTGAGAAGAAAGCCATCACACCGAAGTGAAATGGCAGGTCAGGAGGGAATCGAACCCCCAACCTACGGTTTTGGAGACCGTCGCTCTGCCAATTGAGCTACTGACCTGTAACGCTGTATCAGGCCGGCCATTATACCGGCCTGATCAAGTAAATCAACTACTTATTCAATAATTTTTGCTACGACGCCGGCGCCGACGGTACGACCGCCTTCACGGATAGCGAAGCGCAGACCGTCTTCCATTGCGATGGTCTTGATCAGGGTAACAGTCATCTGAATGTTGTCACCTGGCATTACCATTTCAACGCCTTCCGGCAGTTCGCAGTTACCGGTCACGTCAGTGGTACGGAAGTAGAACTGAGGACGGTAGCCTTTGAAGAACGGAGTGTGACGACCGCCTTCTTCCTTCGACAGGACGTAGACTTCTGCGGTGAACTTGGTGTGCGGCTTGACCGAACCTGGCTTGACCAGAACCTGGCCACGCTCAACGTCGTCACGCTTGGTACCACGCAGCAGAACGCCGCAGTTCTCGCCAGCACGACCTTCGTCCAGCAGCTTGCGGAACATCTCAACACCGGTGCAGGTGGTGGTGGTGGTGTCACGCAGACCAACGATTTCCAGCGGATCCTGAACGCGGACGATACCACGCTCGATACGACCGGTAACAACGGTACCACGACCCGAGATCGAGAATACGTCTTCGATTGGCATCAGGAACGGCTTGTCGATAGCACGCTCTGGCTCTGGGATGTAGCTGTCCAGAGTTTCAACCAGCTTCTTGACGGCGGAGGTGCCCATCTCGTTGTCGTCTTTGCCTTCCAGCGCCATACGAGCCGAACCGATGATGATCGGGGTGTCGTCGCCTGGGAAGTCATAGGTGGACAGCAGGTCGCGAACTTCCATCTCGACCAGTTCCAGCAGCTCAGCGTCGTCTACCAGGTCAGCCTTGTTCAGGAAGACCACGATGTACGGAACGCCAACCTGACGGGACAGCAGGATGTGCTCACGGGTTTGTGGCATCGGACCATCGGCGGCCGAGCAAACCAGGATCGCGCCGTCCATCTGGGCAGCACCGGTGATCATGTTCTTCACGTAGTCAGCGTGACCTGGGCAGTCAACGTGAGCGTAGTGACGAATGTTCGAGTTGTACTCGACGTGAGCGGTGTTGATGGTGATACCGCGCGCTTTTTCTTCCGGAGCCGAGTCGATCTTGTCGAACTCAACGACTGCCGAACCGAAAACTTCGGAGCAGACGCGAGTCAGAGCTGCGGTCAGAGTGGTCTTACC